>JBDTBU010000166.1:0-7284 GCA_039923935.1 Ktedonobacteraceae bacterium | reverse complement strand
TTTGCCCACTTGCGCCAAGCACGAGGACACGGCCTGTAAAATCAGTCATTTCTCAAACTCCTTATTTGACAACTCTCTGTAAGATTGGGTACTATTAGACTACCAAATGGTAGGTAGAAAAGCAAGTCATGAAAAACACTGATCGTGGAGAATCGGACGCCCGTGAACGGGTTCTAGCCGCTGCGGAACGCTTGTTTCGCGAGCGCGGCTACCAGGTTGTGACGTTGCGCGATATTGCGCGGGATCTCGGTATTCGTCATACCTCACTCTATCATCACTTTCCTCAGGGCAAAGAAGCGTTGTTTGTCGAGGTCATAACCAGACGTATGCAGGGCTACCGGGCAGGTTTGGAGGGCGCGATCCAGGCGGCTGGTGCGGATTGGCAGGATCGTTTGCGTGCTGCGGCTCTCTGGCTGCTCAGTCAGCCAGCTATGCAGCTTGGGCGCATGCTCCAATCGGATATGCGGGTAATTAGCTCCCAGGCAGCGAAAAATCTCCGCGTGGTTGTCTTTGAATCGCTTCTCTTGCCGCTCACAGCCATTTTTCAAGACGCGCTCGCGAACAATCCTATCAAACACCAACGGAGCGCAACGCTTGCAGGGATGTTCCTCTCGCTGATCGAGGGGATCGATAATCTTCCACCATCCTATGTCACAGGATCAAAAGAGGAACTTGTGGAGATGACTCTGGACCTGGTGACGAACGGGTTACAATCCTAACTGGTTCGTTTTTCCCACCTTGACATTTTTTCTACAGGTGTGTAAACTTAACCTACCAAATGGTAGGTAAGGCGAAATTACCACATGTTGGATCATAAGCTTGGACGAGTTGTACCCAAACGTCAATGGACGACAGGTCGAGATGTTGAACTATTGACCGGTTTGCTAGCTGGTTGCAGCCAAATATTTGAACCACGGGAGGTATACCGCATGGAGATCGGCATGAAACAAGTGACAACAGCTCCCACAGAGCCGAGTGGGAAACCGCGCCAGGATGTATCAATGCTCTGGCTTGGCATCGCTTTCAGTGTCGTTTTTACAGGGATCATCTGGGCGGCGGGCTTTGCGCTCACATCGGTACCGCATCTTCCGCAGCAGGGACCATCCTGGTATTTTTGGAAGCTGCCGACGCCAACGATCCTGGGCGAAATCAGCGCGTGGGGCTTGTACGCGCTCCACCAGCTGACAATGTGGGGTCTCATCTGGTACGCCCAGACCCATCGGCAGCAGTACACGACGAAGCTGCACCGCTTCAATTGGATCGCTCTGGGAGTGAATGCTGGCTTTATCCTGCTGCATCTGCTCCAGACCCAGCTCTGGTACGATGGACTGGCCCAGAATGTCTCGGTCTACAGTTCGCAAGGCTCAGTCATCGTCCTGCTGATCTGGGTCATGCTCATGGAGAACAATAGGCGTGGCCTGTTCTTCGGTAAACGCCTGCCGTTCTCCCAACGGGCGATCCAGTTTGCACGCAAGTATCACGGGTATTTTTTCTCGTGGGCAGCAATCTACACCTTCTGGTATCACCCGATGGAGAACACTCCTGGCCATCTGATTGGGTTCTTCTATATGTTCATGATCCTGCTCCAGGGCAGCCTCTTTTTTACGCGCATCCATGTGAATACATACTGGACTTTTACACAGGAGATTCTGGTTCTTTTTCATGGAACGCTTGTGGCTTTCTCCAACGCCTTTGCGCTCTGGCCAATGTTCTTCTTTGGGTTTGCGGGCATCTTTGTGATAACCCAGATGCATGGACTGGCCTTGCCGCGTTGGGCCAGATGGAGCTTCTTGCTAGCCTTTATCGTCGGGGCGACTGTCGTCTACGCTGGACGCGGCGTGGGCCAGCTCTGGCAACTGGGAGCCATTCCCCTGATCGATTATCCAGGGGTGATCGTGCTGGCACTGCTCTTCGGTCTGATCGTACGTCTGACGGGCTGGCGTCGTCCGCAAAAAAATGTTGTCGTGGCTGAACAGTCCACGGTCACACCATAAGGGAGGAAAAGGTCATGGGAAAGCTTGATGGCAAAGTTGCCGTGATTACTGGCGGTAGCAGGGGGCTTGGACTGGCAATCGCCCAATCCTATGCACGTGAAGGAGCTGCGGTCGTGTTGGGTGCGCGTTCAGAAGAGGCGGTTCAGCAGGCGGTTGCAGATCTTCAACAGGAGGGAAAACGCGTGCTGGGTCTGGTCACCGATGTGAGCGACCTTGCTCAGGTTCAAGCTCTGGCGGATCACGCGCTCCAAAGCTTTGGTCAACTGGATATCTGGGTGAATAACGCCGGGGTAGCAGGCGTCTATGGTCCAACTGCCGCGCTCGATCCGACGGGCTTCGAGCAGGTGATGCGCACTATTATGTTCGGGACGTATTATGGTTCTTTGGTGGCGTTGCATGCTTTTCTGGCACAACAACGGGCTGGAAAACTGATCAATCTATTGGGACGGGGCGATAAACAGCCAGTGCCGTTTCAGAACGCCTACGCTTCAAGCAAAGCCTGGGTGCGCCATTTTACGCTTGCCCTGGCCAAAGAGTACGAGACGGAAAAAGGCATCGGGATCTATGCCTTTAATCCGGGCCTGGTCGATACGAATCTCCTGCGTAACGTGCAGAGTGTGCAGGGCTACGAGGAGCGGCTGAAGCTGTTGCCGATGATTATACGCATGTGGGGGAATCAGCCTGCCATACCAGCCGAGCGAGCGCTCTGGCTGGCCTCGTCTGCCACCGATGGAAAAACTGGCCTGGAGATCAGCGTCCTTGGTCCAGGTCGCGTTGCGAGAGGTGCGATCCGTGAATTTGCCCGCAAGACATTCCGTCGCCCGACGCCTGCCAGTGAACTGAACATCACGCTGCTCGCCCCATCACCAGTATTGCATGGAGAAGAAGGAACAGATGTGGCACATGCGAAAGAAAGCAAACCCTCCCCAGTTCCAAACAATTGACCGGTTTTCAGTCTTTTGGTTCATAGAAATAAGTCGAGGTTATCTATCCTTTAAGAAGGAAATCAGGAAGGGTCCGCGATGAAAGCGTCAGATATATCGTTATCCAGTGATATGGCTTCGCAAGATCAGAGTAGCGGCGATACACATTATAAATGGAAAGTTATGGCGGCTGTCATCTTTGGCACCTTCATGGCTATTCTCGACTCAACCGCAGTCAATGTGGCGGTGCCGACCTTGCAGAAGGCTTTTCACGCTCAGGTGGATCAGGTGGATGCTGTATTGACCGCGTATATTCTGGCGCTGGGCATCATCACGCCGCTAGCGGGCTGGCTGGCCGAGCGCTTTGGCATCAAGCGGATTTTCTTGCTCGCCATGGGGCTTTTTGTCGCTGGTTCCGCTCTGTGCTCGCTTGCGCCCTCGCTGCCCTGGCTGGTGGCATTTCGCGCCTTGCAAGGCTTCGGTGGCGGCCTGCTCAGCCCGCTGGGCCTAGCGCTCCTCTTAGGTGCTTTCTCCGAAAAGGAGCGCGGCCTGGCCTTCGGTATCTACGGCATTCCTCTCGTTGTGGCTCCGGCCAGCGGCCCGGTGCTTGGCGGCTATTTTGTCCAGTACCTTTCCTGGCACTATATTTTCTTGATTAACATCCCCATCGGGATCATTGGGATCGTCGTCGGCGCACTCTTTTTGCGCGAATCGAAGCGTGGGGGAGCCGCTCGTTTGGACATTCCGGGTGTGTTGCTCTCGATCACCGCCTTTGGTTGTTTGCTGTTTGGCATCCAGAACGGGCAGACGGCTGGCTGGGCCTCCGCGCAGATTCTGACCCTTTTGAGTGTGGGAAGTGCGGCCCTGATCGGCTTTATCGTGACCGAATTACTGGTGAAAGAGCCTCTGCTCGACCTGCGCCTCTTCAGCAGACGGATGTTTGCCAGCGCCAGTGTTCTGGGTTGGGTCAGCGCCATCGCTCTGTTCGGGGCCGAATTCCTGCTGCCGATTTACCTGCAAAGCTTGCGTGGTCAGACACCCTTGCAGGCAGGGCTGCTTGTGCTGCCACTGGCCATCGGAGCAGGTTTTACCACGCCTATTGCTGGAGCGCTCTATAACCGGATCGGCGGGCGCTGGCTGATTGCGTTTGGCAGTTTGCTGCTAGCCATCAATACGTGGCAGCTATCCTCGCTCGATCTGAACACCAGCTATGTGGTGGTGATGGAGATTGTGGCCGTTCGCGGTATTGCCCTGGGCTGTGTCTTGCAAACCACGCTGACCGCTGCCCTGACTGGACTGATGCCGGAACAATTCCCACGCGCCACCTCGCTGCTCAATGCCTCGCGCAACATCTTCCAGTCCATCGGCATCGCCATCCTGGGAACGATTGTGACCAGCCAGTTTACCGCCTCTCAGAACAGCGCGGTCCAGAGCATCCATGATCCTCACAGCTCGCTCGGCCAGCATTTCACCCAACTGATGCAGTCGCTGCTCCAGCATGGTGTGCCCGCGTCTGCCGTGTCCAAAGCCGCCATGGGACAGGTGTTGGGCGAGATCTTCAACCCCAACGGGCCGATCTTTCGCGTGCATTTTCTCCAGGGTCTGAATGATGCCTATCTGGTCACGTTCTGGCTCTCCATCGCCACAATGATTCTGGCCTTTACACTGCCAGGCCGACCGAAAACAAGGCGTCCCTCTTACGATTCGTGAGAACGCAAAGGATCAGCCTGTTTCTCTCTCGATTCTCATTGCTGAGGAAAGAAAGACTGTGAGTAAATGGCCCACTTTTGTACGAATCCTTGTACTATCTTGAGTGCACCGTTTCGGGGAGTTATGCAAAAACCCTCAATCTTTCGGGGCTTTTTGTGCTGGAAGTTTTACGTTGGTGTCAGAGAGCCTACAGCGATAGGCAGAAGTATTGAGCCGAGTAGTACACTGGATCTATGAAAGCATATTCAACAGATCTGAGAGAACGGGTGGTGCGTGCCGTCGATGAGGGCCGATCACGAGGCGAGATCATCGAGCCGTTTGGCGTTTCGCGAGCAACCATCAAACGGTACCTAAAACAACGGCGGGAGATGGACGAGTTGACTCCGAAGGCCATTCCAGGCCGCCCGGCGAAAAAAGGAGACGCGTGAGAAGCGAGGTTGCTCCCCCAATTGGAAGCGCATCGAGATGCCACGCGAGACGAACACTGCCATCTGTGGGAAGAGACGCATGGGCAGCGCGTGAGTACGGCGACCATGAGCCGTGCGATCACTCGGCTGGGCTGGACGCGCAAAAAAAACGTCAAGGCAAAAGAGGCGTTGGAGCAGTAGCCTCCCAACGAGCCTCAAGTGAAGTGAGAAACGCTTGACGCTTGTGGCGAAAGCGAAAGCGCGTGAGTTGCTCACTGTGGGCCGCAGTGGTTTCCTGCCGAAGTGCACGCCACTGGGCATGGTCACGTTTGGCGACGCGCTGCTCGAACTGCTGGCGATGAGCCCCATCTTGCTCCCACCAGGCCGCGTATGCCACGCAGCGCCCAGAGCGCACCAGATACGCATTCCAGTTCTTACGCCCACTGATGCGGCGATACTGCGTCTTGAGTCTCCGAATGCTGCGCTCCCTGTCATTGTTGGTACGCGGGAAATCCGTACGGATGGAGCATTGCACCAAATACGGTCGCAGGCTGGTACGTACGCGCAATAACTCGGCGAGGCATTTCTGCTCCAGTTCAGAGAGCGTGCCATCGGTCAGGTGCTTGGCCATCTGCTGACGCCAAGCATCCAGATGGCTTCCCACCATTGCATTGCTCACTTCCTCTCCTTTTTGCGCCCAACTACCGTCCAGAATAGGTTCGACATCCAACACCCAGCCATGCATGTGTTTGACCTGGGCGATCTGGCTTGCCCAGGTTGCTCGCTCAGCCACGATGGCCTGCAAACGGGCCAGCTTTTGTGCACAGCGCGGGCTTACAGACCCCCTTTTTTTGCCAACCTCTGCAGGCTGGCTTCTACGGCGTCCAGATCCTCGGCGCTGTGGACTGTCGCACAGTCGAACGGGGCGAGGCCATCTCGGTTGAGTGCTGAGAGCACCCCGCTGACGTCATCATCCAGTACGGCGAGCTGTTCGGCTTCGTCGGCTTCAGCCAAGGGAATATCTCGCTTCAGCTACTTGCGCACGGCTCGTATCTTGGGTTGCAAGGCTTTACGCATCGCGGTCTTCACCTGCTTCTCCGCATCAAAGGCCGGTTTGCCCACATCACGCAGCGCGTGGAACTGGCACACCTGGTGCGGCACTTCTGGCCACAACTGCTCAACTGCGTGCAACTCGCTCTCCTGAGCATCAGTGATCGTGCCCAGCACTTTCACCCTCAACGCCACCACTGGGGCAAGCAAAGCCTTCATCACTGCGGTCTCTGAGGACGTCACGTTCTCCGCTGCTAGAACCCGCCCGGTCAGCGCATCGCGTACCAGATAGACCGTTTCGTTACCTTTTTCCGGCTGGATACCGTCTACGGACACGATGAGACCCCCCTTTTTTTCTCCCTGTGGCCAGCCATTGCTGGTCGTCCTTCGCCTCACTCCTGGCTCGCAACAGCGTGCAGTACGCCTCAAACAGGTACAGGATCTCCCGCCGCGCCATGCTCACTCCAAGCGGTTCCAATCTCTGAAGAAACTCCTGATGGACCTCATCCACCATCTGATGCTGGCTCAGACGCAGTCGGCCCACCAGCAAGACAATGTCCAACCCAAAGGTGAACCCAGGCAAAGCCAGCGCGTCCGCTTCCACGCTGCGATAGGTCCGCCGGTGTCCTGCACACTGCGTGTCCGGGCAGCGATAGCCCGCATGGATCAGCCTGATGACTCCTCCGAGCGTGATTACGGTCCGTTTGGACAGCTTCATGGCCTGTCGCAAGGTCCGATGACCTTCTGGACATTCATGCTCCAGTGGTCGATACCAGCGTCTGGTCACATTTGGATAACTTCACGCCTGTTTCATGGCTTATCTCCTTGCCTCTCTTTGACTGCACTTTCTCCTTCATTCTACCACACTTCTCTCGACGCTACCTTTGCCCTGACGGAAAAAAATCTCCCTTGAGCGAGAGTCATCATTCACACAAGACCGTAGGGGGTACACCATGAGTACGTTCGGCAGAGCTTTCAGTCAAGTGAAAAAGACCTGGCAATTTATACGCATGAAGGAGTATGATGAGGTTATGGCTCATCAGCGCCAACTCCTGGAGAAACTGATCGAGAGCGCTCGCGCCGCTTCGCCCTTTTACCAGCGGCTCTACAGCCATCTTCCGGAGACTATCACGGATTTTCAGCAACTCCCAGCAGTCACAAAGCCACAGCTGATGGAAAACTTCGACGACTGGGCCACTG
>JBDTBU010000165.1:0-15639 GCA_039923935.1 Ktedonobacteraceae bacterium | reverse complement strand
GGAGATCTCTATCTCTGGGATCAGGGTCTCGATGCTCATAAAATTCTCTCGCAATCCAGTCTCGATCAGGCTTATACTGCCACTAGCCCAACCAGCGATTTCGGTAATACCGGCTATGGCGATGGCTGGTTTATCGGGAAATCGCCTGTGCCCGGCCATCGCTTGATCTGGCACTATGGGTCTATCGACGGCTTCCGTACCTATATTGGCCGCTACATCGACGACGATGTGACGATTATCTTTCTGAGCAACCTAGCAAATACCGATAGCGTATCTATCGCTCATTCTGTCGAGCAACTCATTTTTTAGCACGAGAATAAACCTCTGGAGATCTTGTTTCAGTAACAGAAGAGAGGATTAACCTACCTCAGCTTGACAGCACTCTCTCTTCTCTGTTAAGATTCTATCGTATTACGATAGAATAAGGTGATAGATTGAATGATCTTTCAGAGTTGACCGCGCACGATTATCAGGCGTTGGCTGAGTTTCGCCACCAGTTGCGCAACTTTCTCGCGTTTAGCGAGCAGGCCGCACGCGCCGTAGGCATAGAGCCACAGCAGCACCAGTTGTTGCTCACGCTCCAGGGCTTCACTGACCATGACAAAGTGACGATTAGCACTCTGGCGGAACGACTCAAGATCCAGCATCATAGTACTGTCGAGCTGATTAACCGTATGGTCGAACGCGACCTGGTACAGCGCAGTCGCGACGAGCAAGATCAACGACGCGTGCTGGTGACGCTGACGGCTCACGGCCATGAAGTACTACACAAGCTATCTCTGTTGCATCGCACAGAATTACGCTCAACTGGCCCGCAACTGGTACGGACCTTACACACTATTATTGGCGAATCTTCCCTCGATTACATGGGAAAGGAGTAATTGTCTTGTTCTCTGGTATATGGCGTAAACTTGGCCATCAGGAGGCGCTAGGTCAACTCGGCGACTTCACGATGTCGCCCCGCACGCTCTTAATTTCGCTACTTGCCATCGGTATCGGTGCATGTAGCGCATTTATTGCGCTTCTGCTGCTCCGGCTCATTGGACTTATTACCAATCTGGCATTTTATCAACGCTGGGACTTCACTTTATCCTCCCCGGCTGACAACACCCTTGGTACATTGGTCATCGTCGTTCCAATCGTTGGCTCATTGATTGTGGGCTTGCTAGCCCGTTACGGTTCGGAGCGCATTCGTGGACATGGCATCCCCGAAGCGCTGGAGGCTATTCTGATGAATGGCAGCCGGGTCGAACCCAAAGTGGCCCTGCTTAAGCCTATTGCCTCGGCCATCGCGATAGGCACTGGTGGCCCCTTCGGCGCTGAGGGACCGATTATTATGACTGCTGGCGCCTTTGGCTCGATGGTCGCGCAGTACTTCCACCTGACTAGTGTTGAACGCAAAACGTTGCTAGTCGCAGGCGCGGCTGGCGGTATGGCGGCGATCTTTAATACACCCATCGCGGCGGTCCTGTTGGCGGTTGAACTGATGCTTTTCGAGTGGAAACCGCGCAGTCTGATCCCCGTGGCACTGGCTAGTGTGGCTGCGACGATGGTGCGCTCTGCACTGCCCGGCCTCGGCCCTGACGCGCTCTTTGCGACACCGCTGCACGCGCCAGTTTGGGGCATCGTTCCACTGCTAGCTTGTGTGTTCGCGGGCCTAATGGCGGGTGTGTTGGCGATCCTGCTGACCCTTTCGATCTACGCGAGCGAGGACATGTTCCACAAGTTGCCTATCCACTGGATGTGGTGGCCGTTGATCGGCGGCGTGGTTATCGGCATTGGTGGCCTGATCTATCCGCCCGCGCTCGGCGTTGGCTATGATCTGATTCATCAGCTCGTATTAGGACATTTCACTATGCAAATGATCCTGGGACTGCTGATTGTGAAAGCGGTCATCTGGTCCATCTCGCTCAGTTCCGGCACCTCCGGCGGTGTGCTAGCACCTTTGATGCTGATCGGCGGTGCACTGGGTGCCCTGGAGAGTCTCTTCTTGCCGCATATCTTCCCTGGCTTCTGGCCGCTGATGGGCATGACCGCTGCGTTGGGCGCGGTAATTGGCTGCCCGTTGACTATCATCGTCTTTTCTATCGAACTGACACGCGATGTGACGATGTTTCTGCCGCTGCTAGTCACGACGATTGTGGCCTATAGCCTGGTCGCACTGGTCATGCGCCGCTCTATTCTGACTGAGAAGATCAGTCGGCGCGGGTACCACATCAGCCGCGAATACGCCACCGATCCGTTGGAGATCATCTTTGTACGTGAAGCCATGCGCACGAATGTGGTTGCCCTCAACGCGACTATCAGCGGCGGCGATCTGCGCAAACTGCTAAGTGGCACTACGACGGCTGACGAAGAGACGAGCGCCTTCCAACGCCAACAGCAGCGCCTCTATCCCGTGCTGGACGCTGAAAAACGCCTGCTCGGTGTGGTCACACGCCAGGATCTAGAGAAGCTGCATTACGGCGACGATGGCCATGCCAGTCACGACCATTACTTGGTGAGGGGCGTGGATAGCGTTGGCGACTCGCATGTGTACGCGCTTTCCGAGGTCATGCGCACCGAACCAGTCGTGGCCTATGCCGACGAGCCACTGCGTTTCGCCGTCTATCGCATGGCGGAATTTGGCTACACGCGCTTTCCCGTGGTGGATCGTGCGCATCCCGATCAGTTGCTTGGCATTCTCTCGTTGCGTGATCTGCTCAAAGCCCGCGCACACACGCTCGACGAGGAACGCCGCCGCGAACGCACACTCAATCTGCGTCTGCTCTTCTCGCCCCCACGTTCCGCTGAGCCAGAGCCAGAGCGCGAACTTGAGCGCGTGTAAGTTACACTCCTTCTTTCCTTCCTAGAGCATGAGGGGCGTGTCCCAAATGGGCACGCCCCTCGTGTTTTATTGGTGCATCTCCTTACTAATTTTCCCCAATTTTTTGATAATATTCACCAATCTATTGACAAAATTTATTATTGTATGGTAATATCACTAGGTAAACAATTAAAAAAGCTACTTCGCTTGGCGATATTTGCTAGCTAGTATGCAAAAAAGCTAACTGCTAGGGAGCGCGTGAGAGAGGATTTTTTGTGATGACTGATATTCGTTTGCAGCGTATGGCGCACACGTTAGTGCATTATTCATTAGCATTGAAGAAGGGGGATCGCCTAGCAATTGATGCAGGTCCAGTAGCAGCCCCGCTTGTACGCGAGGTAATGCGGGAAGCTTACCGCGTGGGTGCATATCCCGAACCCTTTATTACCCTGCCGGGCGTGCGGGAGATGATGTTCCAAGAATCCTCTGACGAACAATTAGCCTATATTCCGGCAGCCCGGCGCGTAATCTATGAGCACTATGAAACACTGCTTGAGATCAGGTCTGAGGAAAATACCCAGGAATTGAGCGCTGTCGATCCAGGGCGTATGGCGATCAGACAGCAGGTCTGGGGCGATCTCGTAAAGACCTTTATGAACCGGAGCGCTGAAGGCTCCTTGCGCTGGTGCAGCACTTTATTCCCAACCAACGCCTATGCCCAAGATGCTCATATGTCGTTGGGCGATTTTGAGGAATTTGTGTACGGTGCCTGCTTCCTGAACGACGAAAACCCCATAACGAGATGGCAAGAATTCTCAGCATAACAGGCACGTCTTGTTGCATGGCTCAAAGGGAAACGCGAGGTTCATATTCTTGGGCAGGATACAGATCTGACGCTCTCTATTGCTGATCGTCGGTTTATCAATAGTGATGGGCGCAAGAACTTCCCCTGCGGCGAGTTTTTTACCAGCCCGCTTGAAACTTCGGCCAATGGCACCATCCGTTTCAGCTTCCCTGCCTCGTATGGCGGACGTTCCGTCGAAGATGTGCGCCTGCGTTTCGAGCATGGTGTCGTGGTAGAAGCCACAGCGGCTCAGGGGCAGGATTATCTGGAGAAAATGCTGAATATGGACGAGGGCGCACGCCGCCTGGGCGAATTCGCCTTTGGCAACAACCGCAATGTGGATCGCTGTATCAAGAATATTCTCTTTGATGAGAAAATTGGCGGCACAATTCATCTGGCACTTGGCGCAGGCTTTACTGAGGTCGGTGGGGTCAACCAATCGTCTTTGCACTGGGATATGGTCTGTGACCTGCGCTCTGGTGGCGAGGTGCGCGTAGATGGCGAGTTGTTCAGCAAAGATGGGAAGTTCATGGTGTAGTTGAGCGCTCCTATTCCATCGGTAACACGGCCTATCCCATGTTACCGATGGAATTGAAAACGGGAGATCATCTTCCATAGCTTCACCTCGCAACGGATTTTTCTCAGTCTCTTGACAAATAAATTTGAATGATCTATTATTATTACACGATCAAAAAAATTTGAACGATAGGAAATACCTGATGAGAGAACGCTACGAGATTGAGACTGTCGAACAACTACGGGCCATTGCTGACGTGTTGCGTATACGTATTATCGATATATTGGAGAAACGTGCGATGACGGTGACTCAGCTTGGTGAACAGTTGGGCTTGGCTCCGGCCAAAGTGCACTATCATGTGCGTGAGTTGGAACGCGTTGGGCTGCTGGAACTGGTGGAGACGCGTGAGAAGGGCGGGATTCTCGAAAAATACTACCAGCCCATCGCGCACGAGATCAGCGTTAACAAAGCACTGCTCACTGTTCCATCAAGCGAGGCTTTGGCGGCTCTACAAGAGTTGTTTGAGCAGATTTCGGGCGCATATCTCCAAACTTTCCGTCGCCTAGCTGCTCAACCAGAGTCTCTGCTGGATGCCGGTATGAGCCTGGGTATGTCGCACATCTATGTAACTATAGAGGAGTTGCATAGACTGAGCGATCAGTTCGGTGAAATGCTCAAGCCTTTTGAGCAACAGCGCGGAATTGAGGGTGAAAAGGAAATCGCCGTCTCGGTGCTCACCTATCCCCCAGACATGGCTGACCAGGAGCAACAAAACGAGGCACCTGCCGCGCAGATCAGCCGCGTCTGGACAATCGGTGCGACGAGTTATAGTCGCAAGGAACTCCTCCAGGTGCGTTCAGAGGGCAAACGTTTGCGCATCAACGTGATTGGCCTATGCCATTTTGCCAGTGATATCAGCGCCTCGTTGGTTGAGGAAACAGTCGAATCCTTCAAACTGACGGGGAAATTGACGGCCTCGCCAGAGGTCAAAGGCGTTTTGAAACACAAGGAAGTATAAGTACACTATGTATATCGCAATTCTGCAACAAAAGGGAGCATAAACAACATGTCAACAGAAACACCAGTCGTGACGACAACCGACAATAGACCAGAGCCGCTGCGTGAGAAGGGCTGGCTCATCAATCGCAATTTCACCCTCTTGTCGGTAGGGCAGGGCATCTCGAATATGGGCGATTTTGTCTATAGCACGACTCTGCTGATTTGGGTTTTTACGCTGGGTGGCTCTGCGGCTGCCGTGAGTGGTGTACTGGTGGCTCAGGCGTTGCCGATGTTTGTGCTGGGACCAATCGCCGGGGTTTTTGTGGACCGCTGGCATCGTCTGCGCACCATGCTCACCTCTGACCTGGCGCGGGCTGTGATCGCGCTGTTGCCACTGCTCGCACCCGAACCACTGCGTTTACCTGCCATCTACACGAGTGTGTTGCTGATCTCGGCAATCTCGTGCTTCTTCAATCCCGCCAGATCAGCCGTGATCCAGGTGATCGTCTCCGAACAGGATCAGCCACAAGCAGCTTCGCTTGGGCAAGTGACATTTGCGCTTTCGTTCATCATCGGCCCAGTGCTGGCTTCGTCGCTCTACTTTCTCGTTGGGCCAGTTATCGCCATTAGCATCAACGCCGCGTCTTACGCAGTTTCGGCCCTGTGCCTCTGGCACATGCGTGTACCCATGGCTGATCTCTTGCCCTCTGCGTTCAAGGGCAAGACTGGTTCGCTTGAGCACGAGGAAGAGTTGAGCGGCATTGCGGCTATTCTGCACGAATTGCAAGCAGGTTTTGGGTTTGTGTGGAAAACACGCGTCTTGCTAGTTATCACAATCCTAGTCCTGATCGGGATGCTCGGAGCGGGCGCGATCAACGCGCTCGATATCATCTTTGTGACACAACGTTTACATGCTAGCGCCAACCTCTATGGGTATCTGTCTGCGGCAGGTGGCCTGGGAATGTTGGCCGGAGCGGTTCTCGCTGGTCTGCTTGCCAAACGTATACAAGCCCGACGGATGCTGGCGGGATCGCTGATCCTGCTCGGTCTCGGCCTGAGCATCTATGCTCTACAAACTTGGTTTGTAATAGCCCTGGTCTTCAATGCCCTGTTGTGTATGACCCAGGGCGGCCTTGAGGTTGCTTTTGGCCCCCTGTTGATGAGTGTGACGCCGCGCCGCCTGATGGGGCGTGTACAGTCTGTCATCAACACTGCGATGTTTGGGGCAAGCCTGTTCTCAAGCGTTCTGGCGGGCTTCCTAGGCGGCCTGTTTCCGGTCTACATGATCCTGTTTGGCGGTGGCTTGCTGATCGCTCTGGCTGGTCTCTTCGGTTGGCTAGCTCTACCAGCACCCGTGTCAGCACCCATGCTCCAGGAAAAGGCAGAGCTTGTTGACGAAGTAGAGAAGGTGCCTGTGGTTGTGAATGTATAACGGTTCCCTGATGTATACACACGAATTGAAGATGGTGTGGCCCACCCCTACACCATCTTCAATTCGTGTGTACTGTCCAATTACAACATTGGGCGAATCGAACGGATAGTATAAACCGTCACGCCACCAGGTGTCGAGACCTCTACAACGTCTCCAACTTTATGTCCAATCAGTGCTTTCCCTACGGGGGATTGATCGGAAATCATGCCCGTTTTAACATCGGCCTCAAAGGTTTCGACGATCTTAAAGACACGGCTGGTCCCACTCGTACTGCTCAGGTCCACCTGCATACCAATGCGCACAATCGGCGATCCCTGGACATCATCGTGCATATCTGGCGTCATAACCTGAGCCATGCTTAGCAGGACTTCCAGTTCGCGGATCTTACCTTCCACCATAGCCTGCTCATTTTTCGCGTCTTCATAGGCGCTACTCTCGCTGATATCCCCAGCTTCTTTGGCTTCGTGGATATAATCGGCAATCTCTTTGCGTTTGACTGTGCGTAGCCATTCCAGCCGATCTTTATTCTTCGTATATCCTTCGGGCGTCAGGCGGACCACCTTCTGCTCAGACTCGTTCTGTCCACCAATACTCATAATGAAACTCCTCCCTGCTGTTGAGGGGAAATGAGAATGACCGTGAGAGGTTGGGTCTGCTCTCAGCGCATTCGTTCAGGTTACAATAAACACGAGAAACCAAAAAGACTCTGCCATAGTTGGCGACAGGAGGTCACTGCTCTCCTCAGAAGATCGGTTAGGATTGTCTCCCTTACAGGCGTACTGTCGGCGCCGAGGTCTTGTTGCCATTTTTTCTTCATTGGTTGTGTTGTATTTTGTGTCAGTCGGTTTCAAACACGTTGGTGATTATACTTTCTAAAAAATATGCCGTCAAGTGATTGCGCTCACTTTTCGCCATTTCATTTTTCAGCGTAGGCCGCCGATACGCGTGATGCCGCCCTCACAGATGGAGCAGGTTCCCCGTACAGCCAAGCGTCCATTCTTCATGGTAAACTCACTGGCATGCAACATCTCTGTCTTGGCCTTGCATTTGACGCAATAGCCTAGAATAAGCAGATGTGGAGACGCAGCATCGCCATGTGTATCAGGCTGCTCTGGCGCGGATGGTGTCCCGTTGGCTGGCACGTTAGGAAACGCCTCAACTGGCATAATGGGCGTGCTCATCTGGATGGGTTGGGACGTTTCCACGCGGGCACGGGCCACTGGTACAGTGTCAGGCATTTTTGCGTTGGTGTGCTGGAGCGCGGCGGCCAGGTCTGGCACAGACGGATCTGTTGGGGACAGAAGCACTGTGCTAAACTCAGCCTGCCAGCGTCGAATGGCGGCCACAACGCTCTCTGGCTGCTCTTCGTGGACAGCGAGGCCAGCTCCCTGGATCAATTCGACCTCTCTCACCCGGCGCAGTTGGCTGGTATCGTGCAGGCTGGCGATATTGCGCTGATCCTCCAGAGCTTGTGTGCCCCAGATGAGCAGAACTGGCTGCTGGAGCGCTTCAAACTCGCGGGCGCTATCCTGGGTCAGTTTGCCTGCGACCAAAGCCATGGCAGCGTGTTGCGCACCCAATTGGTGTGTCGTAGCGTGGAATTGCGCAAAATCTGCCTGCTCGCTTGCACGCACATGGGTCAGCAGGAAAGCCAGCCGTGTGCTCAACAGCGGATAGAGCAATGCCTTCGACAGCGGCTTTTCCGCGAAATCGCGCACCAAGCGCGGCGGCTCCTCGTCGCCATGCAAGACAAGCGGCGAGATCAACACCAGGCCCGCGCACAGGTCCGGCGCGTGAGCAGCCAGAGAGACCGCGTAGTTGCAGCTCAATCCACTCGCCACCAGTGTCGCTGGCCGTTTGACGACCTCGCGTACAAAGTCCTGGCAAAGTTCGCCATACATGGCCGCTGAATACTCAATGTCTGGCCGATCCGAGAGGCCAAAGCCCAGCAGGTCTGGCGCGTAGACACGATAGGTCAGCGCCAACGGTTCCATAATGCGCTGCATCTCGCGGGCAGAAGCGCCAATATCGGGGGTATGTAAAAGCACAAGCGGCGGGGCATCTGCGGCCCCTAGCACCTTATAAAAAATACTGCGTTTGCGCCACACATATAGAAGTGGTTCGCCTGGCAGCGTGCTTTTCAAGGGTTGTGGGGTTCCCAACATATGGCGCAAGGCCACGGCTCCTGCGGTAATCACGGCGGCTGAGATGCTCATTCCGACACCGCGGCTGATGATATGACGGGCTGGTTTTTTCATAACGCGTCTGCCTCCTCAATTCTATAAGTATAGCATAGAGGCTTGCTTGCCTGTTTTTTGGCAGCCTTCGCCGTCCGCTTGCTTCGAATGAGTGCGCTTCTCAGGCCGTTTCTCCTGTTGCCCATCGTGTACGTTCCTGGCGGTTGCTGGTCTACAATGGCGGCTCATAGATTTCCGCTTTATTAGGAGTGTCTCAGCAACACGCCAGTGCGTACTTAGGGTTTCAGGAATTCGTACAGATTGGCCGTCGTCTGTTTCACGGCAACTGGCTGGCTGAGTTGAGCCTCCAACAATCCCGGCTGCGCATTGCCAACTGGGCTACTCTCGAAATCGGCTGGTGTGGTGACATCCACTCCATCACGAACGTGCAGGACATTCAGAAGCAGCGTCACTACCACACAGATAGTCAAGTTGATCGCCAGTGCGATTACGGCAATATAGAGCGGCAGCTTGAAACTGCCAAAGCTGAGCGTAAAGATCGACGATGCAAAGTTTTGCATAACCATCATCCAGGTGCCAATGACGAGGCTGCTTATCAGGCCGAGTAACAGTGCTCTCCGGTGGAACCAGTTGGTGTAGAGTCCGAGAAACACTACTGGGAGCGTCTGTAACATCCAGATATTACTCAATAATTGTAGGTTAATCGCCAATGTCGTGGGCAGGAAGAGAATAAAGGCTAGTGCACCCAGTTTGACCAACAGTGAAGCTATGCGAGCCGTATTTGATTCTTCGCGCTCTGTACAATTGGGCCGGAAGTACTCGCGATAGATGTTGCGCGTAAAGAGATTGGCCGCCGCAATCGACATAATTGCCGCTGGAGCCAGCGCACCAATAGTGATTGCCGCCAAGGCAAAGCCTGCGAACCAGCCGGGGAACATCTTCGCGAAGAGCGCCGGCAGTATGCTATTGGTTTGATATGCCGCTGAGGGCTGAATGTTGGCTGCAATAGCGACAAAACCGAGCAGAGCGATCAGACTCAAGAGCACCGTATAGCCGAGCAGCAAAGCTATGTTGCGCTGGATAGTCTTACGGCTATTGGTACTCAGCACGCCCGTCAAGGCGTGGGGATACAGGACAATCGACATGGCCGAGCCAATCGCCAAACTGACATACGAACTATACAGTGCAGGTGGAAGAATCACATGAAAGGTGGCTGGATGCTGCTGTGCCTTGAGCTGTACAGCGTCAACGATCTTGCCAATCCCGCCCAGTTTGAGCGGAATATAAATAACTGCCACCAGCACCACCGCCCAGATACAAATATCCTTGATAATCGTGATCATCGTGGGAGCACGCAGTCCGCCAGTGTACGTATAGGCCGCCAGGACGGTGAAGGCAATAATCAGTGAGAGTTCAATGGGCACGCCCATCTGAGCCAGAGACACCTCGATGCCAAAGATTTGCAAGGCAATATAGGGCATGATCGCCAAAATACCGGTAATCGCGACTGCCAGGGCCAAGCTGCTACTACCGAAGCGTTCACGCACAAAGTCGGAGGCCGTGATATAGCCGCGATGGCGGGCTACGCTCCAAAAGCGGGGCCATATCATATAGGCTATTGGAAAAGCTAGGATTGTGTAGGGAATCGCGAAAAATCCGATGGCACCCGCTGCAAAGATCAGTCCGGGCACCGCAATAAATGTGTACGCCGTATAGAGATCGCCACCCAGCAAAAACCAGGAGGTAAACGTACCGAAGCGCCTGCCGCCTAGCCCCCACTCTTGCAAACGGCTCATATCTCCTGCTCGCCAACGAGCTGCCCAGAAAGCCAGGACAGTCGCCGTCAAAAAGACCACGAGAAAGCCGCCGATCATTTCCCAGTTCATAGAAATATTCCCCTTTGGCCCTTTGACACTGCTAGGATGCCAGCACGCGCCCTGACTGAAGGCGTTGGATCGTGGCTGGATCGATAACCACCCGCACCAAGGCAGCCGTATCTACATCGCCAAATTCGCGGTTGCTGGCTCGCACATACTGGAGATTGGCACCAATAAAAATCGCATTGGTGAGGACCGCGTTCTCTAGATCCGCCTCTTGCAGGGATGCCTGCCGACAATTGGCCGCACGCAGATACGCGCCTCTCAGATTAGCTTGGTTGAGATTGGCCTCTTGCAGATTGGCTTTCCCCAGGTTGGCCTCGCTCAGATCAGCGCCTAGGAGGTTAGCTTTGCTCAGATTGGCTTTACTCAAATTGGTTTTGTTCAGATAGGCATGGAAGAGGTAGGCGCGGATCAGGTTGGCCTCGCTCAAGTTGCCCTGGCTCAGATTGGCCTCAACCAGGTTTACCCCGCGCATATTCGCGCCACAGGCATACACGTTACTGAGATTGGCCTGGCTCAAATTAGCGAGTGCCAGATTAGCGTTTCTTAGGTTAGCCTTGGTCAAGTTCGCACCATTCAAATGCGCACCGACCAGAGAAGCTCCACTCAAATCGGTCCAGCTGAGGTCGGCACCATTGAGAATCGCGCCGGAGAGATTGGCTCTGCTGAGATCGGCACCACTCAGATGAGCACCGCTCAGATTGGCGTGGCTAAAGTCTGTGCCAATGAGATCGGCCTTGCTCAAATCTGCATTCATCAGGTCGGCCTCGACAAGATTGGCTCCGCTGAGGTCCGCGCCACTCAGATTGACGCCACACAAGTCGGTGGCACGCAGGTCAGTCGCACGCAAATACGAGCCGCTCAAATTGGCCCCGATCAGATTCACTTCGATCATGACAGCTTTACTAAGATCGGCACCACTCAGCTTGGCGCCACTTAGGTTCGCGCCGCGCAGGTAGGCTCCGCAAATATACGCCCCAGTGAGATTTGCATCGCTGAAATTGGCTTCGCACATGTTTCCCCCGCTCAGATCAATTCCATGCAAATCAGTCCGGCTTAAATCAGCTCCATCCAAAAGAGGGACGCGGGCCTCTTTCTGGGCTGCGATGATCTCGCGCAACGCCTGGTCGCGTGTTAATAAGATGGGTTGCTTTGGCAAATGAGTACCCTGCCTTTCAAAAACGCTACTCATAGAGAGAACATCTGGTTCGTGCTTTGCGCGGACACGAGCGTCCAGATTTTGCTATCAGTCAGTTATTGGTAGACCGTGCGATGCGAATGATTCCAAGCCATTCGAGGTTGCACAGCATCGTATGCACCTCTTCAACAGACTTGCCCAACATTGGGGCAAGCTCACCCACACATCTGTACCCATCGATCAGCATGTAGATCAGTCGATATATCCGCAGCAGACCTGCCTGGTCGATTTTTGCCAGAGCAGTGGATGGATCAACGGTAACGGATGGTACTGCGGACAAGAAAGCCATGCCAGGTGCCAGTTCTCGTTTGAATACGTTGCCCCACGCCTGAGGAGTACCAGGGCTGTCAGATTGCCTCGCAACCTGCCGTTGCGGGAAATCTGGCACGGCAGGAACTTCTTTTTCAGCATCCTCAGGCAGGAACACATACGACGCCTGCCGCCAAGCAGTTACCCAGTTCACCGCCTCAGACCCGCTACGTCTGCCCACAGTAGCCTGAATAACCTGCCCCTGTGCAAAGAGAAGTACACCCTCTTCCAGGGCCAGCCCTTCGCCACGCCTGACGATGAACTGCCCGCTTCTACGCTCCAACTTTATGCTCGCAATAATAGGTGCCAGGCGATCAGTCGTCCCCTTATCTTTTTGCGCCACGGGATTGCCCTCCCTTGAAACCTGCAAAAAATACTGGGCCACCCATACGCTTGGAATCGACAGAAGCCGCTTAAACAGCCGTCCCAGACTGCTCTACTTGTCCCCATCTGTATGTTGAACCCAAAATAAAAGTGGTATACTTCTCCATATTATGTATAGTATCTCATATATCTATCTCTATTTGCAAACACTATTTCTTTTCTTTTTTGATGCTATTTTGTGCAAATCAATCCACGTCACCCCAAACCAAACTTCACATTGACACAAACTGATATAATAGAAGCGCGTACCACATTGACCGGATTCTTCAACACGCATACGTTGCTCATAAAGGGCGCGTGGATACCACTACATGGGGGATGCTATTTCGGAAGGTTAGGCGCGATGGACGGCAAAATTACGTATCACCAGCAGATCAGTTTTTGCGGCAAAGAACGTTGCCGCCGATGTCGCGATGGTATTGGGCACGGTCCTTACTGGTACGCTTACCAAACGGTGAAAGGGCGCACGGTCCGCACGTACGTTGGCAAAGATCCTCCAGCTACCATGACGGCAGCGCGTGAGGCGGCCCGCAAAAGCGTTTCACCCTCACAGCCCGCAACGGTTCTGCGCTTCTATACCCTCGGCCAGTTTCGCCTGGAACAACGCGCCCGCAGTGAGGAACAGGAGAGCACCGGTTGGGAACAGATCACCGAGGCTTCCCTGCAACACCAACGCGTGCGCGGCCTGCTGAGTTGCATGGTGAGCACGTCGAGCCGCAAGCTGGGCCGCGAACAGGTGATGTATATGCTCTGGCCGGACCTGGATTTGGAGACGGCCACGCATCGCCTGGACCGCGCTGTGCACAATCTACGCCAAGTCTTTGAGCCGGGACGCAGCCGCCCATCGTCCTCGACGCTGCTGCTGACGGAGTATTCGACGCTGGTGCTGGCGGAACAACCATACCTGTGGATCGATGCCGATGCCTTTGAACATCTGCTGTCCCTGGCCCGCGCCACTGACGATCCCGGCGCGGCTGAGCAACTGCTGGAAGAGGCGGCGGCTCTCTATAACGGCGAGTTCCTGCCCGAAGAAAACCAGATTATAGCGGTCTTGAGTAGACGCGAAACACTCCGGCGCAGTTGGATCACGCTGCTACTCGAATTGGCCGATCTGCGCATCGAACGCGAGGCGATACCTGCTGCGGTAGAGGTGCTGGACCGGCTGCTGGCAACTGACGCGGCGAATGAGGCTGCCGCCCAACGCTTGATCGCACTACTGGCTCAGATGGGCAGACGCAGCGAGGCGATCACGGTCTACCAACGCCTCGCCACAGCACTCAAACATGAGTTTCAGATCGCGACCCTGCCGGAAACGCGTGCACTCTTTGACACAGTATTGAGCGGCGGCACTGTGCCCAAACCGCGCACCCAAACGCGCCGCGTACCCAGACAAACGGAACTCGCGCCCCTGACCCGTGAGGCCGATACCGACCATATGCACATCGGGCGTACCCATCAGAGTCCACTGGTCGGGCGTGACGAGGAGATGGAGCGTCTGCACGCTATCTTGCAGATTACTGAACAAACCAGGCGTTTGAAGTTGACTGGGCAGAAACGTCCCTCGGTCTTTACGCCGTTGAGCCTGGATACCACACGCCGCGCTCAGTTTATCACGCTGATGGGCGATGTGGGCATTGGCAAGACACGCTTGGCAGAAGAGATTGCTCGTGAGGCCAAACGTCGCAATTGGGCTGTGGCTTGGTGCCGCGCCTATATGCAGGAAAGCAATGTGCCCTATCGCATGTGGACGGAGATTCTGCGCAAGGCTATGAGCCAGGGCTTGTGGCAGCGTCAAGAGTTGACACGCCGTCCACTGGTCTACCAACCGCTGGGTATGCTGATGCCTGAATTGCAGGATATTTTGCCGGAGGTACTCTACGCGCCGCCGATCCCGCCGGAACAGGAACAACTGCGCCTGTGGGAGTCCACCCGCGCCCTGCTCAGCATGATCTGCGAGAATACAACCCTCCTGATCGTGCTCGACGATGTGCAATGGGCCGATACCAGCAGTTGCGAGATGCTGACCTATCTTGTACGTCAGATGCGCGGTACACCGGTGATGTTCCTCTGCACCTGTCGCGAGGTGGAGCTAGCCAAAGACCATCCCCTTCGCGCCGTGATGAACGATATAACGCGTGAACAAGCCATCGAGCTACTGCCGATCAAGCCGCTCAGTCACGAGCTGATCCGCGAACTGATCGCGCACGTACCCGCACCAATGGTCGAGACCATCTCCACACGGGCCAGTGGCAACCCGTTTTTCGCTGAAGAACTGGCGCGTGGCGTGACGGTTGGGGATCTGTTGCCCGCCTTCGATCCCGCCAATCCTGCCGAACTGCCCGAAACGATCACGGCGGTGCTCGATCTGCGTCTGGCACGTATCACGGAGAAGTGCCTGCGCCTCTTGGAGCGTGCGGCAGTGCTCGGTGATGCCTTCCTATTCGAGACGATCTGCGCTATGGCGAGCGGGGGTGCGCCTATCGATGAAGAGTTGATCCTCGACCTGTTGGAGGAGGCGTTGCAGGCTGGTATGCTGGTCGAGGAGGGCCAGGGCGCACATATCACCTTCACCTTCTGGCATCCGCTGCTGCTGACGTATCTCTACGAGCACCTCTCGGCGGCCAGACGCGCCAGCCTGCACCGACGGGCCGCGCAAGTCTTCCAAGAGTACTATCTTGGGCGCGAGTCCGAGGGAGCTGCCGAGATCACGCATCATCTCGTGCATGGCGGAGGCCCACCCGCGCAGATTGCTCACTTTGCCGAGCTAGCTGCTGATCGTGCTTACAGCCTCTCGGCCTACCCAGATGCCGAAAAGCACTACCTGCTGGCCCTGGAATACCTGGGTCCGCTCGCATCCAATGCCCCGCAGTCAGCACGCCTGCACTACGCCTATATCCACGAGCAACTGGGCGAGTGCACGATGATTGTGGGCAAGTTTGAGGCTGCACACACCTTCTACGCGCAAGTGCTGACCTTGCGCAACCAGCCGCAGACCTTTGTGACTGAGGCAGAGCGCCAATACGCGGCCCAGCTAGAGGCGTTGCTCTGGTGTGAGATCAGCCGGGCCTGGCG
>JBDTBU010000164.1:0-11765 GCA_039923935.1 Ktedonobacteraceae bacterium | reverse complement strand
TCAGCGCCCACTCCTGCTAATCATAAAACGTGTCATTGGAAAAGTGGTGTATATCGAGGTGGAGATAGCATTTTCAACGATCTTTCCTGGTGTGCATTCCTCTCCTCACACTGGCAGGAGTTCCTCTCTTGAGCAATGGCCCTATGGAATTGAAATGCTACACCTATTTTGCTTTTTTTATAACGTATGCACATACATTTACCCCATAAATACATCTTCGTACCCACCTGATTTACACCACAGTACACTATTATAAGTAGCAGGATTTGTGTTTTATTGCTATCGAACTTTAGTAGATGGGAAACATTTTTATGGCCGTCCAATCAGCACCTATCCAGGAAATGATCAGCATCAATCCTGGTTATCAGCGTGCCAAACGTGCTCTAGACCTCACTGTGGCCTTACTCCTGCTACCTTTCTGTTGCCTGGTCATGGGTGTTATCGCCATATTGATTCGTCTGGACTCACCTGGCCCAATTTTCTTCCGTCAAAAACGTGTTGGTAAAAGTGGTGTGGAATTTGATTTTCTGAAGTTTCGTTCTATGTATGCAAATAATGATGATGCTTCCCATCGTGCAGCTGTCGAGCAATTTATGAACGGTCAGTTGATCGATGGGAGCGACAGTACAGATACGCCCTATAAACTGGGGACGGATCTGCGTATTACGCGTGTTGGGAAGTTTATTCGTAAAACCAGCCTGGATGAACTGCCACAATTTTTCAACGTCTTATATGGGGATATGTCGCTGGTTGGGCCGCGACCCCCACTCCCTTATGAAGTTGAACACTACAGTTCACGCGATAAGCTGCGTCTCACTGGGACACCCGGCCTAACCGGGATCTGGCAGGTCTATGGACGTAGCCGTGTCTCTTTTGCAGAGATGATTGAGATGGACATCACCTATCTACAGGCACAATCGCTGCTCCTGGATCTCAAACTCATTCTTCTGACTGTTCCTGTCATGGTTTTTGCACGGGGAGGAGCCTGAGAGTTTCTCTCTTTACCTCTCATTGAAGGCCAGGATCAAGCGCACCTGAGCTGCTTGCCGTAAGCCATAATATGGCCAACAGCGTTGTTCACAAAAACGGTGGTGACGCTCGATCCTGGCAATAAGTAGATGCATCCGTCTCGGTTCTACTAGCACTGGAAAAATGGTCGCCCCTGTTAGTACATGCAAAAAATTGAGTAGTGCCTCGCTCTCTCGTTCAGTAATCCCTACCGTCAACGTATGCGAGGATGCGCCCAGTACAACACACTGATAACGTTTACTCACCGCCAACGGCAAAGCTCGATGATAGCATGTGGGCACTCTTCGTACATCAGAAAACCGGGGAATCAAATCACTACGTACCTTAGACATTTTTCCTTTTATATCGATCAGAACACACGGCATATCAAACATAGGATTCATCCCAATCACACGCTCAAGGCTGCAAAATAACCGTTGGGTACAATCAGCACAGGGTCTATGTCAGAGTGTAGAGGATGGGTGTGCAGATAAGATGCTGATTCTCACGAAGATATGGTATAGGGAGGGAGGGTTGCGTGAAGACTTCTAATGGCTTTCACTCTTCCTTCCCTGCTGGGTTTGGAAGCACTTGTCTCCTTCTCTCTATCAGCTCATTTCTGGAAGCAATACTATCTAACTCATATCCATCAATTTGTCTCTCTAATCTAGACTTTGTTAACCTTCTCGCGGTTGCGTTGGGGTGTAAGGAGACGCAAACGCAGGACACGTTCGCGGTGCCGTTCTTCTTCCAAATTGCGCGATCTTGCTTTGAGCAGGTCTGTGAGCGAGATCATCCCGACCAATTTGCCAGGATCGTCCCGTTCAACGACGGGGAAACGCGTATAGCCCGTCTCAGCCATACGATAGACAACTGCACGCAAAGGTTCATCAGGATAGGCGACCATAGGATCAGGATAGAGCATGTGCGGAGAAGCAATCTGACCATCTAACAGCACATCCGAGTGATGCCCATGCCCATTAGCAGTGGCATACTCAATAGCAGCAGTAGCCAACATGGTTTTCCACGTCTGCTGGGAACCATCGGGAAGGATGATTGGGGTATCCTGAAAGTGCTGCAAATCATTACGCGTCATCACCCCCTGCAAACGTCCCTCAGTACTGAGAACCGGGTAGAGGCGCTGCAACTTGCTAGTCTGGCTCCCGTCTTTGAGCAAGATGGTTGCTAAATCCTGCGGGGTAAGTGAGTCAGACAAAGCCACGATGTTGGTACGCATGACCTCGCGCACAAAAATGATCTCCAATGGATCAGTCGCGTACTCACGGCTGAGGTGATACCCACGCCGACTAATCTTTTCCGTCAGAATAGAACGGCGCAACACGAGCACTATCACACCATACGCCACAATAGTCGTAATGAGAAGCGGCAAAAACATGGTTACATCGCGCGTCAGTTCGATAGCGAAGACGATAATGGTCAACGGGCACCCAATCACCGCACCCAACGTGGCGGTCATACTCATCAACGGCCAGAAACCAGGAAATACATGCGGCAAGAAGAGACTCTCTAAAGCACCTAACGCACCACCAACCAACATGATAGGGGCTAGAACGCCGCCGGAAGTACCGGAACTGAGCGAAATAGACCAGATAAGCGATTTCACAATCAACAATCCCAGGATCATCTGCATAGTGAAATGCCCTAACACAAGCTGATGAATGAGATCATAGCCAACGCCAAGCGCAGGCGGATAGATAATACCACCGATACCAATAACCACGCCACCAATCAGAGGCCACCACATCCAGTGGATAGGCAATTTATGGAAGATATCCTCACTGGCATAGATCGAAATGGTTAGCAAAATCGCTAAGACACCAGCAAGGACACCTGCGAATATACAGGCCGCGAGCGGCACAAAGCCCCACACAGGTTCCTGTAAAGGTGTCGCAAAGAGCGCACCGGGGCCAAGACCCGGCAAATAAGAACGCACAAGCGTCGCAGCTACACAAGCCAACGCCACAGGGATCAGGCTACGTGGTTTCCACTCGAAGAGCATCAATTCAACTGCTAAAAGGACCGCTGCGATGGGCGTGTTAAAGATCGCAGCCATACCAGCAGCCGCACCCGCAACTAACAACGTTTTACGTTCAGCATTGGTTAGATGGAAGTACTGCGCGATCATCGAGCCAAAGGCTCCAGCAGTCATAATAATCGGTCCCTCAGCACCAAAGGGGCCACCTGTGCCTATTGCAATGGCTGACGCAATGGGTTTGAGAACGGCCACTTTGGGTTCAACACGACTGCCATTCATCAGAATAGCCTCTAGCGCCTCTGGGATGCCATGTCCCCGAATACGCTCTGACCCATAACGAGCTATCAAACCGACAAGCAATGAGCCAATGATTGGCACAAAGATGACAAAAATGCCCAGATGATTGTCCCCTGGAGACACAAGGGAAGTGTCCCAACGCCCATAGAAGGAGAGATTCGTAATCAGGCCAATCAGCCGCAACAAAACCAGCGCCACAAAAGCGCCGATTACGCCAATGACTATCGCAAATAACGACAGTACGATGACACGCGGAGTTACGGTGAAATCGCCGAGTTTCCCCAGTGTTTCATCGTTGCCCAGGCCGCTAAAGAGACTGATAACCTTGCGCCAGATCCGAGAAAATGTAAGAGACATGTTGTTGCTCACTCCTTCATTCTTTCATAGGCGCATTCAACGCCTGAACAAGGACGGACGGGTCCAGCGGTAGGAGTTCTAAGAGTTTCTCCACCACTCAATTATATCGTAATACGATATAATCATGATACCGCAAAAAGAACCAAGCGTCAAGAGACTTGTTTTATCCGAGAATATTCTGTTGAGCCATACGGGACAGATTATACGCTACTTGTGTAGCGTTGCTACCATGCAGATCACAGGGGAAAGCTGGCAAGGGAAATGTTTGCGGTTTCCGAAAAATTTCCCGTATAATAGGGAGACGGTTTCTATCCAGATAGTTGCTTGCCAGTAGCTCGCAACAAAACACGTTGATCTGGGTGGAAACGAGTGTATCTTCACAAGAAAGGCAAATTCACCTATGCCACGCATGGTAAACTGTGTAAAATCTGGGCGCGAACTACCCGGATTGGCGAAACCGCCCTTTCCGGGCGCGTTAGGCCAACGCATCTATGAAAACATCTCTCAGCAAGCCTACGATATGTGGCCCGCTCAGAGCACCTTGATTATCAATCACTATGGCCTGAACATGGCTGATCCCGAAGCTCGCAAAATCTTGCGCGAACAAATGGAAGAGTTTTTCTTCGGTGCCGATGCCAAGATGCCCGAAGGCTGGGCACCTGAAATGGCTGGCGCTGGCGCTGGTGGTGGTCAGAGCAGCAAAGGCGGGGGCGGAGCAGCCCCGAAGAAGAAATGAAAACATCGGGAGAGATCCTGCTTATCTCGTGCTACGAATTGGGGCATCAACCGCTCCATCTGGCCTCCCTATATAGCCTGCTGCATGAGGCAGGCTATAATCCTACACCCATCGATACGGCGGTTGAGTCGCTCAGCGATGAGGCCATTCGGCGTGCGCGTTTTGTGGGGATCTCCGTCCCAATGCATACCGCGCTACGCTTGGGTGAACAGGTCGCCAGACGTGTGCGAACACTCAATCCTAACGCGTATATCTGTCTCTATGGACTCTACGCGCTGCTCAACGCGGATTATCTGCTGCAAGATACTATCGACGCGGCGATTGGCGGTGAGTACGAGGAGCCGCTGCTCAAGCTCGTAGCAGCCCTGGCACAGAACGAGCCGACGACCATACCCGGCGTGAAAACACGTCAGCAGGAGAGCGGTCCCTGGCTCCAACGTGCACCAGCCGCGATTCCCCAGCGTGCGCAACTGCCTGCGCTCAAGCGTTACGCGCACCTGGAGATCAATGGTACAGAGGTACTGGCTGGCTATACTGAGACGACACGCGGCTGCAAACACACGTGCCGACACTGCCCGATCACGCCCATCTATCATGGGCGCTTCTTCGCGGTCCCGGCGGAAATCGTGCTGGCCGATATTCGCGCCCAGGCCGCGCTGGGAGCACGCCATATCACGTTCGGCGATCCCGATTTCTTCAACGGACCAACGCACGCGCTACGCATCACCCGCGCCCTGCACCAAGAATTTCCAGAACTGACCTTTGACGCGACGATTAAGATTGAGCACCTGCTGAAAAACCAGCATTTGTTGCCCGAAATGCGTGATCTAGGCTGCGCATTTGTAGTGTCAGCACTCGAATCACTCAACACGGATGTGCTAGACCATCTCGCCAAGCACCATAGCAGGGACGATGTAGCCCGCGCCTTTGAGCTAATGGCAGAGGCCGGCATTCCCTTGCGTCCGTCGCTGCTGCCCTTCTCACCCTGGGAAACATTGGAGAGCTACCTTGAGTTGCTCAGCTTCTTCGAGGAACACCGCCTAATTGAGCATGTGGACCCCGTGCACTTGAGCATCCGTCTACTGATCCCGCCCGGCTCAGCCCTGCTAGAGACACCAGAGGAGAAGCCCTGGCTGGGTGAACTCGATGCCGCAGCCTACACGTACCGCTGGCGACATCCCGACCCGCGTATGGATATGCTGCACCAGGAAGTAGCAGCGCTGGTCACACAAGCTCAGGTAGCGCAACAAGACCCGCTTGTCACATTCTTTCAGGTCAAAGCTCTGGCACTACAAGCTTGTGGGCAGGAAGCAAACGCGGCCAGCGAATTCGAGCAGTACGGCAAACGCAAGATTCTGCCGCACCTGAGCGAATCCTGGTTCTGCTGAGCAGAGCCGACTGCGGACCAGTTGGGTCCGAATCAGACATAACTCTTTTTTTAGACTATTCCTCTCAGAAAGAAAGGACTATTTGTATATGGTAACGCACACCTCCGCTCCACAGAAACTCTACCTGATGCAGGTCGCCAGCCTGTCCATGCCTGAAGTAACGCCAAAGCCTGTTCCTATCCCCTGCTACCTCATACAAATGAGCGATGGTAGACATATTTTAATTGATAGTGGTTTTTCCAAGGAACCCCCACCCTGGCCGGGAATCCAGATGCATAACAATGTCGTCGAACAACTCGCGCTCCTAGGTCTTCAACCTAGCGATATCGATATACTCATCTGCACGCATTTTGATGGCGATCACTGCGGACAGCATGACGAATTTCCCAACGCGCAACTGGTGGTACAGCGCGAACATTACGAGGTAGCCCACGCCGGACACCAGCGTTTCGCTGCGACTCGTCCCCACTGGGATCTTCCAGCCTCACGCTATCGCTTCGTCGATGGGGATACTGAGCTTCTACCCGGTCTGGAACTGATCGAAACGGGTGGGCATGTTCCCGGCCACCAGTCAGTGCTTGTGCGCCTGCCCACAACAGGTCCGGTCCTTCTGACCATCGATGCCGTTGCTAACCAGTTGCAATTTCGGCCAAATCGGCGAGGTGGACCGATGGATCTCGATGGAGAGAAGGCCATCGCGAGCACACGCAAGCTGCTGGACCTGGTGCAGCGCGAGCACGTAGACCTGACCATCTTCGGCCATGATGCCGCACAATGGGAAACGCTCAAAAAGCTCCCGCAGTATTATCAGTAGCGGTCGAAATAGCACAGCAATATGTATAGGAGTAATTCAGGATGAAACGAGCACTATTGGTCATCGATGTCCAGAACGAATATTTCACTGGTAAACTGCCGGTCAGCTATCCCCAGGGCAGCCTGGAACGCATCACGCAGGCCATGGACGCTGCAACGCAAGCGGATATCCCCATTGTTATGGTTCAGCACAGTGCGCCTCAGTCGGACAGCGCGACCTTTCGCCGCGAGAGCCAGGAATGGGAGTTGCATCCAGAAATAGCCAAGCGTCCATACGATGTGTTGATTGAAAAGAACGTGCCAGGCAGCTTCACCGGCACACAGTTAGAGGCATGGCTAAGGGAGCACGGTATTGATTCCGTGACGATTAGCGGCTATATGACGCAAATGTGCTGCGATACCACCGCCCGCCAAGCCATGCACTTGGGCTTTGGCGTCGAGTTTCTCTCTGACGCCACGGGCACGCTAGCCTTCGCGAACAGTGCGGGCACAGTGAGCGCGGAAGAACTGCACCGGGCCATCCTGGTCACACAACAAATTCGCTTTAGCAAAGTGCTCCCAACAGCAGAATGGATCGCCGAGGTACGTAGCGAAAAAGGGACTTTCAGCAGTAAGAAGGATTTATAAAGCAACATGACTCATAGCAATCATGACCAACACAAAGAGCAAGAGCCGGGACGTAGCAGTTACCTGAGCGGCGAGCAAATCGTGCCGCGACGTGTACGGCCTGGTATGACTGTCAGTGAACTGATCGACGAGCAGTACCAAGCGTATAACGCGGCACGTTTGAGCGAGGCGGCGCGTCTCTTTGCCGAAGAGATGCTTAATCCTGAGAAGGATGTCACTATCTGCTTGACTATGGCAGGGGCGTTGACACCAGCCGGTCTGGGTGGCTGCGTCCTGACCCTAATGGAGTACGGTTTCGTCGATTTTATTGTCAGCACTGGTGCCAACCTCTACCACGACATGCACCACGCGCTCGCCATGACCCTGCATCGCGGCGACTTCCGTCTGGACGATACTGTACTCCAGGAAGAGGGAGTGATCCGTATCTACGATATTTTGTTTGAGGACAAAGTTCTGCTCGACACCGACGCTTTTGTGCGCGAATGCCTGCAAAGCCTGCCCAATCGGCCTATCTCGACCTCTGAACTGCATTACCACTTAGGCGTACAACTGCTCAAGGCTGGGGTCAAGCCGGAATACTCTGTGCTAGCTCAAGCAGCAGCCTGGAATGTGCCGATCTACACCTCCTCGCCTGGTGATTCTTCGATTGGCATGAATGTAGCTCGCCACGCGCTGGACGGCAGCCAACTCACGCTCGATCCATTGGCCGATGTCAACGAAACCACTGCGATTGTCATGAACGCCACACGCAACGGCGTGCTCATCCTGGGCGGAGGTAGTCCTAAGAACTTCTACCTGCAAACACAACCGCAACTCTGGGAGGTCTTGGGTATCAACAAAGGCGGTCACGACTACTTCATCCAGATCACCGCAGACGCACCACACTGGGGTGGCCTCTCTGGTGCCACGCCATCTGAGGCCGTCTCCTGGGGCAAGATCAAGCCGGACCAGTTGCACGACACGGTAGTCATCTACGGCGACTCTACCATCGTGCTACCGCTTATTACAGCCTATGCCGTCGATAAAGCCAAGCCACGTCCTCGCCGCGAACTCTACACCAAACGCGAGGCGTTGCTGACAGAACTGCATGAAGCGTACGAAAAGGGGAAGAAGGCGCGTCCATAATTGAGTCGGTCATGGTGGTCAGCAATTCTTTACGGCTGTGGTGCTTTAGGCGTACAAGATAGTTTTTACCTCAAGGTCGTGTCACTAGGTGCGCCTGACGCTCGGCCAGACTGATTGTGGCGATGGTACCGGAATTGAAGGCTAGGTAGTCGGCTTCGATACCATCGCTAAAAATCACACCGTAATCTACAACGCATAGCCTCTGAGTGCTCGCCAGTTTAAACCTGCTCCACAAGCTCCTAGCACAAAAGCGCTGAAGATACTCTCGCAAATTCAAAGCTCCGTCGCTTCCTACAAAGCACAACTTCTTAATACTCAGCAATTTAAAGAGCAGAGCTTAAGCTTACTGAACACTCTCATGCCTAATGACTGTTCACGTAATTTTACAAGTTATGCCGTTTTAAACTGGTGGGGGTATCAATCATTCCACAATGGGTGTGATACTCTTCTCCTGCTGGACAACTTCGATATCGCCAGTGGTGCGCTTGGGGTTGCCTTCGCAGCCGTATGTGCCATTACCCTTCCCGTTTGTGCAACGCTCATTCTGCTTTTAGCTGCGGAAGTCGTGTTAGACCATGCGATAATAAACCGCCAAAATGATGCCTGCGGCGATACTGGCGTATCCATTGCCAATGACTGGTTCGGCCACATCCTTTGGATTGGCACACTCTGTTAAGGGGTGTTTGTGCTCTTTGAGAGGTCCATAACGTGTTACACTCAAACAGCATAATATGTAGGTCAGTTGATTGTCTCACAAAAGTGACAATTCTTGGCCACTAGCTTCTCAAAGTTGGTGGCCAAAGTTCCCGGAGTGCAACCACCTACATTTTTCCACTATCTCTCGTGATCATTTTGTCCCGCTGACTCAAACAGTAATGGCAACAAGCGTACCAAGTGACTCACTCGTAGTTGCATCCTATTGAAGGAGAAGACATGAATTCAAGCAATTTCCACGAGCTATTTGTGATAGCTCTTTTTCTCATCACTGCTATCTTTTGTGGAGTACGTGCACTCAAAACAAAAGGGTCAGACCACGTATTGTGGATAATCTCAACAATTGCATTCTTAGTCGCTTTTCTAATTAGCATCTATAGCTTGTCAACTGGACATTGATTTTGACCGCAAAATCTGCCTGTTGGGGTAGTGCTTGCCCTGCTTGTTTCATGCAATACGTCTTTGATAGGCAACTCCACCTACCAGTATCGAGTGCAGGATTGCTAAATTGTTGAGTGTGTACATGGAGCAGAGGTTCCGGCGGCGTCAACGGAGTGAGTAGAATTAAATGTAGTCAGGCGGCTTGTAAGGCGGAGTCAAGGCAATGTGCTATAATGCAAGCACAGTATAAGTTAGAGAAGGGTGCCTGTGATTACGCAACAAGAACGGCTACGCGCCATTGAACGCCAACTGCAACGCCTGCAACAACGTATCAATCAGCTTGACCAGCGGAGCAACCGCTATGGTTGGATACGCGTCGGGATCTTTTTTGCCGCACTACTGCTCGGCCTGTGCGTGAGTTTCCTGGTCATCTGGTGGCTAGGCATCATCTGCTTTCTCCTGGTCATGCTGGTTTTTAGCATCGTGGCATATTACCAACAGAGTGTGGATCGTAGCTTGACTCGCCACAAGGTCTGGTTGCATCTCAAAACAACCGAGATCGCACGTATACAACGCGATTGGAACGCCATTCCCGACGCGTATACACCAGAGCAACGGGTCGAGCATCCCTTTGAAACCGACCTGGATATCACCGGCAAGCACTCGTTGCACCGCTTAATCAATACAGCCGTCTCCGCAGAGGGCACACAACGCCTACGCGAGTGGCTGCTCACAACCAAGCCCGATCTGGAGACGATCCAGAGCCGCCAGGCTTTGATCGCGGAACTCACACCCATGTCAGCTTTCCGCACACGCCTGACGATGAAAGCGACGCTGGCTGCGAAAAATGTCTCCAATCAGCTTGAGGGTCAACGTCTACTAAGCTGGCTCAATCAGCCGCAAAAGGTTATGAATCTCATCCCGCTGATTGTATGCTCGCATCTTCTTACGTTCGCACTGTTGGTTCTGTTGCTGCTTAATTTGTCAGCTATTCTGCCGCAATACTGGCTCCTGGTGTTGATGGGCGCGATTATTTTTCTGGCTATGACCAAAGAGAGGCGCGGCAGCCTGTTTGATGATGCTTATTACTTGCGGGATGCATTCGCACAGATCAACGCGGTTTTCACGTATTTAGAAACCTATCACTATGGTCGCAACACACATGTGCGTCAACTCTGCCAGCCCTATTTTGCAGATCCAACCAATCGACCATCGCTGCTCCTCAAAAAAGTGCAGCAAATCGCAACTGGGGCAACATTGGAGAGAAACGGGCTGGTCTGGCTGGTGGTGAACCTGCTCTGGCCTTGGGATCTCTACTTGGCTCTGCGCTTCAATCGTTACCGTGAGCAAATGGCCGCTCACCTGCCAATCTGGTTGGAAACGTGGTTTGAGTTAGAAGCGCTCAATTCGCTCGCAACTTTTGCATATCTCCACCCTGAATATATCCGGCCCAAAGTCCACGCTACGCTCAATGCAGAGCATCCTGTCCCTTTTTGTGCACAAGGACTTGGGCATCCGCTCTTGCCCGCAGAAAAGAAGGTTGTCAACGATTTCACCATGCCGAGCAAGGGCGAGGTTGGGATTATTACTGGCTCGAATATGGCTGGCAAAAGCACCTTCCTCAGAACAGTCGGCGCGAATCTCTGCCTGGCCTTCGCGGGTGCGCCCGTCAACGCAATGGTCTTTGAGACGATGCTCTTCAGGATCTTCACCTGCATCAAAATCAGCGATTCTGTGACCGAGGGCTACTCGTATTTCTATGCCGAGGTGCGCCGTCTGCGTGCCTTATTGGACGAACTGGAACGCCCAGACGAGCAGATGCCGATCTTCTTTTTGATTGATGAAATCTTCCGAGGAACGAACAACCGCGAACGCCGCATTGGCAGCGAATCTTATATCCACACGCTTGAGGGGAAAAATTGTCTGGGTCTACTCTCCACACACGACTTGGAATTGGTCAAGCTGGCTGATATTCTGCCCCAAGTGGAGAACTATCACTTCAAAGAGGAGGTCATCGATGGTCAGATGGTCTTTGATTATATTCTGCGCTATGGCCCCTGTCCCACGACTAATGCCTTAAAAATCATGCAGATGGAAGGTTTACCAGTTCAATGTGTGAGAGAGGAAATGTAGGATATTAGCACGATGTTTTTGTTTTTGCTGCGCATTCTGATATTTTGCGCTGGCTTGTTGCTTGTCTGGTTAGCTATTACCTCGGCAGTGCGCACTTTTGTGCTGCCGCGCAGTGCTCCTGACCGCTTGAGTAGAAACGTCTTTCTCTTCATGCGTACAATCTTTGATCTGCGCATGAAAGGTGTCAAAG
>JBDTBU010000163.1:0-16186 GCA_039923935.1 Ktedonobacteraceae bacterium | reverse complement strand
AAACGCTCGGATTGTTGAAATCCGATCTATGTCAGAGCAGAACGCTTAGAGCACGAAGCTATCGGCGAGGGGACTGCGATTGCCATTCTCGCGCTTGTCGCTGTTCAGGTTGACCGATTGCTGGTTGCCTGTCGAGCGTTGCTGCTGCTGGCCATAATTGCCAGTCACCATGGTTTGAGCAGAGGGTGCGCCTTGCATGTTCTGCAAGCTTTGCAGCGCGGCGGCCTGGCTCATCTGATCGCTGGCGAGCTGGATGGTCTTGCCATCGATGACTACAGCGACCCCAATGCCACGACGTAGATCAGCGATCTGACGGCGCAGTTCGCGATTTTCGGCTTCCAGAGCATCCATCAATTTTTTCTGCTCAAGGAGCATCTGAGCTATGCCTTCGAAGCCAGCACTAGCAGCCCGATCCATCATGGATTCCTCCTGAGAATTACGTGTACCCAACATTGAACAATATCTCCCGACAGAGGCCACAAACCCCTGGATGAAAGCCGTACTTATGTTGCGGGCAACATAGGCACGATACGATCCCAAATCGCCGCCGCAACCTCTTTTTTGGAGAGTAGCGGCAAGTCCTCCATCTCGCCATTGGTATGGAAGAGCAGAACCTTATTGGTCTCGGAACCAAAGCCGCTATCAGTGCGACTTACATCATTTGCCACGAGCAAATCCAGGTGTTTTGCAACCAGTTTCGCACGTGCATATGTGACCAGATCGCTGGTCTCAGCAGCGAAGCCTACCCGCACCAGGCGCCGTTGTGGTCCTGGTTTGCCAGACTGCTCCGCGAGCAAGGTGGCGAGTTCGCCCAGAATATCAGGGGTGCGCGTGAGGGGAAGTGAGAACTCATCTCCCATCTGATACATTTGCGCTCCACCGCTGCCTGTTTTTTTGAGCTTCTGTGCCGCGATCTGTGCCGGACGGTAATCAGCAACCGCCGCGCTCATCACCAACACGTCTGCCTCTGCTATTGCTGTAACTACTGCGTCACGCATGTGCAGCGCGGTCTCGACTCGTGTCACATCTACTCCATATGGAGCGTCGAGAGCAACCGGGCCTGAGATTAACGTCACGCGAGCGCCACGATCCCGTGCTTCGATTGCCAGGGCATAACCCATTTTACCTGATGAACGATTCCCCACGAAACGCACCGGATCGATTGGCTCCTGCGTGCCACCAGCGGTAACCACTACGTGCCGACCAGCCAAGTCGCCAGAGCGCCCTAATGCGACGCTGATAGCTCCGAGTAGCACAGCCGTTTCTGGCAGCCTGCCAACGCCAACTTCCCCCGAAGCCAAGCGTCCGACTTCTGGCTCAACGATAGATACACCCCTAGCCCGAAGTGTCTCCAGGTTGGCCTGTGTAGCCGGATGAGTGTACATATGGTGGTGCATAGCCGGAGCGAGCAGAACCGGCGCTTTTGTCGCCAGCACAACCGCTGTCAGCATATTGTCAGCGATTCCATGAGCCAGTTTCGCGATGGTATTGGCCGTGGCTGGCACAATGACGAGCAAATCCGCGTCTTCACCCAGTTCGATATGAGTCTCAGCGGCTTTGCCCGAAGGCTCCCACAGATCACTGTACACCGGGCGGTGGCTCATTGTGGAAAACGTCAGTGGGCGGACAAATTCTTCCGCGTGTTCTGACATAATCACATCCACCAGCGCACCCGCCTGTTGCAGACGACTGACAAGCTCGACTGCTTTGTACGAGGCAATCCCGCCACAAATACCGACGATAATGCGCCTGCTTAGTAACATTTTTTAATCTCCAGCGAGAAGCTCTTCCTCTAGCTATCGTCGCATCAGGTTACAGCAACAATAGCATAAAATGATACACACGAACAAGCCTCGCACCAAGAAGTACCATTTCTGCCCCACATTCCGCGTGTCATTGGCAAAATTCTACGCCTTGGCTCAAGCACATGAGATGCTCTGAGAATGACCAATGGATACCTGTACAAACGCCTAGCAAGAGGGTATAGTTAAGGTAAGCTCTATAAATTCTCCAGGAGGTTTCATGCCAAACCATCACTGTGCACACTCGATTGGCCTGGATAACGGCTATAGTCTGTGCTTTCTCAACGAACACACACAAACCCACGCGCCCAAAGCACGCTCATTTGGAATGAGCCATGACCAGGTGCACTACGCCCCTGATCGACCTGCCGATGTCAAACACATTACCCTCGATATCGCCCTTGATTTCGAGCGCGAAAGCATTAGCGGCACGGCCAGCACTACATTCACGGTGCTCTATGATAAGATCAAAACGGTGACATTCGATGTCGTTGATCTACAGATCGAGCGCGTCACCCTGGCTGGGAACACAGAACTGGCCTATACCACTGACGCGAAAAAACTGACGGTCAACCTGGATCGCGCCTATACGCATGGGGAAGAGTTCATCGTCGCCATCACCTACGCAGGAAAACCGCGTGCTGGGCTAAACTTCATCAAACCCACCGAGGAAGATCCCACGCGCCCAGTACAAGCTTGGACCTTTGGGCAGCCAAAATATGCTAGCTACTGGTTTCCCTGCCATGACGCACCCAATGAGCGTGCTACCACCGAAATCTTCGCCACAGTTCCCGCTCAATTCCTGACCATCTCCAACGGCAATCTGCTGGATGTCGTCGATCATGGTGCGACGAAGACGCATCATTGGCGGCACGACGTTCCTCACGCAGCGTATCTCGTTTCGCTGGTTGTCGGCGACTTCGCGGTGATTAAAGCAAGCTACAACAGCAAACCCGTCAACTACTATGTGCGCCATGACCGCGCTACCGATGCAGACTATTATCTCGGCAAAACACCGCAGATGATGCAGTTCTTCTCTTCATACACCGGTGTTGAGTATCCCTACGACTCCTACGACCAGACCGTCGTAGAACTCTACACAGGTGCTATGGAGCATACTACCGCGACGACCCACTCATTTATGCTGTTGCTCGACGAACGCGCCTCCCTGGATGTGGATCTGGTCGATGTCGTTGCACACGAACTGGCACATCAGTGGTTTGGCGACCTCGTGACCTGTCGCGATTGGGCCAATGGCTGGCTGAATGAGGGTTTCGCCACCTACTTCCAGGAATTATGGAATGAACATGACCAGGGTAACGATTTCTTCAAATACTCGATGCTGACCAATAAGCAGAACTATCTAGGCGAAGACCGTCAGTATCGTCGTCCGATTGTGTATCATGTCCATTCAAGCGATGGGTTTGACTTATTCGATAGGCATCTGTACGAGAAGGGCGGCTGGGTTCTGCATATGTTGCGTCACCAACTGGGGGATGCCACCTTTAGACGCGGCCTCAAAGCCTACCTGGAACGCTACCGTGAACGCGAGGTCGTCACCTCAGATCTGGAGCGCACCTTCGAGGAGGTCACGGGCCGCAGCCTCGCTCAGTTCTTCCAACAGTGGGTTTTTCAGGGCGGCTACCCTGCCTTTACTGTTAGCTACTCTTGGGATAGTGAGAATAGCATGGCGAAAATCAGCATCAAGCAAACGCAGGAGATCGACGACCTCACCCCCTGCTTTGTGACGCCGGTTGATCTCGCCTTCACTGTTCCCACCTCCGATGAAGCGGCCAAAGACACCAACACCACCGAAACGCGCACAATCCCTCTGCACGTGCAAGTTGGTCTGGATGGACAGATTGAATCGACCTTCTACCTGCCCCTAGAACGCGAACCCGTGATGGTGCGCTTCGACCCGGATGGCTGGCTGCTCAAAACGCTCAAATTTGAACGGTCCGCCAGGATGATGCGCTACCAACTGGCCCACGATGCTGATATTCTAGGCCGCATCGAAGCAGTGGAAGCACTCGGTGAGCAGGCGAGCGACGAGAATGTTCAGGCGTTACACACGGCTCTGTTCGACGACGCCTTCTGGGGCGTGCGAGCAGCCGCTGCAAAAGCTCTGGGAGCCATTGGCAGCACACACACGCAAGCCATCCTTCTGCAAGCCTTGCAAGAACTGGATGCTAGACAGTTCTCCAAAGTGCGTATTGCTGTGGCTGAGGCGTTGGGACAGTTCCAGGCACCCCAGCAAGCTGAATTGGCTGAACGTTCCGCACACGCGCTCAGAACCTTGCTAGAGCAAGGGGATGTAAGCTATCGCGTCGAGGCTGCCGCAGCCGCGTCCCTAGGCAAGACCCATACCACTGGCAACCTTGAACTGCTGACGCAATTGCTCGAACGTCCCTCGTGGAACGATATGGTGCAGAGTGGAATATTCACAGGTTTAGGGGCAAGTGGCGAAGAGGGTGCCGTTGATGTTCTCGTCGCCAATATCGGTAATGCACAGCGCAGACCAACCTTCCGTGTCGCTGCTATTCGGGGCATGTTCACCCTGGCAGAGAATCGCTATCTCTACAGCGAAGAGGCCCGCCAACGCGCTGTGACTGCCCTCTGTCAGGCAGTCGAGCACGAGACCTGGAACTTTGCGCGAGCTATCGCAGCATTTGCGTTGCAAGCGTTAGGAGAGAAACGAGCTATTGAGGCGCTTGAGCGTGCCGCCAGCCGTGAAGTGGATAGCCGCTTTCAACGCACTATGCAGATGGCCGCACACAAAATCCGCAGCGCCGACAAGCCCGATGAGCAGTTCAAACAACTGCGTCAAGATCTCGATCAGGTGCGTGAAGAGAATCGCAAACTGAAAGAGCAGCTTGGCTCACTTGAAGCACGCGTTAAGTAAAATCAATAAAGTGTGTGCTATCATAAAATGTACATTTTATGATAGCACACACTTTATTGATTAAAAGACGTTTTATTCCATTTTTACAACGAGAAGTACTCCCAGAATTACCAGCACCAGCCCGGCGATCTTGGCTGGGGACAGGTCTTCTCCCAAAAGAAAATACGAAAGGATCAGTGTCACCCCTGGACTAATAAAGTCAGCATAGGCTGTACGGATCGCACCAAGCCGCCGAATAAGCCAGAAAGTCAGCAGAAAGGTGATGCAGCTACAGAAAATCACCAGATAGAGTAATGCGCCAAGCGTCACTGGATCGAGCGGTAGACCCTGGCCGTGCTCAAAAATCTGACTCATGACCAGCATAAAAAGGCCGCTATAGAAAAGTTGCCAAGTCGTGAGTACCACCACAGGCATCTCCGGGCTGCTATGCTTGGCTGCGCGTATACCCAGGCCATAGACCGCCGATGAACCCAATACAGCCAGTTCACCGACCAAGGCCACACCACCACTAGCGAAGAGTGTTGTGCCAGGCAGGAAGGGCAGGCGACCCAATAGTACAATCAACACCCCCAACAGGCCAACACCCAGGCTAACCGGCAACCGCCAGCCGTGCACCTCGCCGGACTCACGCATGGTAAACAAAGCAGTGAACAAAGGTGTCGTGGACCACATGACTGTGAGCACGCCAACCGGCGCGTAGGGCACAGCAGAGAAGAAAATACTGCCAGGAATGCCCACCATCAGTATTGAGAGGATCAAGACTTGTCGATGTTGTCGCCAGGGCAGACGCAGGCGTTTGCGTTGAAAAAATGCCAGACAAGCCATCAGGACAAAAGCCAGCAGGAAGCGCACTGCGGAGAGCAATAAAGGTGGAGCGTGCTCTACCCCAAATTTGGCGGCCACAGGAAACGAACCCCACATGAGGATCGTGGCGCTAAAGCCAAGAATCGTGACAAAACGGGCCTGCTTACGAGTAGGCTGCATACATATATCCTAATTAGTCATGAGAAGACGCGAGGTCTGAGCAATTGGTGAGCAAGGGCGCTACCCCATCAGTATACAATGGTCGGGATAGCATTTCCAAACTTCTCTCCACTCTCTTGCAAAACATGATACTGTGTGGTATTCTTTTGTCAGTAGGTTGTATTGCAAGAGAGTAAAAAACGAGGTGCCGATGGAGACGCGCTCGACGCAGTTACTAAAAGGCACGTTGGATATGTGTCTGCTCGCAGTGCTTGAGCGGCAACCCTGTTATGGCTATGAAATGGTACAGCAGTTGGCTCGCCAGGGGCTTAACCTCGTCAGTGAAGGGAGCATTTATCCCTTGCTGAGCCGCTTGCAACACCACGGGTATATTGAGGGGTATTGGGTACCTTCAACCGATGGCCCCAAGCGCAAATATTACCGTCTTCTACCAGCAGGAGCCAAACAATTGGAACAATGGCAGATTGAGTGGGAAACCTTCGCTCAGGCAGTCATACAGATTTTGAAAGGAGACACGTTCGATGCAGATCCTCGACCAACACATGCAACTCCAGATCACCGATCTCGTTGATGCCTGTGGAAGCTACTGGGCGCTGCGGGGCGTAGCACCAGAACGCCGACAGGACATGCGGCTAGAACTGGAGCAGCATTTAGCGCAAGCCCTCCGCGATGGGAAATCGCTGGCTGCGGTAGTTGGCTCCAACCCTCCTATATTTGCGGAAGCATGGGCACGGGAAATGCACCCTCGCTGGTTTCCTGGCAGCACTCTCCTCCTTCACGGGTGTGTTGTGGCCCTGTGTCTGCTGAGTTTTATTGCGCTTAGTTCCCAGCTATTGCTGCATACGCCCTCTTTTACGCTCACACTGCTGTATCCTTTCGTTTTCGCTGGTCTGGGTCTATTCGCGTTACTCATTCGGCTGAGTGGCTTCCTCTCGCCACACATCCGGACGCAGGATAACCGTGTGCTGTTTGCGTTTGTCATATGCTATCTGCCTCTCTTGCTGATGATCCTGCTCCAACGCGAGACTGGGACGAAGATCAACTGGAATGTGGCACTGCTCAGTTGGAACTGGCCGATCACAATCCTGCTGCTAGGTGGATCATTCGTACTGGCCTGCCTGGATGGTTGGTTGATGTTCCACCGAAAGCACTACAATCCCATCAGATACATGAAGAGGCACGAAATCGTTTTGGGGTTTTCTACCCTTTCCATGCTGGCTGTTGCCATCGTCGCGGCACACCAAATCACGCTCTGGTTATGCACCCACATCTAGCATCGATGGGTGCATAACCCAGCAAGAGCAACCCTTATGCTTGGCTCGCAGGGTGGGATTGGGTCACAAAAAAAGTAAACTATATCCCAAGAGCATAGTCGCTTGCATGGAGCGACGAAGCATACTATCATAGTACAGAAATCTTGGCATCATAGCAGAACATTGGAGAAAAAAAATGGGAAGCATCCCCGCAACACTCGCTGACCTGATTAATTGGGGCTGGCTGAGTATTGGTCCATATATCCACGTCAATATTAACCCGGTCATTTTCAGCATTGGCCCGCTTGCTCTGCGCTGGTACGGCCTGATGTATGTGGTGGGTATTGTGATTGGTTTGCAGTTCATTCGCAAGTACACCGAGCGCAAGGGCATCAGTCAGGAGAAAGTCTACCGCGTGCTCTGGTGGTGCGTCGTGGCTGGCCTGCTGGGTGGGCGCTTGTATTTCGTTGTCCAGCAACCTAATTTTGTTTCGGGTTATCTTTTGCAGCCGCAGCATATTCTGGCAACCTGGGAAGGCGGGATGGCCTTCTTTGGCGCGATCTTCCTGATCGTTCCGGTCCTCTTTTGGCGTGCACTGAAAGAACGCGTCAACCCACTGGTCATGCTCGACGCAGCCGCGCTTTTCGGAGCCTGTGGACAGATTTTCGGACGCGTCGGCAACCTGATCAACGGCGACATCATCGGCTATCCGAGCACGCTGCCCTGGTCCACAGTGTATGACAATCCAAACAGTTGGGCCTGTCAGCTAGGCACCTGCCATATCCCAGTACAGCCATCTGCTGGCTATGAGATGTTGCTGAACATCATTATGCTTGCTGTGCTGGTGTACTTGGCACGTCGCTATCGCCGCCCAGGTATGCTCATGGCCACGTACCTTTTTGGCTACTGCATCACCCAGTTCCTCGTCTTCTTTGTACGCGACAACATCTTCGTGACGTTGGGCCCACTCGATTGGCATCTCAAACAGGCCCAATGGACCTCGCTGATCGTCTTTATCCTGCTCATCCCGATTACCATGCTGGTCACGCGTACACGCTTCGCCCAGCCCGTGCCACACGACGAAATTCCCGCTACCTATGGCATACCGCAGATCGAACTGCCCCAGTCTGAAGACATCGACGAAGCTACTCCCGATGATAGTGTTGAGGGAAGCATTGAACCTGTTGCTGACGCTACGGTAGAGAGCACGGAAGAGGCTTCTGATGAGTCCACTTCTGACGAACCCGTAGAGAATAGCGAGCCAACTCTTGACGATGTTGAAGTGAAGAGTAGCGAGCCGGTTTCTGATGCTTCCGCTGAGAAGAGCACCGAAGCAGCTTTTGAGGCTCCTGTGGAAACCATTGCACCCGTTGTTGAGGCTCCTGTGGAAACCATTGCACCCGTTGTTGAGGCTCCTGTGGAAACCATTGCGCCCGTTGTTGAGGCTCCTGTAACAAGCTCTACAAACAGGAAGCAGTCCAAAAAGCCGAACAAGCGCAAACAAGCAAGTGTAAGTACCGAAAATGCTGTGCAAGCAGAGACTTCGGAAGAAGCTACAAACTAAAGGTATGGGTATCACATGGAGATTGGGCAACGCTAGCGTTGCCCAATCTCCATGTGATACCCATATTATTTATATTTCCTGATACTGAAAAACGATACAAGCGAGCGCGATTAGGCCCAGAGCCAGCCCAAAGCCAATGAAAATTGGCCTCAAAGTATCTCCCAAGGGAGCCGTGCCAGCTAGCAATTGAGTCACACGCTCAGGGTTGAACAGTGCCGATGGCAGGGCTTGAGCAATGGTGCCGTTTAGCTCAGGTAGGATAGCCAGCACTAGAAAGCCGCCGAAAGCCAGTCCACCAGCCGCGACGGTGTTGCGAAACAGCACGCTTGCGAGCACGGTCAAAGCCAGGATTAATGTTAGGAAAGCGAACAGGGCCAGATTGATCAATAGGAAACCTGTCAGTGGGGGTGCGCTGAAAAGCTGGTTGGTATAGTAATAGGCTCCGACAGCCGCCAGGAGCATACTGACGAACAGCGTTAACACATAAGCTAGAAACTTTGCCAGCACAAAAACGCTTCTCGGTAGCGGCTTGGTCAGCACAGTCACAGCAGTGCCGCGTCCACGTTCGTCGGCGACACTGCCCATCGCCAGTAGGATCAGCATCAAAGCTGGAAGCTGGCTCATCTGCTTGATGTACGATTGCAGAGCATCAGTGGCCGTCTGTGGCGGCAAGGTGATCTGAATACCATTGCCCAGGCTTTTCAGTAGATCGGGCGTGAGACTGGTGACGATTGGGGCAGAGATGCCGAGCAAAAGAAAGATTACCAGTGCGATCAATACCCGATACGTACGGTATTGTTCGTAAAGCTCTTTTTTGAGCATCGGCCAGAATGTTGCAACGCTCATTGTTTTCCTCCTGCTGTCGTGCGAATTTCTCCATCGATCAAGCGCACAAAAACATCTTCCAGCGTGGGCAGTGCCACTTCGTAGCGTAATAGCGGCAGGTGTGCATTGACCAGGCATGTAGGCAGGCAGCGTTTCGCGTGGGCGAGATCGTTGACGCGTATTCTGGCTCGTGTGCCCTCTACCTCAACATGCTGAACATAACTTTCAGGCTTGAGGAGATCCACCAAAACGCTCGCCTCTACCTCTAATTCTACCTCGATGATGGGCTGCGCATAGTGTTCTTTCAATGCCTGTGTGGGTGCCTGCACCAACATCTCGCCGTGATGCAGGATGGCAATTTCGTCGCAGATGCGGTCAACATCTGCCAGGATATGCGATGAGAAAAAGACGGTGCTTGTGCCCTTGAGATTTGCGAGCAACTCTAAAATCTCTTTGCGGCCAATGGGGTCGAGCGCGGAGACTGGCTCGTCCAGGAACAGGACTTCTGGCTGATTCATGAGCGCCTGTGCGATACCCAGACGTTGACGCATACCGTGGGAGTAACCGCCGATCTTACGCCTGGCCGCACCACTCAGGCCAACTAACGCTAACAGTTCGTCACGTCGCGCCCGACGCACGCTCGGCCTAAGCTGGAACAGTTCGCCGGTAAAGTCGAGGAACTCGCGACCAGTCATCCAGGCATAGAACGCTGGCGCCTCGCTGAGATAGCCAATGCGTTGACGCACATCGCCGCTTAACGAGACCCCAGCAACCCAAGCATGGCCGCTCGTTGGAGCAATCTGGCGTGTCAGTAATTTCATGGTCGTGCTTTTACCAGCACCGTTGGGACCAAGCAGGCCAAAAATGCTCCCTGTGGGAACGCTCAGATCGAGTCCTTTGAGGGCTACGAGCGTGCCATAATTTTTGCGTAAGCCGACACAGCGAATGGCTGCTGCTTCAGGAACGGAAATCATCCTCGGCCTCCTTGCGTCCTGCTATCAGATAACAGATCGGGCCAAGCGTCCCAATGAGCAGAATAACCAGCACCCAGAGCCACTTGTTGCCACGTACCCGACGCGGTTCACGCCGAATCAGATCGACGAGGGCCACCACAACCAGAAGAAGTTCCAGCAGAGCCAACGGGATAAGCAAGGGCAGCCATGAGCCGAGAGAGATGGGACCAAGCTTCATGAGGTTCAAGAAAACGATGTGCATTGCGCTATCTCCTTAGGATGAATTCAATATTTCAGTATTTCCTTAAATAAAAGTATAAAGCAGAAAGGTCTACCGTGTCAAGGGAAAGATTGTATAATACAATATTCCTATCATTGAGCATTCAACCAGGAGAAGCTATGACCCATCTCTATCTTATTCGGCATGGAGACGCCACGACCACCAGCCCGAACCCATTGGAAGATCCGCACTTGACTGAGTTGGGGATTACGCAGGCTGAACGCTTGCGGGACCGTTTAGCGGGCAGCGGCGAGTTGCGACCTGATGTTCTGATCGCTAGCACGATGCTGCGTGCCCAGCAGACTGCTGAAATTATCGCGCCCGCGTTGGGCCTGTCGATTCTCTCTGACGACGAGGTGCAGGAGTGGCGTTTTCCAGAGGATGAGACGCTCAACGTGGATGAGTATATCGAGCGTTTCAAAAATCTGCCCCACGATCAGAAGCCTTTTTTCCAGGTTATGCCTAGATCTGAGAGTTGGGCGCAGTTTATGTTACGCGCCTGTACCGCGCTCAATCGGCTCACGCAGCAGTATGAGGGGAAGACAATCGTGGTAGTGTGTCACGGAGGAGTGATCGATGCCTCATTCCATTTTTTTCTACGTCTGAGCACGATACATCTGCCGCCTTCCTACTTCGACACCCACAACACCTCAATTACGCATTGGTATAGCACTGAGCAGGAAGGTTATCCACTGAGTTGGACGCTGGAACGCTACAACGACGTAATGCACCTACGCGATTTGCGTTCGGCCACGCGTATCCCCTGGCGCGATATCTCACGGTCGCCAGAGGAGCAAGGCTTCTAATATGACCAATGGCATTTCTACGTGGCCGAAAAGATCAGGTCAGCGGCATTTTCACGTAGATCTGCCCATCCTGAATATGCACATCCAGACGGGGCAGTGCATCGAGATTCGACCACGGGGGCGACACCTGGTGGGTATCAATCCCGCCATCTTCCATGAAGACGCGTCCGTGGCAGGGACAATGAAATTTGCGATCAGATGTGTCCCAGTTTACAATACAACCCTTGTGCGTACAAGCTGCCGAAACCGCGATAATCTGGTTCCGCTCAAAGGAATTTTCATTTGTGCCAATGTATTTTACTACATAGCCTATCAGGTTCGCTGTCGTAAACTTGATCGCCTGGTCGCCCAGTTCGGCTACTGTAGCCACAGGAAACCATTTGATCACCGTCACCGGAGTTTGAGGGTGCGGGGCTTGATCGACCATGTGCTCTATGCCTGCGCCAACTGCCACAGACGCAGCAGTGGCGGCACTGCCAGCTAGCAACATGCGTCGCGAGATGCGCGGTTTGGGGCGTGCACTAGGTGGCTGGGTCTGAATCAGTGGTATTTGTTGTGTGTCTTGTTGCGCCTGAATTTCTGTTTCCAGACGCGTTTGTAAGTGGGCGGCAAATTCGGGACGTGGCTCTCCAACTCCCGGTGAGGCCGCGTGGAACTGCGTCGCCATCTGGTAGATCCGCGCCTGAGCGAGGGTCATTTCCTGGCGAGGGTGAGCCACACGTCCGGCCTGGAGTTCTGAGATGAAATGCTCCAGATCCAGATAGTCTTCAAAACGTTCCTGGTCTTCGCCTGGCATGGTCTTCGATTCTCCTACTTGGTATCGCAGACAAACTCTTCGAGTTCAGCTGCGCGTTTCAAGGCGCGAAATTGTAATACTTTAACATTTGCCTCTGTTAACCCCATCCGCATGGATGTCTCACGAATCGAGAGATTGAGCAGAAAGCGGCAGGTTAGCACCTCGCGATGATGTTCCGGCAAAGCGAGCAATACACGCTGGACCCGTTCTGTTGGGTTCGTATTGATACTGATATTCCCATTCTCGGCAGGCCCCTCCCAACCAGCTTCCAGCAGAGCTTCCAATGAACTCGTCGAGATACGATAGTGCGCCCGCCAATAGTCGGCAATCGTGGTACGCGCCACCTGGAACAGCCATTTTTGCACGCTTAAAGGGCCGCGCTCCGTATTTATGCCACGAACAGCCTTCATGAAGATCTGTGAGGTCAGATCTTCAGATTCTTCACGGTTGCCTATTTTGCTATAAACAAAGCGGTAGATCAAGTTCAGGTTATCCTGGTACAACGTCGAAAACTCCTGTACGTTGACCTTTACCTGGGCCACCGCGAGATGCGCATCTCCTGTATCTTTGCGCAATGTGCTCACGCCCTGCTCCCTATGCCGACGAACGATATGCCCTAGTGCTCGCCGGGTCTTCAGAAAATACTTTTGTTTTTTTATTGATTCTACCATTATCTACGCTTACGGGTTACAGCCAGATCTATTGTACATTGATAGGCAAGTATTGGTCTCTTCATCTGATTTCTAGACCATCTTCCAATCAGCGTGATATAATGCCCTGACTGCTCCCCCGTTGCAACGGGAATACAGCATGAGGCTATTATCTATGTTTCGTAAGATCTTAATTGCCAACCGTGGTGAAATTGCACTACGTGTTATCCGGGCCTGCCGCGAAATGGGTATCCTGAGCGTCATCGCCCACTCGGAAGCTGATCGCACTTCGCTGCCTGTGCGCGAAGCCGATGAACATATCTGTATCGGCCCTGGCGCAAGTGGCAAGAGCTATTTGAATATTCCGAACATTATTAGTGCTGCACTGATTACCAATGCAGATGCCATTCACCCTGGCTATGGTTTTCTGTCGGAAAACACGAGCTTCGCTGAAATTTGTGCTGATGCCAATATTGCGTTTATTGGTCCATCTGCCTCTGCTATGCGTATTATGGGCGATAAGGTGTCAGCACGCAAAGCTATGTCTGAGCTTGGCGTGCCCATGCTACCCGGCACACCTGTTTTGCGTACAGTGGAAGCGGCTCGCAAGGCCGCAGCACATCTCGATTATCCCCTGATGCTCAAGGCTGCTGCTGGCGGCGGCGGACGGGGCATTCGACTGGTTGAGCGCGATGAGGATTTTGAACGTTCCTTTACGCTCGCTCAGAACGAGGCTCGTGAGGCTTTCCGCGACGACGGCATCTATCTCGAACGCTATCTAGCAAAAGCTAGGCATATCGAGATTCAGGTGTTGGCCGATAATTTCGGGCATGGCATTCATCTGGGCGAACGCAACTGCTCCTGCCAGCGCCGCAATCAGAAAGTGTTAGAGGAATCACCTAGTCCGCATATGCCGCCGGAACTGCGTGCTGAGATGGGTAAAAAAGCCATCGATGCAGTAGTGAAGGTCGGCTATCGCAATGCTGGGACGCTCGAATTTCTGGTGGACGAGCAGAACCGCTACTATTTTATGGAGATGAACACCCGACTCCAGGTCGAGCATCCAGTCACCGAACTGGTGACGAGCATTGACTTGGTGAAGGAACAAATTCGCATCGCGGCGGGTCTGCCACTCCTGTTACAGCAGGACCAAATCGAGTTTCGCGGCCACGCCATCGAGTGTCGCATCACTGCGGAAGATTCCAGCGCCAATTTTCGTCCTCAGACGGGAACCGTTGAGAAGTATCTACCGCCTGGTGGGCCTGGTGTGCGCGTCGATAGTCACCTCTACGCTGGCTACGAAGTTCCGCCGCACTACGATTCGCTGCTCGCCAAACTGATTGTTTGGGATCAGACTCGCGAACTGGCGATTGCACGTATGCAACGTGCGCTCGGCGAATTCCAGATCGAGGGTCTGGCGACAACCATCCCATTCCATCAGCGTTTGCTGCGGCATGAGGGATTTATCAGCGGAGACACATACACCCGTTTCCTGCAAGAGGAAGCGGAATCATTAGGAATTTAAACGGGTACATTTGTGCCCTTAACGCGGCCAGACATGCTGGTCGCTCACCACGGGAGGTGAGTTTATGTCTCGTGTAGTTGTGACTGGGTTGGGATTGATTACGTCGCTGGGCAATGATCTAGCGACCAACTGGGAGGCTCTCACGCAGGGCAAATCGGGCGTGGGTGAGATTACGGCTTATGACACCAGCGATTTCCGCGTGCATTTCGGGGCGGAAGTCAGGAACTTTGACCCCACGCTGTATATGGATCGCAAAGAGGCACGCCGCAACGATCCCTACGAGCAGATGGCGATTGCCGCAACAAAACAAGCATTAGAGCAGTCCGGCTTGAAAATTACCGAAGAGAATGCCGATGATGTCGGTGTCTATATTGGCAGCGGCATCGGCGGTCTGGTGACGCTGCACGAGCAGTTCCGCGTGCTTCACGAGAAAGGGCCGAGCCGCATCAGCCCATTCTTTATCAATATGATGATTATCGATGGCGCTCCTGGTATCGTCTCGATCTTGACTGGCGCACGCGGACCCAACTGGGCGGCAGTTTCAGCCTGCGCGACCAGCGGCAATACTATCGGTGAAGCGTGGGAAACAATCCGCCGTGGCGACGCCATAGCCATGATCGCTGGTGGTGCGGAGAAGGCTATCACGCCTATCTCGATGGCTGCTTTCGATAATATGACGGCCCTTTCGCGCCGCAACGACGATCCCCAGGGTGCTAGCCGTCCTTTCGACGCCACCCGTGATGGCTTTGTGATGGGCGAGGGCGCGGGCATGCTGATCCTGGAAGATCTGGAGTCGGCTAAAGCACGCGGTACCACGATTCTGGCCGAAATGATTGGCTATGGTTGTACAGCAGACGCCAGCCATATTACTAGTCCGGCTCCCGGCGGCGCTGGCCTTGTGCGAGCCATGCAGCGTGCTTTGAAAAAGGCCAACCTGCGCCCTGACCAAGTGGACTATATCAACGCACACGGCACCTCAACGCCGTTCAACGATAGCAACGAAACCCAAGCGATCAAGACCTGTTTCGGTGAGTATGCCTACAAGGTTCCGATTAGCTCGACCAAATCGATGACTGGACACACCCTAGGCGCTGCGGGCGCGGTTGAGGCTGTGATCTCGATCATGGCTATCCAGACGGGGATTATCCCGCCAACCATCAATCTGCACCATCCCGATCCAGAGTGCGACCTCGACTATGTGCCCAACCAAGCCCGCCAGGCCACGGTGAACATTGCTCTCTCCAATTCGATGGGCTTTGGAGGTCATAACACCTGCCTGATCTTCAAGCGGTACGCAGAATAGGCGGGGCTTAATGGAACTACACGAACGTGATATGCCCTGGGTCAAACGCGTCGAGGAGCTGATCGAAGCCCTCGACGGCACGACTATTGGCGAGTTAGAACTGCGCGAGGCAGGCACCGAAATCATCATTCGGCGTCGGCCAGATATGATGCTGGTCTCGACCCCTACACAACAGGTCAACGCCGCTCAGCCCCTGGTGCTCGGCGGAGTCAAACCTACCACCGTGCGTGAGGACCGCAGCCAGCCTATAGCTGCGCCCCTCACGGGCGTCTACTATTCCGCGCCCTCGCCCGCGTTACCATCTTTCGTGAATCTCGGCGAGATGGTTGCCGTTGGTCAGGTCATCGCCCTCATTGAAGCCATGAAGGTCTTCAACGAGATCCAATCCGAGGTCGCCGGGCGCGTCGTAGCCATGCCTGCCCAAAACGGCGATGTGGTGCAGAAGGGGCAAGCGCTGCTCAAGGTTGAGCCGTTGTAACTATTTCTGGCAAATGGAAGAAGAGGAGGGAATCGATCAGTGTGCTCGTGAGCACACTGATCGAT
>JBDTBU010000162.1:0-7674 GCA_039923935.1 Ktedonobacteraceae bacterium | reverse complement strand
TGCGCGGTATCGCAGCTTTTTCCAGGCCATGCTAGAGCAGGGTGTGTACTTTGCTCCCAGCCAGTTCGAGGCCGGTTTTATGAGCCTCGCGCACACCAGCAAAGATATCCAGGCAACCAGTACAGCGATTCAAGCAAGTTTTGATCTCGTGTTTGCATAGTATCTCGAAGGAGAAGAAGAGATGATTATCACTGCTAACGATCCAGACATTATGAGACAACTCGTCAGACGCACCGACTATTATCATGATAGATTTGATGCGCAATACGAAACAGTCCTCTTTTTTGACCAGACCAGAGAAAACTATCACCAATTTGTGCGCAGACTCTACGGCTTTTATAAGCCTGCGGAAGAGCGTCTGGCCAAGCTGCAAGAGGGATGCATTCCTGCCTTGCTGAGCAGAATACCATCACTGGTCAAAGACCTGCGTGTGTTTGGCGAGACAGATGCAACAATGCAACAGATCCCGTTGTGTACGGATGTGCGGTTGGAGACACTGGATACCTTGCTCGGCGTCATGGGCTATCTCTATATCATTGAAGGCTCGCTCTTTGGCAACGATCTCGTGGCTCAAACGTTGGAGGAAGCGCTTCACATAGATAGTGAGAGTGGCACAGCGTTTTTCCACATTATCGGGTTTGACGAGATCATCCCCAGATTTGATGGCCTTTCGGCTATGCTCAGAGGATACACCGCCGAGCATCCTGAAGCGCAAGAAGGGATCATCCAGGGCGCGTTGGACACGGTTCTAGCTTACGAAAATTGGCTCTTTGCGGGGAAAATCATCCGTATCAAACGCATTGATTCCGCCTTGCATGGGCACGAGCACGGACAACATGAGGATGACCATGACCATGCTCATGGTGAGCACTAAAGCAGGGGCGAGCAGGAGGCTAGCACCAGTTCTCCACACGGGTGCTAGGAAAGGAGCTTTTTGACAGTGATTGGTGTGCGTGGCGAGCCAATGAGCTTGCCTCGCCACGCACACACATGGAGCGCCGGAACTTGTCTCCGGCGCACAAGGTTCTGGCAAGCTCACCATAATGAAACACCCTGACATGTGGCAACCGAGTGGCAATCTTTCTGAACAGAAGCAGCGAGGCAGCCGCATGCGGGGAATGAGAGAGGCATTTGTATCCACTGGTCCGCTCCAGGGTTGGTATGGGCTAGGGTGGTTGCCTCACAAGATCAAAAAGGAGCAAAAGGATGGCAACCTAGCGGCAAAAAACATTTATCACCTGTATTACTCGTATTGCCCTTGACTGAAAAAGCCGTTATTCCGTACACTTGAGAAGGTAACGACACATGAATGAAAAGCTTATGGCAGCCAGACTTAAACAAGGTTGGTCGATGAGGAGGGCTGCCGACGCAGTCCGTGTAGGCTATCGGACCTGGCGCTATTGGGAGGTAGAGGGACATGATCCTTCGCTTGACTCCCTGCGTTTACTCATGGATGTCTTCGGTTGCTCCGCTGAGGAGCTAGGGTATGGATATCTCGTTACGGTCCAGGTTTCGTCTATGCAGCAGGAAGGAGCAGAAGTACAAAAGCCAGGGTATCCAAGCAAACTATTTCCCAGCGAACAGCCATCGCTTTTACGGCGTGCGACGCATTCAGAATGTATGGCCGAAAGCACGGATAGCACCACCTGGTTCAGTGAGAGAGTAGCTCAGATTATCTCACTGGTGTATCAATGGCGAGCGTTTGCGTTGCCTTGTACCCATCTGCAACAGATTATCAGTCAGGAGTTCATGATGTTTGAGAAGTATGTAAACCCGCTAGACCATGCTGAAGAATTGCGGCTGTCGCGGCGGCACGCTTTGATGGTGCTTGCTGCTTTGCCCGCTGGTATGCTGGCTGGCTTTGGATCACGACCAAGTGCTCTGCCAGCCGAAGAACTTGTGCCAGCATGTACGGCAAGTATTACGGCCTGTTGGCACTTAATGGCCGGGAGAGATTTTGCAGCAGTAGAACGAGCGCTCTCGCAGTATTTTCCTCTGCTTGTGACCTGGGCACAGCAATCCTCGACCAATCAACGTACTGCTGCATATCTTGCGGCCCAGGGGTACTTGCTGCTTGGCTTGGTTTCGTTGCACCAGCTTTCCATGCCGAAAAATTTTCAGCAACGCTTCTTCTACTGCCAGCAAGCAGTGGAATATGCGCAAGAGGCAGGTGATCCCTCGCTTACTGTGGCATCTCTTATCCATTTAGGTGGTGCTGCCAGTGATCTGGGGCAACTTCCAAATATGTTACGACATCACCAGCAAGCTATGTGCGATGTGAACGCTGTCCCACCATTGCTACAGAGCAAATTGTACGCAGAGACCGCCTATGCCTATGCGAGAAATGGGCAGGTACCGGAAGCACTCTCTCACATCGGAAAAGCTCGCGATCTCTTCCCTAGGGAAGTCGTCAAAGACGCGCCGAGCTATCTCTCAACGGATTACGGCCTGTTTTCCTTAATTCTCTTTGAGGGCCAGACCCTACTAGATGTCGGTAGGAATGAGGGCGATTCATTTCAGGGGCAGATGCACTACGCACAAGCGCAGGCCGCACTGGCTCAGGTTGAGCAATTCCCCACAACGTTTTTCTTCCCAGAACGTTTCCGTGTTGAGATTGTGAACCAACAGGCCATGGCCGCCGTCAAAGTGGGTAATTTGGAGCAATTCCGTACCTACCTGATAGATGGTGCCCATGGAGCAAAAGTGTTACATAGTGAAAAACGACAAAAAGAAGTACTTGCAAATTGGAAGGAGGCACGCAAAGTGTGGCCGCATGAGCCACTGGTCACAGAGTTGGCAGATTTGCTCCTGGAGTAATGTGGTGTAAACGGCTGAGAACGGACGAGCAGTGTGGTGCCAGTGTACGCTGCTCGTTGCCGGGCCATTTTCTCGATTATTCCTGTTGTGCTTTGTAAAGGTATACAGGGTGGAGCCTCGTGTTTCTTTACCTACGGTCTCCGCCAAACTGACGGCCTTCGTCGCCTTCATGCGAGAGGTGATGACCAATTAGTTCATGTGAAGAAGGATACGAGCTATACAGATGGTAATAAAGCCGTTTGTATCCTTCTTTGCCACACCATAGAAAAGGACTCTTTCATCGGCCACGTATGCGACATCATGTTTTTTCGGGTATGGGAGACAATATGATATTCCAGAGAGGGAAATCGAATCTACGTTTGCGAGATGAACGGATTCGTCGTCATTGGTCACAACAGGAACTTGCTGATATGATCGGCGCAACGCTAAACACAGTCAGTCGTTGGGAGCGTGGCCTGACCGATTGCAGTCCTTACTTTCGCAACAAGCTCTGTGAGGTACTTGGAAAAGATGCCAAGCAGCTTTGGCTCGTTCCCGATCTAGACACAGAGCCAGCTCAGCCGACGTTGTATGATCCGGCTCTGCCTGCAGCGCGGAAACTCGTTGGGCGGGATGAGTTGCTGAGTCAACTCAAAGGAGAGCTTTGTTCTACTCATGAAGAGAGTATCTTTGCCCTGCTAGGTATGCCTGGTGTGGGTAAATCGGCGCTGGCGGTTGCTCTAGCCCATGATGTAGAGATCAAGGAACGTTTTTACGAAGGAATCCTCTGGGTAGATGTGAGTCACCAACCGAATATGCTGAGTATTTTAAGTCGTTGGGGGGCGTTATTAGGCGTTGAACTGGGCGAGCATACGGACCTGACCGTGCGAGATGCCTGGCTCCTAGGTTTACGCACAGCGATTGGTATGCGGCGTATGCTGATTATTCTCGATAATGTGTGGCGCTTAGAAGATGCGATGGTGCTGCTGCATGTAGGTGGCCCCTATTGCACTTACCTCGTGACCACACGCTTTATCAATATTGCATTGCATACGGCGGGCGAGCGCATGAGTACTGTGCCCGAATTGACTGAGGAACACGGACTTCAACTGCTTGCACAGATGGTGCCCGCAGTAGTGAAAGCCGAGCCGGAGCGCTCGCAGTGGCTTGTGCAATCTGTCGGAGGTTTGCCTCTGGCGCTCGTGCTTATCGGGCAATACTTACGTCTGGAAGCCCATAATCGTCAGCCCCGCCGTTTGCGCCTTGCTCTTGAGCACCTCTATCATCCAGAAAAACGTCTGCAATTAAAACAACCGCTAGTGGCTCTGGAACAGCCCACGATGTATTCCACACGCTCGCTTCAGGAGGCGATTGCTTTAAGTGATAGGCATGGAAGCAAACAGGCCCAGGATGCTTTGCGCCTGCTCTCCGCTTTTCCAGCCAGGCCCAGTACCTTTTCTGAGCAGGCTGCGCTGGCTGTGACTGGCGCACCTGCCGAGATCTTTGATCAGTTAAGTGACGCTGGATTGCTAGAGAGCAGGGGGCCGGATCGCTATAGTCTGCATCGGTGTATTGTCGATTACGCGGCACTCCAGGCGGATAACCTGTTGGCCGAGCGCCGCTTAACTGACTATTTTACCAACTTTGTCGAAGCTCATCAGGATGAGTATCAGATATGCAAACAAGAGCAGATCAATCTTTTTGCGGCGCTGCTCTTTACCTATAAATATCGCATGGTCGAAGCACGGGAGAAGTTAATCGCAGCGTTCTTTGCACGCCTGGATTCCAGCGTGCTGGACGATCTCGTCAGTGAGGCACTGAAATATATTCTCCCCTGTCTGAGATCTACTGAGGATTTTGATGCCCTCACCAGAGTCCTGTATCATCTGGAAAAAGCTGAATGGATACAGTTTGCCGCATGTGATTATCAGACGAGTGCATACGAACGGACCTCGGTGATACTGACGAATCTTGTCTCACTGGGGTCATATGCGCGAGTCTGACAGAAGAAGACATTTCGTGATCTGTGTAAAAACAGCTAGAAACAAAGGAGAAACCCATGTGTACGTTTGAAAACGAGCATAGTGTCCTTGTCTGTGATACCGCTATCCGCCAAGTGCGCCATGCCGTCAGCACCGCCTTTGGCGATGCAGTCCAGTTTACCTCTACTTTAGGGGATGGTACGCGGGTTGAGGTCGCGCCAACCGTCGATGAAAAGACGTTTCAAGCCATAGCGCGTGCTGCAATTGCGTCTGCTCAACCGCAGGACAACACGACCGTATAGGTAGCCTCTAACGCTACATACGGATTTTCCATCCACCATTTGCTCAGATAGTATGGGTAGCAAGAGTTTGTTTACCCATGCTATCGGCAGAGATGTGAGCAGATGATGTGTGGGCGGGTTCTGAGAGTATCATAAGAAATGGAGATGAGAAAGCATGATTACATTATTGCAGTTCTTACGGCCATACCGGAAGCGGCTCATAGTTGTCCTAGTCCTTGCCTTTGGGCAAGCCATGTCCTATCTGTATTTGCCGAATCTGATGGCAAATATTGTGGATAATGGGATTGTCAAAAACGATGCTGGATACATCTGGACAACGGGTGGCCTCATGCTGCTAGTGGCAGTTGGGGGAACCTTTTGCGCCACGATAGGCATTTACTTCTCTTCCCAGATTGCTACCGGCTTTGGCAAAATTGTGCGGGCAAAAATGTTCACCCATGTGGAACATTTGTCGCTTCACGAGTTTGATACCATGAGCACAGCTTCGCTCGTCACCCGTACCACAAATGATACGGCGCAACTCCAGACGGTGTTGGTGCTGTTCCTGAACATGATGATTACGTCCCCAATTACGCTGATTGGCGGCATTATTCTGGCAGTCAACCAGGATGTTGGGCTTTCCTGGATTTTTGTCGCCATTATTCCGTTTCTAGTAGTTGTGATTGTTTTGCTGATGCGCAAGTCCATCCCATTGTTCAGCGTGATCCAGGTGAAGCTGGATAAACTCAATCTCATTCTGGATGAGGGTTTGACCGGTGTGCGTGTCATTCGGGCATTTAACCGCAACAAGCACGAGGAGCAGCGTTTTGCAGAGGCAAATTTTGAGCTGACTGATGTGGCTATCACAGTGAATCGACTTGTCGCCTCGTTAATGCCGATTATGCTGCTGCTCCTCGATGCTTCAAGTGTAGCTATCCTCTGGTTTGGTGCTATTCGTATCAACAATGGGGATATGCAGGTTGGCGCACTCTTCGCATTTTTGCAGTATGCCATGCAAATTTTGTTTGCGCTGCTGATGGTTTCTATGATGTTTGCCATGATACCACGCGCTGCTGCTTCTGCCACGCGCATTAACCAGGTACTGGCGATGAAGTCTGAAATCAAGGATGCTGAGCAAGTGAAACGCACTGATGTGCTGAAAGGGTATGTCGAGTTCCAAAATGTGACCTTCAGCTATCCCGGTGCCGAAGAACCAGCTCTCGCCAACATTTCGTTCAGTGCTCGACCTGGTGAGGTGACAGCGATCATCGGAGGGACTGGCGCTGGAAAATCGACGCTGGTGAATCTTATCCCGCGTTTTTATGATAGTGATCGCGGCAGTGTCCTGGTGGATGGCATTGATGTGCGCGAAATGTCGCAGGAGTATCTGCGGGCAAAAATTGGTTTTGTGCCTCAAAAGGCGGCGCTCTTCTCCGGCACGGTTGCGGAAAATATTCGCATTGGCAAAAACGATGCATCGATGGCAGAAGTCGAGCGTGCTGCTGAGATCGCACAAGCGAGCGAATTTATCGTCGATATGCAGGACGGCTTCAACGGTGTCATTGCCCAAGGTGGGACAAATGTGTCGGGTGGACAGAAGCAGCGTCTCTCGATAGCTCGTGCTCTGGTGAGGCAGCCTGAGATTTATGTGTTTGATGATAGCTTCTCGGCGCTTGACGTGAAGACCGATGCCACATTACGTGCAGCTCTGAAAAAGGAAACCAGCAATGCTGCTGTGCTTATTGTCGCTCAACGGGTTAGCACGGTCATCGATGCAGATCAGATTATTGTCTTAGATGAGGGGCAGATTGTTGGCATCGGTAGCCATCAGGAATTACTACAAACCTGTGAGGTCTATCGTGAAATCATCGCCTCGCAGCTTTCAGCAGAAGAAATTGCGGAGGAAATCGCATGAGTGAAGAGCGTAGAAAGCGGAAACCTGTCGAAGCTGGTGGCATCGGTCCTATGGGCAAAAGCGGTATAGGTGCAATGGGCAAACCAGTGCAGAAAGCTAAAGACTTTAAAGCCACCTTCAAACGCCTGCTGATCTATTTCATCCCTCAAAAATATCGCTTATTGACTGTGTTTGGGGCAGCGATTTTCGGCACGGTCTTCAGCATCCTTGCGCCGAAGATCCTGGGCTTAGCGACGACGAAGCTTTTTGACGGCTTGCTCGCGAAATTTCGCCATGTGCCAGGGGCTGGGATAGATTTTGGCTCTATTGGGAGCATTTTGCTGATTTTGCTCGGATTGTACATTGTTAGCTCGATCTTCTTGTTCGTGCAGCAGTATGTTATGGTCGGTGTGGCACAACGAACAGTCCATCAGTTGCGCAAAGAAGTGGATGAAAAACTTGTGTGTCTTCCGCTCACTTTTTTTGACACGCACACGCATGGAGAGGTTCTGAGCCGTGCAGTCAACGACATGGATAACCTTAGCAATACGCTACAACAGAGCGTGACCCAGGTTATTACCTCTATAGTGAGTATCATCGGCGTAATTGTGATGATGCTGATTATCAGTTGGCAACTGAGCTTGATTGTCTTAGCCACGCTGCCACTCAGCATGGTTATCAGCATGGGGGTCGCGAAACGTTCGCAAAGCCATTTCAGGAA
>JBDTBU010000161.1:0-4164 GCA_039923935.1 Ktedonobacteraceae bacterium | reverse complement strand
TCACGACCTCAACGCCTCCGTCGGCGTCACCCTCCCTGCTTGCCATGCGGGCAACAGGGCGGAGAGTAGCGAGGCGATGAGGGCGATGGCGACGATCAGACCCAGTTCGGCCCAGGGGATGGTAAAGGTCAGGCCGGTATGGAACTGCTCGAAGAAATTGACGGCGAAGATGTTGTTGGAGAGGATCAGACCCAGAACGACCCCACTCAGGCTACCTGCAAGGCCCACAAAGAAGGATTCGCACAAGAAAGCCCCTTGGATTAGACGGCGTTTGCAGCCCAGTGCGCGTAACATGCCGATCTGCTGGCGACGCTCGACGACTGCTCGTGTGCCAATAATCGCTAGGGCCGCGACACCCAGCAGCAGGGTCAGGCCAACCACGCCTAATAGCACGTCGCTGAGCAGGATGCGTGGCCCGCGCACCGACCAGATGGCATCTTCCAGGACGGTGGTTTCCAGGCCATTGTCGAGGAAGGCTGAACCGAGTTGCAGGGCGAGTGCACGTTTGTCCTGGCCCAGCGCGACTTTCAGGAAGTAGGTTTGTTGGTTGGGCATAGTGGCATCAGCTTGGACGTTGGGAAAGGCTGCTTGCGAGAGGTAGAGGCCAAAGTGGCTGCTGTCGCTATTATCAACCACGCCGATGATGGTGAATTTCGTGGTACTGGCATTACTCAGATCGTTACCCTCAAGAGGCTGCTGAAGGAGTGTTTTCGCCCCGCCGCTGGCTGCTGCAGTGAGATTCTGCGCTCCCGTGCCTTGCAGGCTAAGGGTCCAGATGGGTGCTGGCGCGAAGCTGGTGTCGCCCTGGTAGACGCCGCTCAACCCGAAGGAGTAGTGGGAGTCCAGACCAGGCGGGTAGATTGGTGCACCTGCCTCTGTGGGACTGGGCGAGTTGGGGTCGTAGACTGGTGCGTTAACTAGGCTGTTGGGACGATACGGCAGGGCAGTGTTATCGATCAGGGCGTAGTTAGGGTGGGTTTGCAACGCTTGCCAGATGGCGCTATCACTGCTGAACCCCTGCGCTCTGGCGACCAGCTTCAGGCCGTTGCCTTGCAGCAAGCTTCCGCTAATAATCTGGGCTGGATAGAGATGCCAAGCCGGGAAAGGTGCGTTTGGCTGGATGACTCCCACATCGGTGGTGATGCTAGAACTGATCTGAGAAAAATCCTGTGGGTTGATGCCCTGCTGGAGCATGGACGCACGTAGATCGGGGATAGAGCGGAAATACGCGACGGCGCGGATATCATAACCGCCAGTTTGCAGGTCGATGTTGGTGTAGGTGTTTTGCATGGCGTTCGTAATCACCGCCATCACGGTCATAGCGAAGATTACCAGACTAAACATCGTTACGCCCAATCCCGTGCGGAAGCGGTTATGTAGCGGATACGCTGCGGCCAAACGCGTGACCATGCCCGGACCCGGCCAGCGTGCACAGAACGCGAGAATCGGACGTGCAATCAGTTCCGCATTGGCCATGCAGGCCCATGTGACGCCAAAAACCATCATCGCTGATGCCACAAAGAAGACCTCTATCCCGCCCTGGAAACGCGGCAGTCCCAACCCGGCTAGCACGTCAAACGGCAAGGCCCAGTAGGCTGCAATGGTCAGGCCCGTCACTGCTGCGAAGATGTGTCGGACATGCTGCTTCCACGCTCCCTTGCCAGCACGCGTCAGCAGCCATTCTACGCCCGTTTTCAGGACCAGGCCCACGCCAACGATCAATAGCGAAAGGCCCAGTGAGAAGGGCGTGATTTGGGCTGTGTTCAGACCGAAACGCAACAGGAGATAGCCTGCCAGCAGGGGTAGCAGCCCGGTACGCGCACTGATCGAGATGAAGCTCATAAGTATTTCCGGCAGTTGCTCAAGCAGCAAACGGCGCATGAGGCGTGTGGTGCGTGCGCGTGCGAACATCTGCCACAAGCTTGCCCAGAGTTCGCGTAGGGTCAGGACTGGTCGTTCGGTTTCCGGCAGGTTGCGCAGGGCATCGACCACCGTCATACGGCTGACGATCCAGGCCGCACCAACGACTGAGGCAAAGGTAAAGATTGCACCCAGGCAGTAGGCTAGCAACAGACTGCTTGGTTGAAGGGTCAGTTTGAGCGGAAAGTTAAAACGTGCGAGAATGGGACTCAGGAAGTAGACGAGCGCGGCCCCAACACCGACGCCGATCAGCAGGCCAATAAACGAGGCCAGCAGATCGTAGATCGTGCCCTCGAAGAGATACATCAGTATCAGGTGGCGGCGTTTGACCCCAATTGCGCGTGCCATGCCCATTTCGGCGCGTCTTTCCGCTGCTAGCAGCACAAAGATTAGGAAGATCAGAAGCAGCCCAATGGTTAGGGCAAAAAGCGCGAAGAGTGAGAAGATACGTGTGAAGATATTTTCCGCTAGTTGTGAAGCTTGCACACCTTGCTCTTTGGCTTCAATGACGTGTACTTCACGCGGTATCGAGTGCTTCAAGGTCGCTGAAACCGCTTCTGTAGAGGTTCCATTACGATTGGCGACGTAAATAATGTTCAGGTCATCCGGCGTGTGCTCAATCTGGCGAAACGTCGTAATATTGCTAATGAGAAAGGGTAACTGACCAACCAAACCGCCATCCTGGACAATTGCGTCCACATGCAGCGTATAGCGTTGTCCAGGCCAACGTTGTGAGTAGAGATAGAGTGTGTCACCAGCATGTGCGTTGATGAGGGTAGCCAGCGTATTATTGAGAAAGACATGATTAAGGCCCAGTTCCGCGATAGTATGTTGAATATGTCCTTTTGCATTGTCGAGCAGCCCGCCAAAGCCCTGCTCGCTGCCGGGAATCAGGGCTAGTGAACTGACATTCGAGCGCACCTGACGTGAAGTTTGGTCAGCCAGGAGCAGGTTGCTTTCGCGTAATGCGCCCGCTAGCCCCTGGATCGCGGGATCGTGCCGGGTGTGTGCCTGTAGCCGGTAATAGATCCAGTCATCGAAGCGGCCAATGTCGCCATGTCCGCCCTCAACCGTTTCATCGATAGCACCCAGATTGTCCACCGCTACCGTCTGAACTGTCGCAGTAATCACATTGCCTGTGGCTAGGACGCTGGTGAGCAAGGTCGTTGAGAGCATTAGCGCGAAGATAATCAGTAGCATCTGACTGCGCCGTCGCAGGATGTTGCGAGTACCAATTTTAAAGAAGATCAGATTGCTTATAGCCAAGACGCCCACGCTGAGCAGGATCACCAATGTGACAATGGCGAGTACTGTCGTGAGCGTATCGAGAGGGATGCCGAAGAGATCTGTCATGCTGTTGCTCCCGGAACTATCCTTGTTGCAAGGCGTTATAAAACAGTTGAGCCAGCCTCAGATAGCCAGCTGAGCTAGGATGCAGGCCGTCGCGGCTGACATATTCTGGAAACGTTTGCAGGTTATAACCCTGCGCGGAGAGATCAACCAGGATAGCTTGGTGCTGCTGGACCACACTGGCGATGGCTGCATTATAACTGGTGATTTGCTGGCTCAGGGTGATCTGGTCATAGGTATGGAAAAACGGCACATTGAGCAAGTCTGGGACATTGCCTACCACGATGCGTGCATGTGGCGCGGCTGTTTGCAAGCGGCTGAGCATCGTATCCAGGTCGTGGCTATAGCTGTCCACTGGAACATTGGTAGCTAGGTCATTGACTGCCAGCCAGATCGTCACCAAGTTAGGATGGCTATCGAGCGCGATGGGCAACTCAGTAGTTAAGGCTGCATGTATGGTCATGCTGGGCACGCCCAGATTGATAAGATGAGCTTGAGACCTGAGTAGAGTGCTCAGATCGGTGGGCCAGTTTTCCGTATAGGGATCGTCCGCACCAATCCCGAACGTATCCGAAGCACCAATCGCTACATACGTCAGGGTAGCGGATGAGCTATGTGTACGTGTACCGAGCTTTACTGGAGAATTGGCCGAATTGCAACTGCTCAGCGCGAGCATACACACACAAACTATGAGCATTACGAGTCGCGCCCAGAAGGCGTTCGGTGCCAGGGAAAAGCTGCGGTGCGTCTGCTGCGCCGGCCCTGGCTGGGTCTGAATTGTTTGGATGAATTGTTGCACGAGACAGAGTAGCTTTCTAATGCCATATTTTACGCTTTGTCTGCTTGTCTGCCAGAATTATAGCACAGATTTGCAGGTTGCAACTGCTGTTATGG
>JBDTBU010000160.1:0-5197 GCA_039923935.1 Ktedonobacteraceae bacterium | reverse complement strand
AGGGCGATGCCGCGATTGTCTGTGAGCCAACGTGCCTCAACCTTGTGCCAGCCAACGCTGGTGCGCTAACCTTCACTTTACGCGTCGTGGGCAAGTCCGCTCACGCGAGCGAGCGTCTAGAGGGGGTGAGCGCCATCGAGAAATATCTGGACATCCATCGCGCACTGATCCAGCTAGAGCACGAACGCAACAGTCATGTCGAACATCCACTGTTGGGTAAACTCCAACTCCCCTATCCACTGAGCATTGGACGTGTACAAGCGGGCAACTGGTCCTCGACTGTGCCCGAAGAATTAATCTGTGAAGGACGCCTTGGCGTGGCTATAGGCGAGAGCAGTCAGGCCGCACGCGAGCAGTTCGAGCAGACGATACAGACCCTAGCCAAAGCTGATCCCTGGCTGAAGGACCATCCGGTGGAAATTGCCTGGACCGGTGGCCAATTCGACAGTGCCGAGATCCCGCAGAACCATCCCCTGGTGCAACTTTGTAGCCAGTGTGTGCAGGATTTGACCGGCCAGATTCCCACAATCATAGGGGAACCTTACGGCTCAGATTTGCGGCAACTCATCAACCTTGGTAACATCCCTGCGCTACTCCTCGGCCCTGGTAACGTGCTGATTGCGCACATGCCCGACGAATGCGTACGCGTTTCCGAGGTTATACAGGCAGCACGGGCGTATATCCTGGTTGCGTTGCGTTACCTGCAAGCCTGAGTGTACAATCTCTGACCCGATAAGGTTTGCCCATCCTATCCCAACGTGTCGTTTCGGTGTTCGATCTCAGCATTACACGTTGGGATGGCAGCCTGATATTCAGAGAATTGTGGACACAACCATTAGCCCAGATGTCCCATTCCATTGCGCGACTCAACAGCATCGGATACAATGGCAACAGTCCATAGGAACTCAACAATAGAAAGCCGTGATTGGCGGAGGGAACATGGTTGATCTCAAACAAACACTGAGTCGTTTTCTAACGATTCCTGGTGTACGTCTAGCGGTCCTTGTAGGGCGGGACGGCCTGATAATCGAAGGTATTACTCGCGATGGGAAAGAGGATCTGGAGGCAGTTGGGGCTATTATGACTACCGGTTTGAACACCGCCGAGGCTCTGGGAGAAGAAATCTTGCGTGGCAGCGTGGTGGGTGTTGTGATGGAGTATGAACATGGACTGGTGAGCGTTGATCCATTGGGCGATTTCGCCCTGATCGTCACTTTATTTGATACTGCTGCAAGTATTGGCCGCGTGCGTCATCAGGTCAAAGCCAGCCGCGACGAAATTCTTGCAGCATTGGACATAGCGTAATTTTTCGTATACAGGGCCGATGTAGAGTCCTATCTCAGCCAGCGTGTACATAGAGGACGGCGCGTACATGGAGCAACTGACTAATCTTATTATTTCGGATCGCGAACTCACCACCATCTCAGCCACGTTGAGCAAGTTGATGAGCGATACCAGCGCCACCTCGGTGATGCTGTTGGACAAAAGCGGCCAGGTCATCACTTCGCAGGGTGCCAGAACGCGGCAGAATGCGACTGCTCTGGGTGCCCTACTCGCTGGCACGTTCTCGTCGTCACGTCAGGTCGCCGAATTGTTGGGTGAGAAAGATTTCCGCACAATCTTTCAGCAAGGCGTCAACGAGAATATCTTCACCACGATGGTCGAGGAACAGTGGTTGCTGGTCATCGTCTTTGACAAGCTGACCCATATTGGCCTGGTAAAAATCCTCTCGAAGAAGGCTGCGGACGAACTAGGTCGTACTTTAGAGCGTGTGCGTAGCGACACTACGCGCCAGAAATCCTCGGTTCTCAATATTCAATTCCGCTCCTCGGTTGAGGATACCATCGATTTACTTTTCCGAGATTAGGGGAACATAGGACATGGCGCTCATCAATATTGCAGCTAAGGAGATCCATTGCAAGATTGTCTACTATGGGATCGGCTATTGTGGCAAAACCACTAATCTTCAGTATGTCTTCAAAAGCATCAATCCCAGTGCACGCGGCGATCTGCTCTCGATTGCCACGGAAACTGAGCGCACACTCTTTTTCGATTTCTTGCCACTCGACCTGGGCAGCGTGCACGGTTTCCGCACACGTTTCCATCTCTACACTGTGCCCGGCCAGATTCTCTACGAACGCACGCGTCTGGCTGTGCTCAACGGAGCTGATGGGATTGTCTTCGTCGTCGATTCACAAGCCGAGAAGTTTGAGGAGAACGTACAAAGCATCACCGAACTAGAGATGAACCTGCGCCGCCTGGGTAAAGACTTAGGCAACTTCCCCTTCGTCATCCAGTGGAACAAACGCGATATGCCCTCTGCGCTGCCAGTACCCGTGCTAGAACGCTACCTCAACCGACGACGTGTCCCCAGCTTCGAGTCTGTTGCCGCCGATGGCAAGGGCGTTTATGCCACACTGCGTAGTATCAGCAAACGCGTTATGTCGAATTTATAGTATGTTACATCTGGTTATGCACATGCATATTCTGCATTTCGCCACAAGACGCGCCGCTTCAATCCACAACCCTACACAATGAGCGTTGCGTCTGCGCGGCGCGAAAAAATGTGCGAGGGAACGCTGAGCTAAGCCAACCCAAGAATGCTCAAGACTTGAGGGAGGGCAATCCTGGCTCGTTCCTCTAAATCTTGCTCACTGACACGTCCAATAGGGTGGAGAATTTCAGCATATGGGTAGTCATGCATCCCGAAAGTCTGGGCAGTCATATGAGCGGAACTGGCAAACTGCTCGGTGCAAATGACCGCTGCCGCCTTGCCACGCTGCTCGATCATGATTCCATCGTGTACACTACACGAACTGCAGGAGCCTCAATCACCAATACCGACGAGCGCACTGTCACACTCGGCCAGCATCTGATCGAGCAGCGCGGTTGGTGCGGGCCGATACGCGCTCGACTTACGATAATATTTCACTTGCAGGTCTGGATGTTGCTCGCGCAGAAGCATCCCAACCTTGTTGAGAAGCCGATCCGAATTGGGTTTGCCGTTATCTAGCAATCCAAGGACATGGATCTGACCAGAACGTGGTGCACGCTCTACACGCGCGACCTGCACTTCTAGCGTCGGGTCAAGGATAATCATTTTCTCTGGCATAAAGCCATACTACCTTTCAAAATGCGATAAACATGTTCATCACACTCTATTTACTGCCCTTAGATCGAACAAGGGAGTCACGGGGCTTCTCCACTGTTTTGATCCTCATGCAGGACATGTGTGGCCCTCGGCGGGCAAAATACCTCGTAAAAATGGGAACAGGCTTTGCTGCCCCCTTTCTACACTTACCTATTATTATGCCATCCATAAGGGACCAACGTGAGACCATAACCTAGTGGGTGTTGCGGATACGAGGCGCGTTGCTGGCGATAGGTCCAGTATGTGCGCAAATAATCCTGGCGGGAACGCGAGAAGGACCGAGGGGCAACCCACACCTGATAGGAACGCAGGTGGTGTGCGAGGTGTCTGCTCATGTATACTCCTTGACAAGCGTAGAACAAACAATACAAAAAGACCTTTCCTGAATATATACGTCAGGAAAGGTCTTTTTGTTCTCACATATCCATGCGAGTTTGCCGTTTAGCACTTCTTTGGGTGCAATTTAGTGACCGCAACCGCAGCCGCGAGCCTCGCCGCCGCCCTCAGCCGTTTTGAACGAATGACCACAGCCGCAGCTTGAAACCGCGTTAGGGTTATTCACCGTAAAGCCAGCGCCCATCAGGCTATCGACGTAATCGACTTCGCTGCCGTTAATATAGCCAATGCTCATCTCATCGACCAGGATGTTGATGCCGTTCAGAGTAATCACCGTATCACTCTCTTGCTGCTCATCCAGAGTCATTCCATATTGCAGACCTGAGCAGCCACCGCCTGCCACGAAAATCCGCAGGCCGAGGCTGGGGTCGTTTTCCTGAGTTAGCAACTCACGCACTTTGTCTGCTGCGGAAGGCGTCATATTAATAATGGTCGTCTCAACGGCAGCCTGCTCGGTTTGCTCAATCATAATCTGTACCTCTCTTACAGGGTTAAGACTCGCTTCAGCCCTGAACTCTTTTTGTATCTCTTCAATTAAACACAGCCACGCACGCCATTAGCGCTCACGAAGCTATATATCTGGATGGTGTGTTGCCAGACACAACCAGAAGAGCCAGGATTGATACTCTTCTTAACTGCTTGTAGTATAAACTATCAAAAATGAAGCGTCAAGGCAAGTATACTCCCGACCATGCTGGGCATGTGGCAAAAAACCAGCAAAATAGCTAGACTGAACAGCAAGCTTACGCTATAATGGGCAGGTAATACTCAACGATACGTTATAGGGAGAAACAGTCATGCTAGAGCAGGGAACGGGCATTTTTCACAGCGTTATCAAGTTTCGGCACAAATTGATGTAAGTGCGGCAAGAAATGGGTGCGCTGGTCTTACAACTCGCATAAACGACCAGAACCAAGGCTATTTCTTTATAATTTGCCCAGATGGCTCCTGGGAGGTTACGGTCTATACCGACAAATTCCATATGCTTGATCAGGGCATAGTCAGCGCACATAGCTCCTACCAGATCAATGTCAGCAACCAGGGCGCGTCCCAAAGTCTGTCCATCAATGGAAGCAAGGTCAGCACGATCACTGATGCGCAAGTGAAAACAACTGACCATATTAGCCTGTTTGTGGGCTATTATCTATCGAATCAGTCAGCTACTGCAACATTTAGCGACTTTGTCTTTACGCCATTGCCGTAAGCAGGCTTCTTCATAATACAAGCAGAAAGGATCATTATACCAATGGAAACACAAGAATACACCATAGAAATCGTCCGAGCGACTATCGACGACCTCTCGCTGATCGTCCCGCTCTTCGACGGGTACCGCCAGTTCTACAAATATGCGACAGACCTGGAGGGTGCACACCGCTTTCTCGCAGCGCATTTCGAGGAAAACAGTTCGGTAATCTTCCTGGCGTTCAGGATAGATAGAGAAGGGACGCGGCACGCATGTGGCTTTACGCAACTTTATCCCTCGTTCTCATCAGGCGCACTGAAACGGCTGTGGATTTTGAATGACCTGTTTGTCGCGCCAGAAGGCCGACGTTCTGGCATTGGCCGGGCGCTATTGGAGCGGGCTAGGGAGTTTGCAGTCGAGACACAGGCGAAAGGTTTGGTGCTACAAACTGCCGTTGATAACTTCAC
>JBDTBU010000159.1:0-6656 GCA_039923935.1 Ktedonobacteraceae bacterium | reverse complement strand
CGACAGTGTTGCGGGACATCGCCTGGAGTGAGCGTTTGAGATGCTCGCTGATGGGCAGGCTGTCGATAGCCGCGCCAGCAGTGTGCTCGTCGGTCAGGACTGCACGTAGGGCTGCGGCCAGTTCAGGCGGTTGTGTGCTGGCGATGCCTTCGATGTAGCCGCGCACCGTTGCAGTGAAGTGGGTCGGCGGCTGCGTATCGCGCACCTTGCTCAACAGTTCAGCTAGCTTGACGATAGCGTTGTCATTGTGGGGAACTGAGCCGTGGCCGGGTGTGCCAGTGGTGCGGATCTTGAAGCGTGCCGAGCCTTTTTCCGCAGTTTGGACGGTGTAGTACAACTGGCCGTTGATCTCCATACCGCTGCCGCCACCTTCGTTCAGAGCGTATTCCGCCCGGATTAGCTCAGGGTAGTGCTCAACGACCCAGCCAGCTCCCTGCTGCCCGCCAGTCTCCTCATCGGCCTCAGCCATGTAGATCACGTCGCGCTTGAGCGGCACGCCAGACCGCTTGAGCAAGAGCATACTCATCAACTCCATCGTGACCATGTTTTTCATGTCCAGTGCACCTCGCCCATAGAGAAAGCCATCTGCAATCTCTGCGCCAAAGGGATCGTGGCTCCATTTATCAGGTTCTACCGCTACAACGTCGGTATGCGACATCAGCAGCAGTGGCGGCTCTGAACCGTCGCCCTTCAAGCGAGTAATCAGGCTGGCGCGTTCGGGACTAGGTCCGACGATCACACATTCAAAGCCTTCTTTTTCGAGCACGTCACGCAAATAATGAGCGGCCAGAATCTCGTTGCCGGGTGGGTTGCGCGTATCCAGACGCAGAAGGTTGCGCAGGTGCATGATAACTTCTTCGTTGATAGCGTTCCAGTCAAGCGGAGTACTGGTGTTGGCTGTGGTCATAGAGCTATTGCCTTTCACGATACTAAACGAAAAGCTTCTTTTTTACTGCGGAAAGCTTTGCTATTACGGTATGCTATGATACAGAACAACGTCAAGTTTTTTGCCCTTGAGTAGCGACTTGGTATGGTATTATGTGGTGATGAGGAGGAAAATTATGGTACCAAACGCTAAACGGTATTCTATGATTATCCAATGGAGCGATGTAGATCAGGCGTATATTGTTACTGTCCCTGAACTTCCGGGCTGCCGAACACATGGCAGCAGTTATGAAGAAGCCATTCAGCAAGGACAGGATGCGATTGAAAGCTGGATTATGGCTGCTCTCGCTGATAATGATCCCATTCCTGCACCACAAGTCGCGCTATCTGCATGATTTTTTCGGATACGTAGCACGATGTATGTTCTTGACATAATTGTCTCTGAACACACATCGTGTTTTGTCTTTAGGGTTTCCCTTTGGCCCACGTATTTGCTCGATCAGTTTGCAATGACTGATCCGGCGGGGCTGTTGGTGTGGGCTGAGCAGGTTGATTTGGCGGAGTCAGTTGTGGCTCTGGCGTTGGGGGTGCTGGAGGTGTAGACGTGAGCAGGCCATAGATTTTCAGCGAGTCTTGTGTGGCGACAAAGACTTTGCCATTGGTCACGACTGGAGGCACAAATATGTTGTACGCACCAAAATTGTTGCTATACAGTTCGTGGCTGAGGTCGGTGGCGTCGTAGGCACGCAGGAAGCCGGGCGCAACGATGGTCCAGAGAATGCCCGTGTCAGGTGTGCTGCCATCACTAGAGACGACAGGATTGCCTCCACTATAGTCGAATATCTCTGGGGTTGCTGAAATTGGGCCGGAAAGATGTCCCTGGCTGAATGTGAACGCCTGGGTGTGAGTCTTGACGCCCGCAACAAAAACATAATCCCCATGTGAGCCGTGCCAGTAGACTGGCGTGCTGAAAATAGCCCGCATCGGATTCAGAACCAGCTCTTGTTGAATATGGTTCAGGTTAGTCGCTCCTTGTTGTCCACAGGGGTTCGCCACCGCGTGAAAATGCCCCAGGTTATGCGTATTCATGACATACATGTGTCCCTGTTTGCCGCCGCCGATCAGCCAGTCGCCTGGTGTAATCAATGGTCCACCAGAGCCAAGATCCTGATCTTTCGCGGCCAAGCAACTTTGGTTGAAGGGCGTGAAATAGTCAACCATGCGGAGATTGGGGTCAAATTTCAGAAAACTATCGCCAGCATCAAGTCCGCCTTGGTTGAGGTTAAATGTCCCATTGCCAGTCATGGCGTAGATATTGCCGCTTTGATCGGCTGCGATGGCGCTACCGCCGCTCCAGATGCCGCCTTCACGCCCTGTAGGAGTGTCGTTATAGGAATTACGTGGATGAAAACCAGATCTGTTATAGCTATAGCTGAGAATCCAGCCATGATAGGTCGTATGGTCACAAAACGAGCCAAAGGCGAGATAGATGCGCCCATTTGCTAGTAGTAGGCCAGCTCGTTGGCGCTCTGTGCTGCTGTTAAAGCTTGTTCTATGCACACTGATTGGGCTGCCGGACTTCTCGTGTCCCGTGGCAAGGTCCAGCGCGTGAAGTTTATAGATAAACGCGTTGTTCTCAGTGGCATAAGAGACGAGAAAGAGTGTGTTCGTTGCACTGTCGATGACTGGTGTAGAGGTCACGCCTAGAATCGGGGTCACGTTGGTGCAGTTGATGTCGCGTGCTGATATCGGTGTCGCTCCTCCATCTAGAAAGCTCGTCTGCCAGATTGGCGCGATTTCTGTCGAAGTGCGGTCTGCATCGAAGGCGTAGGCGCTATCGCGTTCGGTGACGACAAAAACAAGATTGCGCGTGGCACTGCCAATTTTGACGTTTGGAACATACAAAGGCTGCGCATAGATCTGCCCGTCCACCGGATACGAGATCAAGCGACCAAACTGTTTGCTATTGACGTTTGCAACGTTCAGGTGTGTCTCATTGGTGTTCTCACCGGTGCGTTGGTTATCATATTTATACGTTAGTACCGGCACATTGCCGTTTGTGGTGTTTTGCGCGTGTGTACTGGCGAACACTGTGTGTATACTGCTTGCTTTAGAGAATGACATGAGCAGACAGAGACAGGTGATGCTCAAGACTGCACATCGTTGTAATAGGCGCGTGTTGAATGACATAGGTATGGCCACTCCTTTGGTAGACAGGGTGTAAAAAACAAAATTTGCTCTACCACATCTACTATACCCATAGAGAATAAGAAGAAGTTTTAGGATGTATGAATACACAGCCGAATTGGGAGGTGCCTACGGGTTGTATCGAACGATGCCAGTTCCTCACGAGAGTTGCCCGTGCCTCCGGAAATTCCTCCCTGTAGAACCGTAAGCGAGCCTCCGACCTCGTTTGCGCCTTGTGTTACGGGAGAGCTTGCCAACGCATCCACGATGCACTATTGCCCAAAACTCTCTTGTAACGTTCAACGTGTCTAACGCGTAGCACTTCCCGTCTACCGTTTAGTTTCCGAGATTTTTCCCGGAAGGGAGTGAGAAATATGAAAGAGAGAAGCTCAGTATCTGCGTTGAGACATCCCTGGACATTCCTCCTAGGGATCATCGCGTTGTTCTGTATGCTTGGCATCAGCGCTTGCGGCGGCGGCAGTGAGACGGCACGCGTTTATGATGGCGCTCGTGTGCTCAATACTGCCATGGTGCAAAAGGCAGCGCGAAATGTGCCTACAAATGTGAACGTCTACACCGTGAGTCAGTTTACTGGAACGCAGGCAGATTTTCAGCGTGCAATGGCTGCCAAATTGGCGAATGACTCAAACCTCGTTGTAATGGGGATTGATACGCAACACAATTATCAGTATGTTACCAGGGGCCGTGATGTGCCTCTCAATGGTTCCAATCTCGCGCAAGCCTCTAATGCGTTTGCTGCGAACTATGGAAATGGCGATTACACCAGAGCGACGGTTGCTTCGCTTAATTCGCTGAGTAGCTCGATGCGTGCGAATGGCGCGACCAACACGAATCGCCCTGGTACCTCACCGCTCCCATGGTTGATCCCATTGCTGATTTTGGGTGGTATTCTGTTTCTTCTTACGAAAGCACGCCGTCCAAACCTGGCGACTCAGACAACGGTCAGGCCGACCTATCAGCCTCCGCTGCCAAAGCGACCTGCACAAGACTATACCTCCGATCAGAGTCCTCGGCCTCTGCAAACGACAGACAAGCCTAGCTATCAGCACGATCATGGACCCGTCGATCACAGCATCCTTGATCGTGGACCCGTTGATCGTGGAACCGTGAAACCTCCTATCCCCGACAAAGGCATAAATCCTTTAGGCGCTGGTGGTCTGGGAGCCGCAGCCGGTGGTGCGCTTGGTTATGAACTGGGCAAGCGCCAGAGTGAGCCTAAACCTCCTACAACAGGTGGTGCAGGTAGCGCCGATTATGGCTCAAGTGGCCTTCATGGTTCAAGTAGTACTGAGTATGGTACAAAGGGCTACACTGGCAAGAAGAAGCCTGATGGTGGTGGTGGACGCTTTGGCAAGGGTGGCGCGGACTATGATACAACCGATACTAGTGGTGGTGGCACCTTTGGTAAGGGTGGCGCGGACTATGATACAAACGATACCAGTGGCGGTGGACGTTTTGGCAAAGGTGGCGCTGACTACGACCGCTAAACCCAGTCATGGAACACACAAAAGAACCCAGGAAAATGCTTCTTGGGTTCTTTTGTGTGTTCCATGACTGGCGCATGTGCGTGCTCTCCTGGCGTGATATGATAACGACAACTATGCAGCAGGGGGACGGCAGAAGTCTCCGCGTGATATTGATGAGTTATGTATTTTTTTCAGGAAGAGAGCAAGTTTGTGCTATTACAAGACAAGGTTGCCGTGATTACTGGCGCGGGACGTGGTATTGGGCGTGCCATCGCTCTGGCGTATGCGCGGGAGGGGGCACATCTGGTGCTGGCTGCACGCGATGTTGCAGCCCTTGAGGAGACGCGCACGCTGGTGGCTGATTACAAACGTGAGGTGCTGGTCCTCGAACTTGATCTGCGTGAGGAGGAGAGTGTACGAGCGATGGCTGAGCAGGCTTTGGTACGTTTTGGGCATGTAGATATTTTGGTCAATAATAGCGGTATTGCCGGTCCGACTGCTCCACTGTGGGAGATCGCACCGCGTGAGTGGCGTGAGACGCTGGATGTTGATCTCACCGGACCCTATCTCTGCTGTCATGCGCTGATCCCATCTATGCTGGCTCGGCGCTCTGGCAACATCGTGATGATTGGCTCGGTGACTGGCAAGCGTCCGCTATTTGGGCGCACCCCCTATGCGGCAGCGAAACTGGGCCTCGTTGGTCTGACACGTACATTGGCTTGGGAGCTTGGGCCGCACAATATTCGCGCCAACCTGATCTCGCCTGGTCCCGTCGAAGGCGAGCGTATCATACGCGTGATGCGCGATATGGCGAGTGTGCAAGGGATCAGCAACGAAGAGGCGCAACGCCTGTTTTTGCGCGATTCTCCGCTCGCACGTATGTCCCCACCAAGTGATATCGCCAATGCTGCGGTTTTCCTGGCCTCGGACCTGTCAGGATCTACCACAGGCGAGGATTTGAATGTTTCTGTGGGCATTACTATGTATTAACTGGCACTGCTCACTTTGTTGACGCACGCTATTCTGGAAACAGAGAGAAACTATTGCTCGATTGTTTTGTTTTGAGAGGAGCGTGCTGTGCAGCATTCTACCCATTCCGACGATCATCCGCATATTCATGGTCAGCAATGTGGTCATTTGGCCATTGAACACGAGGGCCACGTTGATTACCTGCACGAGGGCCATCTGCATTTTCAACATGGTGATCACTATGATGAGCATACTATTGCGGTAAGTGGCGCGAATCCCGCTGGTTGTGCACCTCTGGCTTGCACATGTGACCACCCAGCTTCGGGCCACCAACAGGTGCCTCATGGCAATCATTACGATTACCTCTGCGATGGGAAACTCCACCATTGTCATGGCGATCACTGCGATAATCACGGTGCCCTGACTGTGCATTAATGCTGTTTTAGGCCATTTATGCGCCTGTATATGCCTTATTGCAAAAAACAAGGCATATACAGGCGTACGTGGTTTATGCAAGCTGTGTTTGGACGCGGGCAATAATCGTCGAAAAATCCGTCCCGGCAGGCAGAGTGCCGAAGGCGCGTCCCCAATCGCCGCCCAGGCGAGATGCACAGAATGCATCGGCCACAGCGGGCTGGCCATATTGTACGAGCAGCGATCCCTGCAAGAGCAGAGCCATCTGTTCTACCAGACGCCGGGCGCGGACCTCCATGTTGGAGAGATCGGTTAGTTCGTGCTTGAAACGTGTAATGGCCGCGTCGAGACGGCTATCCGCACCTTGAGCGAGACTCACTTCGGTCAGGAAGGCTTGCAAGGTTGCTGGCTCTTTCGCGATGGCCCGCAAGACATCTAAGCAGTTGACGTTGCCAGAGCCTTCCCAAATCGAACCGAGCGGAGCTTCCCGATAGAGGCGTGGCATGATGCTTTCTTCGACATAACCGTTGCCGCCCAGACACTCAAGAGCCTCAGCCGCGTGCGTGGGAGCGCGTTTGGCCGCCCAATATTTTCCCACAGCCGTGCCAAGCCGCCTGATCAGCGCTTCATGTTCATCCGTATCAGCACGATCACAGGCGCGGGCGAGCCGCATAGCCAGCAGCGTTGCCGCCTCTGATTCGATGGTCAGATCGG
>JBDTBU010000158.1:0-9567 GCA_039923935.1 Ktedonobacteraceae bacterium | reverse complement strand
TCTGCTGGTTGCGCTTCTTCTTAAACGCGGGATACTGTGCTCGACCATCGAAGAAGTTCCTGAATGCTTTATCGAGATGCCTCAACGCTTGTTGTGTTGGGACGCAGGACACCTCATTGAGCCATACATGCTCTGCATCCTGCTTCAAGAGCGTCAGTTGGGCAGAGGTGTCACTATAGTACAGACGTTTCTTTTCTTGGTAGTACGCATCCGTACGCAAGCGCAACGCCCAATTATAAATGTAACGAGCACAGCCAAACGTCTGAGCAAGAATCGTTTTCTGCTCATCAGTTGGGTAAAACCTGTACTTCAATGCTCGTTTCTGTTCCATACTTCACATCATAACAAGTATGGTGTGAAAAGTCAACAAGAAAGGAACACGTGCTTCCTCCCCATATGTCAAAGCACAGGGGTATCCGCACGTCACATTCAGGTCATGATACTCAGGAAAAACGTTCCAGATAGACGGGAGATTTTTCTCCAACCACCGCCCGGCAAACGCTACGTTCGCTCCTTTTTCTTCGCACACAAGATCAACGCCCCGTTCTCGCACATCCATCTGATCCCGCGCACCCTATTGGTCCTTTGCCTCTCGAGCCTGGAACTGCGTGCCATTGACGCGGCCCAGCCCGACCTTGTGACTGCATTGTGTCTCTGGGTCGCCTGTGTGAGTATCTTCGCGTGCTCTGGTATGCACGCACGCGTTGCACGTGTCTATCTACTTCTGAGTATTCCGACCCTGCTCAGTCTTTTCACAACCTGGCTCCTCTTTAATCCCGTTCCTGGCAGCGTGACGGTGTGGAAAGCACAGATCTATACAGGCACTATCACGTTCGGTCTGGCACCCTGGCAAGCAATCTGGCTCACGCTTGTCGTCCTCTTTTTCTGGAGGACGCACACGCTTGTGGGTGGCATTCTTCTGGCGACCGTGACCGCACTTATTCTCACCCGGCTTGTTCCTCTCCCGCAGTGGACGTTCGCCAGCGTCCCTTTTTTTCACGCCCTCACAGTGCGTATCAGTAATCAGAATCTCCTGATTGCTGTGACGAAAGTGGTGGGATACTCTGGCATGGTCTTCGCTACGATCTCACTGGTAGTGAGCAGCCGCGATGTTGAACTGATTGGCACGATGCGCCAGTTTCATCTGCCTCAACCAGTCATCTTTTTCCTCAGCACGGTCTTCCGAACGCTGGACCTCTCTCTGGCGGACTACGAGACGATTCATCAGGCGCAGCTCGCCCGTGCCATCAATGCTCGGCCCCGCAGCAGCATCAAACGCCTGAACGATCTGGCTGGAGTGGCTGTCCCGATGGTGGCGGTGATGATCCGGCGCTCCAGCGAAATCGGCGATGCGCTGATTGCTCGTGGCTATCGACTCAAGAGTTCTAGTACGGACTTTTATGAAACCAGCGCCTGGCACTGGATCGATGGTCTGACCTTCGTGGTGTGTCTCGGATTACTCGTGCTCACCTTTGGACCACACCTGAATCTGACGCTTCTACTGCAAAGGGGGTGGAAGTGATGCGTTGGATGGGCAAGAAGGGAGCACAATGACTGCGGCCCTTGCGCTTGATCACGTGTGGTGGCGTTACCCTACCTTTCGTGAGAAACCACAGTCCTGGGTGTTACGAGACATTACCTTGCAGGTAGAGCAGGGCGAGTGCCTGGGGATTACTGGCCCCAGTGGCGCTGGCAAAACGACGCTTTGTCGCATGCTTCTGGGGATCCTGCCGTTTTCTGTCCGTCTGACCCCTGAACAATTACTCGCGCATGTTCGTGGCTCCATCACGCTCTTTGGCGAGGCGGTCACCGAAAAAACGGCCAGTGAGGGGCGGATTGGGATGGTCCTGCAAGATCCCGAAAACCAGTTTCTACGCATGAGCCTGTTGCATGAACTGGGCTTCGGTCTCCAACTCCGCGGCCTGCCCCGCGAAGAGATTGTCCAGCGGGCCAAGGATGCGTTACGCTGGGTCGGCTTGGAGCACCTCTGGCACGGTGCCTTTTTTGTGCATCCGGCAGAGCTTTCTGGCGGCGAGAAACAACGGGTCGCCATTGCATCATTCCTGGCGCTCCGCCCGCAGGTGCTTATCCTCGATGAACCAACGAGCGATCTCGACCCGGTCGGTAAACGCGAGGTGATTGAAACGCTGACGCGTCTGCGCCAGGAACACCACCTGACAGTGATTCTCGTCGAGCAGGACCCTGAGATTCTGGGCGCGTTCTGCGACCGTATCGCGCTTCTCCATCAAGGGTATCTTGAACTGGTCGCTCCCCCTGAGGACTTTTATACGAGGCAGCGCCTTCTCGAGAAGTGCGGTGTCTCGGCGGGTGAACTCGTCCGCATTTCATGGCGCACCGGCTTGACCTATCACTCTCGTGTGCCGCTGACCCTTCAGGAAGCTGAAACGGCTTTTTCACCCACACTCGCACACGTGAGCTGGAAGGCACCGCAACAGCAAACGGCCAGCGAACCAGCATCAGCCCGCACTGAACTGGTTGCACAGGCGTCTGACGTCTGGTATGAGTACGAAGACGGGACCACTGCGCTGCGCGGAGTAGACCTCGCCCTTTACCGTGGTGAAATGCTCGCGCTCCTGGGACCCAATGGGAGTGGCAAAACGACGCTGGCGAAGATCTTGGCCGGCATCTACCGGCCAGCACGTGGACACCTCTCCATAGGTGGGCGTGAGGTCCGTTCACGCCGAGATCGAGCTGGCCTCCCGTCCTCCGTTGGCTATGTGTTTCAGAATCCCGATCACCAGTTGTTCACTCGCTCTGTGCGGGCAGAAATCCTCTCAGGACTCACAAACATTGGGAGAGCATCAGCCGAGCGACAGACGCTCACCGAAGCAACCCTTGAGGCCGTGGGCTTGAGCGATTGTCTCAATGAGGATCCCCTCTTTTTGAGCAAAGGGCAGCGCCAGCGATTGGCGGTTGCAGCTATCCTCGCCATGGGGCCAGACATTCTGATTGTAGACGAGCCAACCACCGGGCAAGACGCACGTTCTGTGGCGGCGATCATGGGGTTGCTGCGTGATCTGCAACAGCAGGGAAAAACCATTCTAGTGATTACACACGACATGACCCTTGTCGCCGAATACTGCCAGCGCGTGGTTGCTTTCCGCAGTGGGCAACTGACGTTTACTGGCACCCCGCTGCAGCTCTTCGAGAACACAGACCTGCTGGAAAAAACCGGCCTCCAGCGACCGGTCTGTGCCAATCTCGCCGGGTGTTTCCATCCTCGCTATCCCCAGCTCCCCCCTCTCATGACCGTCGATCAGTGGTGCGACATCCTCGGTCAGGATGGCTCGCGCAGAGGATCCACATCCTGAATGCGCTATGCAAAGAAGCGGTAGCACCTCACCACGCAGAAAAACGATTCTTCTCCTGAGAGCGTATTCCTTGCTTCTCAGGAGAAGAATCGTTTCACATCCCTCCCAGAAAACACCCAGACAGCGAATGGTCCGGTTCTTAGCTGAGGAAGGTACGAACAGTCAGGCCAAAACGCTCGACAACCGGCCCCAGGAACGTGAGCAGCACCGAGCCAATAATCAACGTGACCACGACGTTGGAAAGCGACCAGATGAACCAGGCCGAGAAATACGCGTTGCTCGGAAGAATGCCCGTTTGCACCAACACAAAGTTCCCATACAATCCGCCAATGATATTATTCGGCAACACCGCGCAGATGACAAAGAACAGGAAGCCCCGGACGGTAAACACATCTTTGCCAATCGGACTGACGCCGAAACGCTTGGCCAACAAGCGATAGAGGAGCATCGGCAATCCGAGTTGAATGAGGTCAGCAGTGCCGAACCAGAGCGCAATATTGATCGGCAAAGGCGGATTCGACAGCAGTCCGGCCCCAATAAAGTTGCCAAGATACGCAATCACAAAAGCCCAGCCGCCGAACCAGAGTGCGAATGGAATGCCGAAGCCAATCGCCAGGAAGACGGCTGAGACCACGGGAAAGCCGGAAGGGAGCGCGATAATAGCCAACCAACTCAGGACAATGTAGACTGCCGACGCCACAGCAACAGCCACAAGTTGCCCCAGTCCGGGCGCGCCGGTGAAGCGCAAGGTATAATCGATAACCGTTGAGGCGACTCCACCTGATAGCTCGGGTGGTGCCTCAGGGCGAGCGTCCGCCCCAGCCTCGATATTGCCCACATCATTTGTTTCTTCCATGAACAGGTCATCCTTTCTCGTGTGAGAAGTTCGCAAGAAATGCTCTCGCAGCATACTCCTCCACACGACCATACCGACAAAAAAAGACAAAGGATCCTATCTGGCCTTCTCGCCTCGCAGCAAAAGGTGGCTGAGGGTCTCAAATATCGCCTGAACCGACTCAGTGTGTGCGACCCGATCCCGCAGCGTTGAAAACCCCGGCCAGAGGGTCGAGCAACGCTCACGAATTTCCTGGTGGAGATCCTCCTCGTTGATGGAAAGGACCGTCCCGCGCTCAACTACAATCTTACCATCGACGATGACGGTCGTGACCGAGGTGCCAGTTTCACCATAGACCAGATGCAGAGAGGGATCGCGCAAAGGAAGAAAGGCCGCAGTGTGTAAATCAAACAACACAAGATCAGCCAACTGACCGGGAGCAATGCGCCCCAGATCATGTGACAGTCCCAGGGCATCTGCTCCCCCGTGTGTGGCGGCTTCAAGGAGTGCTGTCGGGCTGGGCCAATTCCGGTAGTCAGTCCCCGGATGATTATGCAAAAGGCCGGTCAGTTTCAAGACCTCAAACATATTCTGGCGATCATTGCTGGCAGAACCATCACTCCCGAGCGCCACAGACACGCCCATCTGGCGAGCCTGCACAAACGGAAACTGTCCACTCCCCAAGCGCAGATTGCTCACCGGATTATGGACAACCGTCGCGCCACTGCTAGCTAGGCGCTCAAGATCACCCGTTTCCAACCAGAGAGCATGAGCCAGAGAGGTGCCTGGACGCAAATACTCCATCGCTTCAAGGTAGGCAATGCCTCCCTGCCCCACTGCCTCACGAATGACATGGGCCTGGAGTTCGGTCTCAACCGCGTGCAAGTGCATGCCCGTCTGGTAGCGCTCAGCCAGTGTCCGACACGCGTCCAGCAGTGTGGGGCTACACCAGTGAATGCCGCTAGGCGCGGCCAAGCAGCGCAGTCGTCCATGATCAGCTAGGTGCCATGTGTCAAAAAACTGCTCGAGATTCGCCAATTGGATATCGAGCGATGGCCAGGTTGAGAAGCGATCAACAAACGGGTGCGCGGGAAACAGCAGTCCATGTGCACGTGCAGCATCCTGGACAAGATCCTGATCTTCGATACAAGGAGCAACGGATGCGCGAATGCCCGCGTCAGCATACGCTTGCATAGCCGCGTCCAGGTAGGGAAAGGCAACGCCCTCAGGGGTCCAGAGATGATCCAGCACAGCAGTTGTCCCTGATTTCAGCATCTCAATCGCACCAAGCAACGCGCTCAGATAGACCAGGCGCGGCGTCCACTCCTCAACCCCGGCAAAGAGCGGGACCAACCATACTTCCAGAGGCAGTGAAGGCGAGGTGGCCTTGAGGACATTTTCAGGGGAATGCGTGTGGGCGTTAATCAGTCCTGGTGTTGCCAGATGCCCGTCGCACTCTTTGACCGTCAGGTCCAGATCGGAATCTATCGGGAGGGTTCCGCTCGCTCCCACCGCTTGGATACGATTGTCCACGATGAAAATATCTTGATGGAAAAGGAGCCCACTTGCTTCCATTGGCGAAAGCAATGCGACATTGCGGAGAAGAAGTTGGCCATCCGTCGCGGAAGGAAAGGAACGGCAATAATCGGCAGAATCCATACGTGAAATGTCTCCGTATCACACGATAACACACGACGTTCTTTTCTCAAAAAGAAGACGTGTGTTCGACGAAGCAAGGATAAGATTGAGCAACCGTCACGCCCACCATCATGATGCTCTTCATCATTGTATCGCAAGATGTCAATACTCCAGGAGGCTTTCATTCTCCATTGGGAGGGTCGCAACTAATGTATTGCTAGAATGTAGCATTTTTTGAACTCAGTGTTGAACAATTTCCCACATAAATACGAGAGTAAGAGTGCGTCGGAACTCAGAAAACTGCCGATAGAAAAAAGAAAAGGAGACAGTCAAGCAAGCAGAAAGGATCAGTTAAGATGACCGGTCAGTTGACTCGAAAGCCCTATCCATCGGATCTGACCGATGCCCAATGGGCCATTCTTGCTCCGTTTATCCCAGAGCCAGCAGAGTCGCCCGCGAGCCGATCTCGCGACGCGAGATTGTGAACGGCATCTTGTACCTGTTCGTGGAGACAGATATCCCATGATGTACCTAACGGAAAAACCGTCTACCATTATTTCCGTCTCTTTATGTGATTGAAAAACGAAAATGTAAGTGAGAAACATCATCCAGGCACCCGGTGCCCTTCTTTCGCGCGTTGGTACACTCCCTCCATCGCAGCCTTCAGGCGCGATTCCGCACCTGCCCAGACGTGCTGGGCGACGGAGGGAACGGTGTGTTCAGGTACCAGATACGCCAGCAAAAACGCCGAATACACATCCCGCTGCACTGGTCCAATGCCACAAGGACACTGGTGCCAGCGCTGGGATAACGGCTTTTTCACGTAGCGCCCACAGCCGTGGCAATACTGCGACAATTTGGTGTGGTACGTCGGGATTTCCGAGAGGATGCCGCCAGTTTTTGCAACTGTGCGCTTGAGGTGTTCTACCACCATTCCCGGAGCACGCATGCCCACACTTTTGCCAGCCTTTGAATGACGTTTTCTCGATCTGGATGGAATTGCCCATGCGCACCAGCTCATTGACGAGGCGGCCATGCAGGCTCTTGCGATGAGCCGAGTGGGTGCGTTCGACGGTGGCAGTACGTCGGCGGGTGGCCAGGGAGCCACGACTGTCGTGCCAGCGCAAACGCTGTTTCCCGCGCCTCTTGATCCGCCCTTTTTCGTCATAGTTCAGCAGATTGTTGGCTCTGCGCTGGCGGTCCATCTTGCGGGCCAAGAGCCGTTTCTGACAAGCATTGGGCTGCAATTCCTCACAGAGCACCTGCAACTGGACTGGACCTTCCCGCGAGAAGACCGCGAGACTCGACGGGCCGATGTCCAAACCGACGATATCCGTGCCAGGGCGGTTCTTGGGTTTCTGGTAAGCATGGCCCTCAACCGTGAGTTGCACCACATAGCGATGACCCCTGGCATCGGCCCCTTTGGCGTGGGCGCTGGAGACGGGGCAGCGCACGAGCCGGACATCCTTCACGCGGCTTTTCAGCCCATGCACGACCACCGGATCGTTCCAATCGATCATCAGGCAGAAGGGTGAAATGTTCCAGAAGTTCATCTTCCGTCCATGATCGCTTCATCCATTTTCCTTTTTTGCTAGAAGAGTTTTTGTCTTGTTTCTCTCTGTTTGAGGTCCCTTCTCCTGAGCAGGCGACTCGTCAACAATAGTCTTCTCTGCCACCTATGCGAGTGTAATCGCTCCACTGGTGGAATCGACCCGAATCTTGACGGCAGTCAGCGGCAACTGGGCAGGCCCCTGTAAGACCGCTGCCTGATTGGTTGGATCAAATTGCGCTCCATGGCATGGGCAAATCAGACACATACTGCCTGGGTCGTAGCCCACTTCACAACCCGCGTGCGTGCAGGTTGCGTCGAATGCAACGAATTGCTGGTTGGGCAGATGAATCAGCACCCCAGGATCACCTGTGCTGGGAATGGTAAAGGTCACGGCACTGTTTTCTGGAACTGCCTGGACCTGAGCAATGGTTGTGCCAGCGGAGGTATTGCCTGAGCCGCTGCTTCCGCTACTTGCCGCTCCGCTTGAGGTCGTCGTACTTGGACGCCCGAAAAGATGGAGAACGGAACTCGCGAGTGCCAGACCAGCCAGACTCACGCCACCGACCGTCAGACCTTGCAGAAAGGCACGCCGTTTCTCGCGACGGTGCTGGAAAGCCACAAACCGTTGCTGCTGCGATCCTTTCTGCGGAAGAACAGGCTCCAGCGTGCGCCAAGTATTCATGCCTAGGATCAGCACCCCCAATCCGCGCGCCAGTAGCCCTTCCTTAGACAGACCCTGGGGGAAGAAAACCCGTTGGAGCCAGAGATCGCAGGTTGGGAGTCCTGTGCCAATGGGTCCAACGAGGAAAAGCGTCAGCCAGCTCCAGGCAAAAACGATGTCTGCCCCATAAAAGTAGGGATACACATGCCAACTGGCCGTCAAGAAGAAAAGGAGGCTCAACAACATCCCGAAGAAAGCCGCAGGACGGAAGAGCAGGCCAAACAGCGTTCCCAGGCCAATTGCCAGCTCGCCCAGGGCGACTGTCCAGCCAAACAGGACAGCATGAGGTAGCACCGCTTTGATCAAAAGGAAATGCAAGGGCGACCCCTGCGCAAAACCGATAATCTGATTGCCAATATAGCCTGGGGTCGCCTTGTGGAAAAAGTGGGGGTCTGTGAGTTTTTGCAGGCCCGCGTACACAAAGGTTCCTCCCAGAAACAAGCGTTGGGGGAAGAGCATCCACCCGTGAATGGGCGAGGAGGATAGGTGATCTGGTGGTGATAAGGGATCACGCTGCGTGAGCGGCAAGCGTTGGGTAGGTCTCTCAGCAATATTCGAGAATGACGATGTGTGTGCCGATTTCATAGTATATACTCCAATCTGTGAGAAAAACGATAATTCTTTCAAAAACCCGCGAAAAAGGTCCAGAGAGTAGCCTCTTTTCCGTGCTTCCAAGGGCAATAGCAGCAGAGAATCTTTTCTGTGGTGATACCATCTGCTCCCTACTCTAGTGAAAGAAGATGAGATGAAAATGAAAAACAGGACCTTTGGCGCAGAGTGAGGAATTCTCATGGCCAACTCATCTCAATCCCCTATACTTTCTCTGTGGAGAGCATATCCAGAGAAAGGCAGCGTCTATGCGTTTATTGCTCGTCGAAGACCATCCTACTCTTGGTAAAGATGTCAAAAAAGGCTTAGAACAGTGCCATTACGCGGTGGATCTTGTGACCGATGGCGCGGATGCCCTGGCCCTTGGTGAAACCACCCCGTATGATCTGATCATTCTTGATATCTTACTTCCTGGCCTGGATGGATGGGAGGTCTGTCGGCGTCTGCGTGCCGCCCAGCGGAATATGCCCATCCTCTTTTTGACGGCGAAAGGAGAGGTCGAGGACCGCATCCGTGGGCTTGATCTAGGGGCCGACGATTATCTCATGAAACCGTTCGACTTTCGGGAACTCGAAGCACGTGTTCGTGCCTTGCTGCGGCGCGAGGGATCATCCAGAAGCGCAACCCTGCACTTTCTCGATATCACCCTGGATACGCGCACGCAGGAGGCGAGCCGAGGAGGCCGTCCGATTTCGCTCTCCAGTAAAGAGTATGCCTTGCTGCGCTTTCTCATGAGCCGTCCACGCGAGGTGTTGAGCCGCACCACCATTGCGGAACATGTGTGGGACTACGATGCGGAGCATTTTTCTAATATCATCGATGTCTACATTGGGTACTTGCGCAAGAAGTTGTGTGCTGCGGGCGAGCCAGATGTGCTGCA
>JBDTBU010000157.1:0-18775 GCA_039923935.1 Ktedonobacteraceae bacterium | reverse complement strand
GTGCTAGCGGGCTTGCTCAACGTTGCGACTTGTCCTATCTGTGGTAGGCGAGCTGCCTTTGCCCGTCCATTTATGTACTCCGACCCTGCGTATCGCCTGCTGGCCTATGTCCATCCGCGTAACGATGCTCCTGAAGAGGCCCGACTGATGATCCTGGAGAAGTTGCGTAACGTCTATGAGCATATCGTTGGCGATGCTGAGCAGCCGTGTCCCAATGGTAGCCCGATTTCGGAAGCTTCGGCGGAACAGATCATGACCACGCCTCCGCTGCAAGTTGTGTTTGGTTTCGATCAATTGCATGAACTGCTCAACGCCACCCTCAACCAGGACGAGCGCCTGGGCAAGCTCGCGCTGAGCACAAAGAGCCAGGCCGAGGCCGAACGCGGCCAGATGCTCGATATTGCACGCAAACTGGCTCGCGAGATGGGCTGTCTGGTCGAAGTCGAAGATCTAGAAGACGAGTATACTGTGTGGATCTTCGGTCCGCGCCGCCAGATTGGTGCGTTGATGCGCGATCTCGCCCCGCACTAGAGAAACAGTGGAGCATGTATGATTAGCATTGGTGTCCTCACTATTAGCGACGGCGGGGCGCAGGGCACGCGCCAGGATACGAGCGGCGAAGCTATCCGCGCCCTGGTCATGCAATTGCCGGAAGCGGTTATCAGCGCGGGAGCTATCATCCCCGATGAGCGTCCTCAGATCGAGGCCACCCTGCGTGCGTGGAGCGACGAGCAACGCCTCAACCTCATCATCACCACTGGTGGTACAGGCTTCGCGCCACGCGATGTCACGCCCGAAGCCACGCGGGCAGTGCTCGAACGTGAAGCGCCCGGACTTGCTGAGGCCATGCGTGCTGAGAGCTTGCGCCACACCCCCTTTGGGATGCTTTCACGCGGCGTCGCTGGCATACGTGGTCGCACGCTGATCGTCAACCTGCCGGGCAGCCCCAAAGCCGTCAAAGAGTGCCTGGAATGTATCCTGCCCGTTCTGCCCCATGCGATTAATTTGCTGGTTGAGGGGCCACGCGAACATTAGGAGCGTGCCCTTGCTAATCTATCACAACCATAGCGACAACATCTTCGCATTAGCTTGGTCGCCTGATGGCTGCTATCTGGCCTCTGCTGGCCGTGACCATACTGTGCGCGTCTGGCACGCTTTGAGCGGCGAAGATGTATGTATGTATCGCGCCCATAGCGGTCCCGTACTCTCCCTGGCTTGGTCGCCTGATGGTACACGCATCGCTTCCGGTGATACTGCCGGTAAGGTGCATATCTGGCGCGTGCCCAATGGTGAGCGGCTGAGTGTCTATTGTGGTCACAAACGTTTCGTGCGCGGCGTGGCCTGGTCGCCTGATAGCACGTTGATCGCTTCGGGTGGCGATTTGGGCGATAGCACTGTCCAGGTTTGGTATCCCGACACCGGCCAACGACTCTACACGCGTACAGAGCAGTATCGTATCTTTGCTGTAGCCTGGTCGCCTGATGGTCAGCGGCTCGCGGCCTGTAGCTTCGCAGGCGGTGTGCACACCTGGGAGGCTAGCACTGGCACGCACGTTTGTAGCTATCAGGGACACGTTAGCCCCGTCTACACGCTGGGCTGGTCGCCCAACAATTCTGCACTAGCGTCAGCAGGCGAGGATGGGCACGTCCACATCTGGGAAGACCTCACCAGCAACGTGCTCTCCACCTATCGAGCACACACTCAGCCCGTCAAAGTGTTGGGCTGGTCCCCTGATGGTGCATTGGTAGCATCGGCAGGCGAAGACACCGTGTTGCGTGTCTGGCGGGCGTACACGGGTGAAGATGTGCTCATTTACACGGAGCACGCCCAATGGGTACGCGCACTATGCTGGTCGCCGGATGGTCGCTATGTGGCGAGTGCGAGTGGGTGGGTTGTGCATGTATTGCCAGTTTTATGAATAGTATGCTCTTATCTCGTATTTTTCTGGTGTGGTCGCTGGAAGAGAAGCAGAGCAAGGAAGAGCCAAAGAAGCCCGCCAATAACAAGACTCACACTGAACACAACGATATCAAAAAGCCGTTGACTATTGAGTCCAGGGATATTTCCACTCACAGTATTGATGAGCGTAGGGATATTCCCAGCCAAGAGAAACGCGGTCAGACTAGCAATCAGGAGCAAGAGCGCTGCTATGTTGCGCCAAAGAACGTGACGATAGGTACCACTTCGCTCGCTCTGCCGATCTTGAGAGCCGGTTAGATGTCGTCGTGCCTGTCGGATTTCCAGATAACCCATCATGCCTAGGAGAAGGAAAAGCAAGGGACCGCCAATGGTCGCCAGAAAGAGGCTGACACTCTCAAGAAGAATGAGTTCGTTTGCCAAGGTGGGATCTATTGCTGACCCATAGTGGATAATTGGTAGAAAATTCCCATTGGTAAGAGGCAAAAACATACTGCTTGCAATTACTATGCCCACAGTCAGAAAACCAAAGCCACCCAGCAAGCTGATGAGACTCAGCCAACGTCGTCGGTGTGTATTATTGTTCAGAGGATGTTGTTGCGCGTCTCTCTCACTATTGTATAGCTGTTCTCCTGTATCCGTCCGTTTGTATGCTTTAATTGCGTGCAGAAACGTGAAAATTTCCAGGAGCCAGAGCATCAGTAGGCAGGCAAGCACAAGAAAAAACGCAATCTGGCAAACATGTATATCAGCTGTATAGGTGCGTTCCAGACGACTTAGATAAGAGGTGGACATTCCGTGTTGTGGTGCGTGTATCCACAAACCAGCTTCTAACTGGTAACGAGGCAGCGCGATCACAATGGCCCAGATACTGATCCCTAGCGACAGCACGAAGAAGAGCAACAACCATCGTGGTCTGTTGCTGAACCCAATCGTTTTGACCAGCAGAGCTATAGTACCGAATAGAACCAAGCTGGCGGTCCAGAGTGTGAGGAAGGCCCAGAAATAGAATTCTGGGAGAAGACTTTCTGGGAGAGACATGCATGTCTATCCTTTCTGCTCTTGTGCAGCGAGAAAGATGAGAGTGTTTCCTCTTCCTCGCTGCGATCTTCTGAAAAGAAGCTAACTTGCTCTCCTCCAATATACATTAAAGTCCGAACTGTTGTTGAAAAATCCTCCAGGATTGGCCATTGTTGGATTACCGTTGGAGTCACTGTGCATTACGTAAGCCGTGGGGTTTACAAATCCAAGATCGAGGCTATAATTTACAGCACAGCCGTAAAAAGATTGGGCTCCGAAGTTGGCAAGAGGATCGAAGTTACCGTAATGATGGGAATCCTCTACCATGCATTCGCCGCTGCTCACAACAGAAGAGGGCCAGTTTGGCTGAAATGATCGATTGGTGCCTCCTCCGTCGATTATATAGTATGGATTGCCAGGAGAGTCGACTTCCACATACATTTGAGTCTGAGCGTTGCAGGGATTTGGTACACTTAGGTTGTAGTATCCATGGAAATAATTGACACCAATACTGACATCATCAAGCTCATACCAAAATTTGTATGACACATTGCCGTTTCCATCCACAAACGCGTCAGTTCCAGCTTGCTCTACATTGTCAATACCTAGCCCTACCCACATGCTAACACCAGCAGGGCGCACGTTTGTGTTAATGCATGGTAGATTCCAGGTGGCACTTGCGTTAGTATAAGTACCACCTATAGCAGCGAATCCAGCCCATGGTGCCGCCGAATTTACTGGTATATTTGTATGTTTCACAGCACGAGTATCGCTTGCAAGCTGGGGAATGCAATCGTGGTGGTCATGTTTTATTCGATTTGCTAATTGCAACCATCTGGATCGGGCTTGCGAACTTGCCGAACTGGGTGGACGCAATGGTAGGCCATAGCTTTCCAGTTGGGTGATGGATAGGTTCGTTGGGTCGAGGTTGGCAGGTGCTTGCAGACATGTTGCTTGAGATTGATTTGGAACATGGCTGGCAGCATTTACTGACAGAGGAACAAGAATTGCGAGGAGCAGGGCAACTAATCCTGCATTTAGACAACGGATGCAAAAGCCACGGAAACTGAGCATCTTACTCATAAGGTACGAGATCCCTTCTTCGCGTTTGGGCGAAATCCTAAATACCAACAAAATATTACGGGAACACCAACCCGTAGTGAGTCAGCTAGCAATTGCGTAACCATTGATTCGTCGCTCATCGAGTCTGATAAGCTATTTTCTTATGGCAATCAATTTGCTAGAAGCGATATGCAAATATTAGCATGCTTTTCTAGCGTACAGTGGAGATATTTATCCCTAATTGCGGAGACATTTATCTCCACTATTTGCATACGACTCTGCACATCAGGAAAAACACGCACCAAAATGGCAGAATGTGAATGAAGTGGTGTTAAAAAAAACATGAATATTTTACAAATAGGTAAATTTATCGCATAGATATATTGAAGTGTTTGTTTTTCTGTGGTATAGTATGAATACAGCTTGTTTCCTAGATAGACAGGATGATGCCAATAGCTGTATGTCCATACTTGGGGGATCAGCAGATACTCAATGCCCTTTTCTCTCACAGTCCCAACTACCCGTAGAGAAATATGCGCCCAACTCTCCCAAAAATCTCGTATGACATTGTGCCCATTCATGTTGTTTGTCTCTGTGCGCCTTTTCCGCGCATATTTTTAAGAAGACAGGGATGCGCTTTCTCTCCAGCAGGGAGTGTTATTATATGCCCAAAACGTGTACATTCATCACTGAGATGAACATCACCTATGAAGACACACAGAAGAGTTATGCATCAATCATTGCGCATTACATTTCGGCTTTTGCCAGTATACAGCGCTGGATCTTTTGCTCACTCGTCAAGAAGTAGACGATACAACCTTATCTCTGGCTCTCTATCAGCAAGAAGCCACCGCTGATAATCGCGTGCGTATTACCAAGCATATCTCGAAGCTACGCTCCAAATTGAGGATGCATGGACTCGACATTACACGCGTCTATAACCACGGCTACAGGCTGATCTCCCTGGTAGCGGTATCTGCTGCGTAGCTTGCTCATCTAAATGCGCGAGGAGCACCCAGCCTGACAGGACGCCCCTCGCACACATATACTCCATCACCTACTTCCCATACTTCCGCCGAATCTCCAAAATCTCATCTAGGTGCTCCCCCGTGTGTCCAACAATGAGATGTACCATCTGGCTAAATGTGCTTTTCTGCCCATTGTTCCCGTCAATGGAACGCTCTCCGGCATTTGGCACATACTTGACGATATCCAGAATGTGCTCGTGGAAGGCGCGGAAGAGGGCCACGGAAGTCCTCACAGGCCGATCTCGATACTCTGATCCTGTGCTTACGCTCGCGTTACCTACGGGGTGAGGATCTGCCATTACTGCGCCCGACGAAGAAAGCTGCACCTTCATTCTTTCGGCAAAGAGGATGTCGCAATCGGCGAGATGATGGATGATCTGGCGAATACTCCAACTATCCTCATGCAACGCCAGACCCATCTCAGCCTCGCTCAGCCCCGTCAGCGCCCCGTCCAGTTCAGCAGATAGGTGAGCGTACATGCTCAAAATGTCGTCAAATGCGTGCGTAGCAGGCACAGTATAATGAAATGTGTAGTTGTCGAACATTTTGACAGCAAGGATACGATCTCCGATACGGTTCTGTGTGATTTGGAGGTCGTTTATCCCTTTGCTTAGTAGATCAGCTTGGCGTGCCTCCAGGTCGCCACCATTGAAGCCAATGCTCTCGCCTGGCCTGGCAATGGAGTGCTGAGCGGCTAGATACACTGCGAGGTTTTCTTGTGCTGCCGGTCCGGCCAGCAATAGCGTGTCCCCGTCGCTATCGAGCAGATAGGCGATATCTTCATCAGGCTTGTGCTCTGTCAGGGTAAAGCCGAGCTTCTCTGTTAAAAAAACACTACTAGCGAATACATCAGAAACGCGCATGGCGAAGGATGGAAGTTCTGTCATGGCATGTTTTCCCTTCTTCTATGATACAGATATATCCGTCTATTATACAGCTTATCGTACGCTTGCTACAATAACAAAAGAGGCGTTGTACCAGAAATATCAGTGGAGACACATGAAAACAAGGATTTTTCAACCAGAGAACAGGCCGCTTGCTGAGCGCTTGCTGACCCCTTTCCAGGAGTTTGTGCACGCGGAAACCTCTAGCGGTATTCTGCTGCTTGTTTGTACCATCATCGCACTGTTCTTGGCAAATTCCCCGTGGGCGACGAACTACGAACATTTCTGGGAAATCCATCTCTCATTGGGCTTTCCCGGCGTCTTGCTGGCCTTTCTTGTGTCGGGTGTCGGCGGGTTTCTGCTGTTACGCTGGTTGGGAAATCGCGAAGTGGCTGAGCACTTGGCACCAGAGGCAAGCATATGATTTTTGCCAGTAACACCGTTGGCTCAGCAGCCTCTCATACAGTGCTCTTGATGGTGCTTTTGCTCTCGGTCACGCTGCTAGTGGCACTGATTTCTAAGCGTCTGCGCCTACCTTATACACTGATTCTTGTGGTTGTTGGCCTGCTGCTTGGTTTTTTACCTATTTTAAGCGAAATTACTTTTAACCCTGATATTGTGCTCTTTCTCTTTCTTCCCCCGTTGCTCTTTGAGGGGGCATGGAATGTGGATATTACACAAATCGCTGCTGATTGGCTCCCCATTGTGCTGCTGGCTGGACCTGGCCTGCTGTTGGCTGTGGCGATTCTGGCCACAACACTTCATCTGGCGATTGGACTGCCCTGGCTGCTAGCCATTTTGTTGGGCGCGATTATCTCGCCAACCGATCCAGTGGTTGTGCTTTCCCTTTTGAAGCAACTTGGCCTGCCTGAACGCCTGTGCATCGTGGTTGAGGGCGAGAGTCTCTTCAACGATGGCGTAGGTGTTGCTGTGTTTGGAATAGTGCTGGGTCTCTTGTTGCCCTCGCTGGGCATGGCTGCGGTGACTGGCAATTTTGGACATCTTTCTGGCCTGACGATTACGCTGGCAAGTCTCTGGTTGCTCCTGGGTGGACCGCTCTTAGGTTTAGTCATGGGCTGGATTGTGGCGCGTTTTCTGCTGCTGGTGGATGACCATCTGATCGAGACAACTGTGACGTTTAGCGTGGCCTATGGCGCGTATTTGCTTGGGGATACGCTCCACACCTCTGGCTTGCTGACCGTTGTGGGAGCGGGTTTGGTGATCGGCAGCTATGGACGTAACCGGCAAATGTCTCAGCACGCGCAGGAGACCGCGCAAGAGGTGTGGGAATTTATTGCCTATCTCGCCAATTCGCTGCTCTTTCTGCTCCTAGGTATTCAGATTGGTGCGTCCCATTTTTTGGACGCGCTACCCGGCATCTTCTGGGCCGTGCTGGGCATTATCGGGGGCCGTTTTTTGATGGTTTATCTGCTGGTACCTGTCCAAAACGTTCTAGCACGCCGCATAGCGCGAGGTCGTACCCTGCGTTTTTTGCCAAAGCCGCGCCCACTTCCTGCCAATTGGCATCCCGTGTTTGTGCTCGCCGGGCTGCATGGGGCGCTTTCACTTGCTCTGGTTCTCAGTTTGCCCGTAAAGTTTGTGCAGCGCAAGTTGCTCGAAGACATTGTGTATGGCGTCGTATTGGTCACACTGCTCGGTCAGGGACTTGCCTTGCGTTTCCTGTTGCCCTATTGGCCAATTGTAGCGGAAGACGTTCCGTAACTTGAATAAGTCCCGTATTAATCGTCGTGCATACCCTTCTTCAATTCGCGCACAAAACCGAATACACCCTGCATCCAGGTCATTTGCGGCTCACGCTGTGCTTGTTGCTGGCGCACCCGTTCGCGACGCACAGCCTCAGCATGGAGCCATGCTTGGCGGAGTTGTTCGTCGTAGAGTGCGCGTCTTTTGGCATCACGGAGCACCGCGTAGGCTTCGTTCACACGCTTGATCTGCTCGTCCGCGCTCTGCACACTCACATCGGGATGGTGCTGACGCGCCAGGTGCCGGTAAGCCCGTTTAATCTCTGTTGTGCTGGCTCTGGGAGTCACTCCCAGCAATGTGTAATAATTGGGTATCATACGCCGGTACTCCCAAAACCACCTCGCCCCTGGCCTACTTCATTCACCTCTTCCCAATCCACCCGCATCACCGGCAGAAACAACCCCTGAGCGATCCGCTCGCCCTTTTTCACCTGTACAGCCTCTTCGCTAAAGTTAAGAACCTGTACTTTTAGTTCATCCCCCTCACCACAATAATCCTGGTCGATGATACCAACGCCATTGGGAATGAGCAAACTCTTCCGACGAGGGGTACTACTACGTAATGTTAACAGCAGAAAATAACCCGCCGGGATGCGTACAATCACATTGCCGGGAATCAGCTCGATCTGCCGAGGGAGTATCTCGATATCTTCCCGACACAGCAGATCGAAGCCGACTGAGCCTGCCGTCGCGTAGACTGGCAGGGGCAGACTTGTATCAATCCGTTTGATCGCGACTGTGAGATGTTGCACTGAACTATTCATTCTGCTATTCTAAGGGGAATACGTGAGTTCCGTCAAGAGCGTTGTTGAATCAAATTTGCCAGCATGCGCAATTTGCCAGGGTATTCTCTGGTAAAGAAACGTAGAGAAAGATACGTGGCCTTGTGAGTGTACGTCAGAAATTGCTTGCTGTGAGCTTGCTGCTTTGTGTGGCCCTGGCGAGCGTCATATTCGCTGCCGTGAGCACGGTGCAGGCGTATCAACAATTTACGCAGGATCACCAGCGCGTTGTAGCCAAAGATGTTAGTACGGTTGGCCCCTGGATGACCATTCCCTATATCGCTCACGCCTATAGTGTCCCGGAGAGTTGCCTCTCCCAATCCCTGCATATTACAAAACCTGTCTTAAAATATCGTGCAAGCTTACGTTTCATTGCTGACTACTCGCGGCGTCCGCTTGATTCTGTGATGCGTGATGTGCGCACGACTATCCAGGTATACCGTCAGCATCATCTGGTGTGTCCTACTCCTACTCCTGCTCCTGCTGTCCAACTCCTCTACGCTTCACGCTACCCTCCGGCTTTGTACGGAAGGGAGCGTGAGTTATGAGTAGCATGCTACCGTACCTCTTGATTTGGCTCCAACAATATGGCTATCCCATTCTCTGGTTGGCAGTTTTTGTTTCTGCTGTAGGCATACCGTTGCCGACCAGCCTGGTGTTGCTCGCCGTTGGAGCGTTTGCTGCTTTGGGGGATGTAGACTTTAACCTAGCCATTTTAATCCCGGTAGCCATCAGTGCTTTTGTTGTGGGTGACAACGTTGGCTATCTTTTGGGCCGACTCTGGGGTAGCAAATTGCTGGACTGGCTGGAGACATCTGGCAAGCTACGTATCATCAAGCCGCGCACGATTAGACGTTCGCGTGTCTATTTCAATCGCCTGGGTGGCTGGGCGATTTTCTTTAGCCGTTTTCTTATTTCAGCCCTGGGGGGGACTATCAATATTCTGGCGGGTGCGGAACGGTATCCCTATCGGCGTTTTGTGGTCTACGATGCGCTTGGCGAGACAGTGGGGGCAGTTCTGCCCATCCTACTGGGCTACATTTTTGGCGCGAGTTGGGATGCTGTAGGCGATGTTCTTGGCTCATTCTCGCTTTTTCTCGTAGCCACCCTCGTTTTTCTCTGGCTCGCTTTCCAAGCATTCAACATCGTGAAACGTCTGCGCAAACCGGCAGAAGTCGTGGCTGATTCGCTTGCTGGAGAGGTCGTGGGGTTGCCTCCAACTCCTTCATTGTTGCCAAGTCCAGATACCACTAGCCAGTCTTCCAGCCATCTGCCACTTTAGTTGGTCTGGAACGTATTATGGATATAGGTAAGGTGGTTTGTCTCTGTGGTAGAGGCATTTTGTGAGAGAGGCACATGGCTGAAAAGCAGGTCAACCTGAATGCTAGTCCAGAGGAGCGCATCCCAGAAGGGCGACTTTTCGCAAGATTTGTCCAGGGGACTAGAAGAAAGGGGACTTTTGCGTTATAATTGGGAGTGGTGAAGGAATATTTTCCGGTTTCTCTGCGTTTCTATATAATAGGAACCACGAGTTGTGTGCGTCTTTGACTTCCTCCCACTCGGTTTTCGGACACCGTATCCCGATTGCAGGATTGCTTTCCTTGAGTGTGTAGAGCCGAACCGACGGAAGATACTGCTATCTTGCTGCTTAAGATACTACTGTTCACGGAGGGCGCAAAATGATTGATTTGGAGCGTGACACGGCTGGAGCATTATTGCCCCGCCCTGACACTGAGAAAATGAATACGGATCTTGCCAAGCAATACGATGACATCTTTGGGCGGTTGCTCAAAAAAGATCTTGCATATACAGATGATAGCGAATGTCGTGGGAAGAATGGGCCGGAGTTAGCAGAGGATGTCGTGTGCCTGGATACAGCTCCGCTGGAATTAGAAGATATGGCCGAAGTACATCAGGAGCTGGCTCAGATCCCAGGCTCCCCTGAACGGGAAATCGCTTCCATTCGAGTCCTTCCAGCGGTTCATGCCGACGATACCTCTCACTCTCGACGGCCTAGTCCACGTCGCCGCCGTTCAGAGGACGCCGAGGAGAATAATGTCCAATCCTCAGACGCGGGCGAATCAGATGCGGTAATGACCTATTTGCGCGAAATTGGCCGTGTGCCTATGATTACGCATGAGCGCGAGATCGACCTCGCGCAACGCATCGAGAAGGGCGACCGCACCGCACAAAAACAATTTATTCTGGCAAACCTGCGCCTAGTGGTCAGTATCGCCAAACGCTACGTTGGACGCGGCTTGACGCTGCTTGATCTGATTCAGGAAGGCAATATTGGCCTGATCCGAGCGGTGCAACGCTACGATTGGCGGCGTGGGCATCGCTTCTCCACACACGCGACTTGGTGGATTCGCCAAGCTATCAGCCGGGCTGTCGCTGATAAAGGACGCACTATCCGCCTCCCCGTCTATGTGAATACCGCTTTAAACCGCATTCGCCGCGAACGCCAGCGCCTCTTACAGGAGCTTGGCCGTGAACCTACCGAACTGGAACTGGCTGAGGCGACTGGCCTCGATCCCATCCGTATGGTGGAATTACAGTCCGCGCCCGGCGCACCTGTCTCACTCGAACTCCCCGTTGGCGAGGATGAAGAACAGGAACTAGGCGATGTGCTGGCTGATACCGAATCAGCCTCGCCTGAAGATCTTGCGACCACTCAAACACTCAAGGATGAGGTGCAACGCGTCCTCGAATCGGTGCTGACCCCGCGTGAACGTCTGGTCCTACAGTTGCGCTTTGGCTTAAATAATAGCCAAGCTCATCCGCTTGAACAGGTTGGCCGCGAACTTGGCATTACACGCGAACGGGTACGCCAAATTGAGGCCGGTGCACTGGCTAAGCTGCGCCAACCTCCCGTGCTGGAGCGCCTGCGTAGCTAAATTTGCACTATGAAACCAGTTGGTTTGTGAGCATAAAAAAAATAGGCGACGCCTATTTTTTTTATGCTCACAAACCAACTGGAACTATTTTTTCTTCTTCCCTAGATCGCGTTCGACGCTCAAGACGCCCTTGACTTTTTCAAGCTTTCCAAAGACCCGCTGCATTTGCTCTATGCTCTCTACTTCGAGCGTGGCTGTGACCATCGCTCGCTCTTTACTGGGTGCGGTATGGGAGCTAACAGAAGTCATATTAACATTGGCTTCGGAAACCGCTGTAGCGATATCACGGATCAATCCCGAACGATCTCGTGCGGTGATAATGGTTGGTGCGAGATAACGTTGCTGACCCATAGTGGTCCAGCTTACGTTCACCAACCGCTCCCGTTCGCGTTCGCGGTAGCGATCAATATTGGGACAGTCCGAGCGATGGACGACCGCCCCTTTGCCTCGACTGATAAAGCCAACAATTTCATCACCAGGCAGAGGACAGCAGCAGTTTGCCAGGGTTGTCAGCAGGCCACTGACGCCAGCGACCTTTAAACGTGCGGCAGTGTTGCCTGTCGAAACACGGACAGTTCCCGGTAGCTCGAACTCTTCAATGTGTTCTCTGCTCTCTTTGCCCTCGCTGTGCCAAATCTCCTGAACTTTCACAACTACCGCGTGTGCGCGTAATTCATCGCAGCCAAGCGCAGCCAGGATATCTTCAAATGTTTCTTTGTGGAAGTTCTCGCAGAGTTCCGTTTGCGTATCTTCCCGCACCGCCTCTAGCCCGCGTGCAACCTGCAATTTCATCTCGCGATCTAGCCGCTCGCGTCCAATCTGCACATTAATATCGCGCTCAAAGATTTTGAGGTAGCGCTTGATCTTACTCTTTGTGGCAGCAGTGCGTGCAAAATTCAGCCAGTCGCGGGTTGGATGAGCTGTGCGTGTGGTGATGATCTCGACGATATCGCCGCTCTGAAGCTCATAATCCAACGGCACCATACGCGTGACAAGCTGTTCGCTATCGCCGCTGCCGCTCTCGGTGGTCACGCGAGCACCGGCGCAATGATCGCCAACTTTTGTATGCACGCGATACGCAAAATCCAGAGGTGTCGAGCCAACTGGTAGATCCTTGACCTCGCCTTTGGGGGTAAAGACAAAGATCTGTTCTTCTAGAAATTCGTCGCGCATAGCGGTGACGAACTCGCTATCACTGGACGTTGTAGCACGCAACTCGCGTTGCCATTCGTTCAGTTGACGCAGCCAGGAGAGCAGTTCTTTGGCCGAAGCCGAGGCATGGTCGCCGACATCTTTATAGTGCCAGTGCATAGCCACACCGTACTCAGCCATTTCATGCATGGCGAAGGTGCGAATCTGGATCTCGACCAACTGCTCGGCCAAGCAGAAGACCGTTGTGTGTAACGCCTGGTAGCCATTGGGCTTGGGATTAGCGATAAAATCCTTGATACGCCCATCTTTCGGCTTCCACAGGCTATGGACATGGCCCAACGCTAAGTAACAATCCGAGGTACTTTCGACCAGGATACGAAAGGCGATCAGGTCATGAATCTGGCTAAAATCGGCCTGTTGCAGGCTTCCAACAAGATTATCATCACCAGTATTGCGTACCAGCTTCTTATAGAAGCTATACAGGTGTTTGATCCGACCAGAAACCTCGGCCTTTAGACCCAGTTTGTGCATTTCGTCGCGTAGGATTGCGCAAACCTGTTCAACATAGGTGCGCCACTGTGTGCTTTCAGACTCAATCACGCTGCGTAGCCAGGTATATTTTTCCGGCTCCAGCACAGCGAAGGCCATATCTTGCAGCTCGCTCTCCAGACGCGACATGCCCAGCCGCCCGGCCAGAGGTGCGTAAATCTCCTGCGTCTCGCGAGCCATACTCTGCATTTCCTGTTGATCCACCGCATATGCTTGTGTGTAGGTTGTACGCATGGCGTGTAGGCGGTAGGCCAACTTCAGCAGTACTACGCGTGGATCTTCGGCCATCGCGAAGAACATCTTACGCACGGTTTCCACTTGCTGACGGCGCATATTTTCGAGAATGCGTTCACGGATGCGCTGTTTTTTTGATTCGTAGCCTTTGTCCGCTTCACCCTGAGCGAGTTGCCCCTGGGACACACTCTGTTTCTTGCGCTCTAGAATATTCAAACGCTGCATACTATCGATCACGCGTGCCACCGAACTGCCCAGTTCCTCCTCGACACGTTGCAGCGAAACGCGGTCCGCGTCCACTGCTTCGAAGATGAGGCCAGCAGAGACACCAATAGCGTCGATATGCATGGCGGCCAGGATATTAGCGATGGCTAGGGCATGTTCCAGCGGCGGAATCAGACGCGGCCCGCGTACTCCTTCACAGGTTTCCCAGGCTAGGCGTAGCGCGTGCTGTACCAACTCTCTTTCTGGAGGTGGCATATAGGTGTGAATAAAACGGATTAACTCTTGAGCTGATTTACGGATAGGTTCCTTCTCCGCCGACGATTTACGAATGGACATATTTATCATTTAGGCGCTTCCAGTCAACATATAGGATGCGTGCTTTTTTGTATGTGGACAGCAGTCAACGTTGGTTGCTGACTTTTGGTGGGCGACGTTTTCTCTAAACACCCTCCTTCATAATACTACGTAGCAGAGAGGAAAAGTTCCACTCTCCCCCATTCGGCCTAATTCGCGCGATGGCCGAGATCCCGCGTCACACTCACCACATTCTTGACTTGCTTGAGTTTATCAAAGATCGGTTCAATCTGGTCTAGTGAGTGAATTTCAAGGCTTGCTGTAATGATTGCACGCTGTACTGAGAAGTTTGTGGTTGAAGTGACAGCGGTCATATTAATGTTGGCATCGGAGACCACGACGGCCACATCGCGCAGCAGGCCAGGACGGTCTCGCGCAACGATGATAATGGGGACCAGATAGTGCTGCGCTTCGATTTGCAGCCAGTTGACCTCAATCAAACGCTCGCTCTCCTGACCACGATAACGACGCAGCGTACGGCAATCGCTGCGATGAACAAGAATGCCCTTGCTGGGGTTAACCAGACCGGTAATCGCATCGCCTGGTAGTGGGCAACAGCAGTGCGCTAGCTTGACCATAATCAGCGGTGTTGCACTCTCCGGGCAACTCTGGGTCAGGCTCTGCTTACGACTCTCGATGCTGTCAGCGATCTTGATCTCTCCGCGACTTTGCAGCAGCGGGGTCAGATAATCGACCACTGACATGACGGGCAGTTCTGCGCGACCAAGTGCAATAAACAAATCATCCGGCGTCAGATATTTCTTGGGCGCGGAAAATTTCGCTAAGTCGTCATTCTGGACTGTTTTAATGCCAGAGGCACCCATGCCCTTAATCGCCAAGTCCAGGCGTTCGCGACCCAGTTGCAGGTTGACTTCGCGTTCATAGGTTTTCAGATAGCGCCGGATCTTTGTACGGGCGGTAGTCGTGCGTGCAAAAGAGAGCCAATTGCGTGTCGGATGGGCTGTATTGTTCACACGGATATCCACGATCTCGCCGCCCTTCAACTCGTAGTCCAGTGGCACGATGCGCGTGACCAAGCGTCCATTCTCCTCCATATTAGTGACAATGCGTGCACCAGCGCAGTGATCGCCAATATTGGTATGGATGCGATAGGCCATATCCAGCGGCGTGGAGCCGCGTGGCAGGTCTTTGACCTCGCCTTTGGGGGTAAAGACAAAGATCTGCTCTTGGAAAATGTCGCCTTTGACGGCCTCGACAAACTCATCGGCGTTTTGGGGCAACTCACGCTGCCAATCGCGCAACTGCTCGATCCAGGCGATCATCTCGTGCGTAGAGAGACGCGTGCCGCCGCGATCTTTCATATACCAATAGCTGGCAATGCCATAGTCCGCGATCCTCTGCATCTCGTGCGTGCGAATCTGGATCTCGGCCAATTGATTTTCCAGGCAGAAGACCGTGGTATGCAGCGATTGATAACCGTTCAGTTTTGGGGTTGCCACAAAATCCTTGATGCGCCCATCTTTGGGCCGCCAGAGCGCGTGGATATGCCCCAGCGCTAAGTAACAATCGTGGACTGAATCCACCAGAATGCGAAACGACACAAAATCGTGGATCTGGCTCAACTCGCCGCCGTTTTGCTCTAGCTTACGCTCAATGCTAGCGAGATGTTTCTGCCAAGCTTGGACTTCTGCGGAGATGCCAGCCCGCTCCATCTCTTCGCGCAGCATACGGCTGGTTTGTTCGATATAGGGCAGGCGTTTGCGATGCTCTTCTTCAACTTCGCGGGCCAAGCTGGCGTAACGGTCAGGGTCAAGGTAGGAAAAAACCAGGTCTTCTAGATCGGCCTGAACCAGGGACATACCGAGACGGCGGGCCAGCGGCGCATAAATCTCGTTGGTCTCGCGGGCTGTGTTTTGTTGTTGTACGGGGTTCATTACGCTCAATGTACGCATATTGTGCAGGCGATCCGCCAGTTTGAGCACCACCACACGCGGATCTTCTGCCATAGCTAACAACATTTTGCGCACCGTCTCAGTACGTTGACGGCGTTTGAGATCGCGGGCCTGGCGCTGGCGCTGCTCGATCTGTTCGGGCGTTTCGGGTGCGTTTTTGTCTTTGGGCGCAGGCTGATTGCTGGCCAGGGCATCGAACTTCGTCACACCGTCCACAATATTTGCCACAGCATTGCCAAAACGCTTGCGCAGATCGTCCAGCGTAAAATCGGTATCCTCGACCACATCGTGGAGCAGTGCGGACGCAATGCCATCGGCATCGATACGCATATCTGCCAGCAGCAGAGCCACTTCCAGCGGATGTTGGATGTAGGGATCTCCTGAGCGGCGCACAACGCCCATATGCGCATGATTTGCCAGCTCGAAGGCATCGCGTACCTTCTCCAGATCGTGTGGAGAGAGATAGGCAGATGTCTCTGCAAGCAGATGTTCAAGCGTCATCTGAGGCACTGTAATCGATTCATCAGGATTAATGGCGACCATCCAAAACACCTCGACGGTATGGGTAGAATATCATGCACATAGTTTAAATCACAAACACTTACAATGCAATGGAAATGTAAAGTCTTTTTGATAAAGTATGTTACGGATTAGCAAGCAAAAACGTCACAGTATGTTCCATTTTTGACGTTTTCCACAGTTTTTTTCTCACAAAGAGCACAGGTTGAGCCTTCTCAGTCTAGTTTGCGCTCTTTTTACCAGAAAAAAGGGAAGTGCCGGAAAAAATGTCGTTTCGCGACATTTTTTCCGGCACTTCCCTTTTTTCTGGTATTGGATAATCGCTTAGCTGGGTGCTACGCGATTCTTGTCAAAACAGGTGCTACAATAGACAGGTCGATCATTTTTGGGCAGGAAAGGAACTTGTGTTTCCACGCCACACTCGGCGCAAATGACTGGATGCATCTCGCGGGGAGCGCGTTCGGAACGTCCGCCTGTATTGCCCTCGTTACGGCGGCGTACGCGACAACTAGAGCAACGGCCAGGCTGATTTACCAAACCTTTTTGCTGGTAAAACTCTTGTTCGCCTGCGGTAAAGATAAAGTCGTTTTCGCATTCACGGCATTTGAGGGTTTTGTCTACGAAACTCAAATCAGGAAACCTCCTTGTTATATGGTGGTATTCCTCCGGGTCCATCGCCTTGCAGAGTCACTAGCGTGTCTGTCACCCGTTAGTAGCGCGAGACTAAATGTTCTGGACGAGCACTGTATACCAGACCGAGACCGGATACCGAAGGAAGCATACCCGATCCTTTCACGATTTTCAAGAGTTTTTTTCATAAAATTCTGCAAAAGTGTAGAATTTTAATGAAATCTTTATGTGTTTCTTTATAATCCCCTATTTACTCGCTTGCTAGACGTTTCTTTATACCTGTGATATTGAGTATGTCAGGTATTTTCGTTATTTGAGACAAAGCGAAAAACTTGACCAATGTGAGAAAATAAGATCGAGTAATATGCTCATTGTGGAAGTCGAAAAAAGAAGTGAATCGCGCCTGACCCTGCTTTGGCGCGTCGTTAGAAATAGATATGTCAGCATTTTCATTTACGATTGAAGCAGAGTGCCCGGAGAGTTGGGCACGCGCGGGTGTGGTTGCGACGCCGCATGGCTCGATCCTCACGCCTATTTTTATGCCCGTGGGCACACAGGCGACGGTGAAAAGCGTTTCCCCAGAAGAGCTGCACGCTACCGGGACGGCGATTATCCTCGCCAATACCTACCATTTGATGTTGCGGCCTGGTTCGCAGTTGATCGCTGAGTTTGGCGGACTGCACAATTTTATGCACTGGGATGGCCCAATCCTGACTGATAGCGGCGGCTTCCAGGTCTTTAGCCTGGGGCATTTACGCAAGTTGAGCGAGGAAGGGGCCGCGTTTAAGTCGCATTTAGACGGCTCACCCCATCTCCTCACGCCCGAAAATGTGATGCGCATCGAAGCCGAATTGGGTGCGGATATTATCTTGCCGCTGGACATCTGTGCGCCCCATCCATGCACACCCCAAGAGGCAAAAGAGGCGATGGAGCGTACGCATCGTTGGGCCGAACGTGCTCTAGTTGCCAAAGAACAATACAATCCACAGCAGACGTTGTTTGGGATTGTGCAGGGAGCCTTTGAGCCGGAACTACGCCAGCAGAGTGCGCGTTTTGTGGGTAATCTACCCTTTCCAGGCCTTTCAATTGGCGGACTATCAGTGGGCGAACCGAAAGAGTTGATGTGGGAGATGTTGCGCGTTACAACGCCCGAATTGCCACGTGAGAAGCCGCGCCACCTGTTAGGCGTGGGTTCGCCTGAAGATCTAGTGATAGGCGTGGGTCTGGGTATGGATATGTTTGACTGCGTGCTGCCCACGCGTGTGGCTAGGCATGGCGGTCTCTTCACGCGTACAGGCCGTATCAGTATTAAAGGAGCGCGTTACAAGAGTATGCGCGGTCCCATCGACGAGGGCTGCGATTGCTACACTTGCTGCAATTATAGCGCGGCCTATGTGCATCATCTGGCGCGTACGGAAGAGCAGTTGTACTATCGCCTGGGCAGCATTCACAACATTCGCTTTATGCTGCGTCTGGCGGCTGAACTGCGTGCCTCGATTATCGCGGGCACCTATCCAGCCTTCCGCAGCGAGTTCCTGGCCCGCTATGTGCCCGCTTCAGAAAAAATCCGCGAGGCCCAGCGCGAGAAGTGGAAAGCTGCCCGCGTGCCAAAACTATAAACATGCCAGAGTATCAAAAGGAAGCAGTTATGTCAGAGACCTATCGTTTTCTCAATACCCAGGTCCAGGACGCCGCTATGAACATGGCTATCGACGAGGCTGTGCTGTTGCAACATCTGCGCGGTGAGGCACCGCCTACCCTGCGCGTCTTTCGTTGGACACAGCCCTCGATCTCGTTGGGACGTTTTCAGCAGGTTGAACGCGAGATTCGCAGCGATGTGTGCGAG
>JBDTBU010000156.1:0-25594 GCA_039923935.1 Ktedonobacteraceae bacterium | reverse complement strand
TCACCCAGGTCGTAGAGCTTTAGTCCCGTCTTTGCCGCCACCAATGAGAGTAGAGCTTGATCTTTGCGCTCATATTCCTCGTAGGATGAGTTTTCAGGCTTCCACATGGCCTGAAGCGGTGTCACATGGGGAGGAATAGCCAGCCAGCGTACAATGGTCTCTGCATTAGAGACTTCATAAATCTTGACCCGATGGGCCTTCCTATTATCCACTACCGCGAAGAGTCGAGCATCGGGCCAGTTAATACGCGTCGTTTTACCATTGTGGATAGAGGTAATCCCCTCTTCATCAGCCGTGACACTATAGCACATACGTGAGCGCAGTACGAAGAAGAGGATTAACCATGCAATGGTGAAAATCGCCATCATCCCCACCAGCAGGGCCGCCAGTATGAGGAAAATGGCTGGATTAAAAGGTCGAGCGTGAGGGGCAGAAGCCGTAACTACGATAATGATCGGTAGAAGCACTACATCTACCACTGCTATGATGCCGAATAGAGTAGCATAGTAGCGTTTGGATAGGCGTAGTTCGATAGTTGTCGGCAGTGAAAGAGCGTTGACATCTGGCATCGGCTGCCGACTGTCTAGCAACTGTGTATCGCCAGCGACAGCACGTTCGCGCCGTTTGTCCACGCGTTTCAGGAGCGTAAGCACCAAAATCATGGAAGCAAGCATCAGGATAAAGGCGACGATATCAAGGATGAGAGGGCCGCGCGCTGGTGCTGATACTGGAGCGGTAAGCGCGTCCACAATCAGTAGAATAATCAGGACGAGCCAAATGCCGCCTATAACCGCATACAGGCGGTAGAGTGTTTTGCGTTGCGGGTCGTTTTTAATCATTGACATAATGCCTCTTCATACAGTGTGTTTCGTTTAGGTAGCAATGTAGCGAGGAACTACCTACATTGTTGGTACGTAAAAGTGCTGAGGATGGATACAGCAAATAATGTTTTACGTTATCTACTGTATCCATCCTCAGCATTTGTTTTTCAGATCGAGTGCTAGTGACGCCACTGCACACGCGATCCGATGCGTTTAATTAGCGTACGTTGGGACTTCCTCAATCACGTTTTTCGTAAATTGTTCGTTGTAGAGTTGCGCGTACAGTCCATTGTAGGCCAGCAGTTCCTCATGGGTGCCGCGTTCGACGATCTGGCCCTTATCGACGACCAGGATCACGTCGGCGGCTAGGATGGTTGAGAGTCGATGGGCGATAGCCAGCGTTGTGCGATCCTGCATCAGTGGCTCCAGGGCAGCTTGGATCAGGCGCTCAGAGTGAGTGTCCAGGGCGCTAGTGGCCTCGTCCAGGATCAGGATGCGCGGGTTTTTGAGGATCACGCGGGCAATGGCGATGCGCTGCTTTTCGCCGCCGGAGAGCTTGTAGCCACGCTCGCCAACGACAGTATCATAGCCGTCGTCCAGGTCCATGATGCGTTCGTGGATGGCTGCTGCTTTGGCTGCGGCAATCATCTCTTCGTCTGTCGCGTCCTCACGGGCGTAGAGCAGGTTTTCGCGTACCGAAGCATGGAAGAGGTACGTCTCTTGTGTCACCATGCCCACGATCTCGCCGAGCGATTCCAGCGCGATATCCTTGACGTTGATGCCATCGATCTCGACTGAGCCGCTCTCGACATCGTAGAGGCGCGGTACCAGGTACGTCGTGGTCGTTTTGCCCGCACCACTGGGACCGACGAGCGCAACCAACTGTCCCGACTTAATCTCGAACGAGATATGGCTCAGGGCCGCTCGTGGCGCGTTATCGTTGCTGACAGCCAACGGTTCGGGCGAGACTGGGCGCGGACTCTTGCCGTTCTCTTTGCCAGAAGAAGTTGGTGCGAACAGCCCGCCAGGAGCAACAAGCGGGTCGCGCTGATACGTAAATGAGACATCCCGAAACGCGATCTCGCCACGTACCCCGGCTGACGTGAGATGTCGGGCGTCGGGCTTATTCTTGATCTCGATGGGGAGATCGAGGTACTCGAAGATGCGATCAAAAAGAGCCAACGCGCCCTGGATATCGACCTGGATGTTGAGCAACTGGCCGATGGGAAAGAAGAGACGGCTCTGCAACGTCGTAAACGCTACGATATAGCCCAGAGTAATCGGCGGGTTGATCGGATTGTTAATGATTTGCAGGCCAGCGACCAGATAGACAATGGCTGGGGTGATCGAGAAGAAGACGTTGATAAACATAAAGAACCAGCGCCCGATCATCTGCTGGAGCACTTCCAGGCCCATCAGACGTTGATTCTCATCCTCGAAGCGCCCCTGCGAATATTTCTGGCGGCCAAAAGTTTTGATCAGCAGAATGCCGCTGACTGAGAGCGTCTCCTGCATCATAGCGGTCAGCGAGGCTAAGCTCTCCTGCGTCTCCTTGCTAGTCGTGCGGCGTACATTACCGACTTTGTAGGTAATCCACAGGAAAAGCGGCAGCAGGCCCAGCGAGATGAGCGTCAGCAACCGGCTGAGGTACAGCATAGCGATGATTGTGCTCAGTGCAGTGGAGAGGTTCGAGACGATGCTCGTGGCTGTGCTCGTCACCACGCTCTGTACGCCGTTGACATCGTTCGAGAGGCGCGACTGAATCTCGCCTGTGCGTGTTGAGGTGAAGAAGCGCAACGACATGCTTTGCATATGTTGATAGAGGTTATTGCGAAAATCGCGCATCACGCGCTGACCAATCAGGTTGTTGAGATACGTCTGGCCTACGCCGATCAAGCCGGTGATGATGGGCATCATACACATAATCGAGACTAGGATAATCAGCAGTTTGGCGTTGCGCTTGCCAATCGCGTCATCAAACACAAAGCTAATCATAAAAGGGTTTACCAGGCCCAGGACCGTCGTGAAAATAATCGCAATCAGGACCAGGATGACCTGTTTTTTGTAGGGCTTGAAAGCCTGCGCTACACGTTTGATTGTACGCGAGTCAGTTTTGCGCCCGCGTTTCTTTTGTTCTTCGAGATACGTGGCCATGCCACCGCTACCATGCATACCATGCATTCTTTTGCTCCTGGAGTAAGCTCATGCCCTGCATATAGCGTGTGCAGGCGAGGGATGAGGATTGATTTTAACACTTCTTTATGTACAAGTAAGTATACCTGATTGGGCAGGGAAATGCACTGGCTAAGCAATCGGTTGTTGACCTGTCAAAATGGACAGGCTGATTGCTTTTATCTAGCAAGCAAATGTGGTACACTACTTGTAACAACCAACCAGCCCTATTGTTCCGAATAGAGCAAAAAACTCAACCATTGTTTTTGATGCTTCATCGGAAAAGAAGACCCGCTATTCACACAAAAAAGGACAGGCAAGAGTGGCATCCACGCGCATTCCGTTTGACAAACTTACTCCGATTCACCCCCACAAGCGTATTACCCTGGAGACGGGGGCGACGCCTCTGACAGGCCGTCTGATTGATTTATTTACGCCAATCGGTTTTGGGCAGCGGGCGTTGGTGGTGGCCCCGCCAAAAGCTGGCAAGACGACGATTCTGCGCGAACTCGCAGCGGCGATTCAGCAGAATTTTCCCGAAACGACCATTTTTATCTGCCTAGTTGGTGAACGGCCAGAGGAGGTGACGGAGTGGCGTGCAGAGGTGCAGGGGCCGAGTGTACGCATCTACGCATCGAGCTTTGACCAAGAACTAACGCGGCATGGGCGCATTGCCGAATTGGCGTTCAGCGAGGCAAAACATGTCGTCGGCCAGGGCAAAGATGTCGTGGTGCTGCTGGACTCGCTGACACGCCTAGCTCGCGCACACAATCTGAGCGAGGAGATGTGGAGCGGGCCGCGAAATGCGCGTGGCGGATTTGGCAGCCGCACACTCTCAGGTGGCATCGACGCGCACGCTTTGGAAGTTGGTCGGCGTTTATTTGGTTCGGCACGTTCGCTAGAAGAGGGCGGCAGTTTGACGGTTGTGGCGAGTTGCCTTGTGGAAACCGGAAGCAAGCTGGACGAGGTGGTCTACGAAGAATTTAAGGGCACAGGCAACCTGGAAATCCGCCTCTCACGCGAATTAGCAGACCGACGTATTTTCCCCGCCATCGATCTCATGGAGTCGAGCACCCGCCAAGAGGAGCGCCTACTTTCACCTGATGAACTACGCGCCATGTCGATCCTGCGCCGCAAGATCGCAGACCTGCCGCGCCGCGAAGGTATCGAACAGGTGATTCGCGTGCTGGAAAAAACGAAATCCAACGCGCAACTGGTCGCAGCTGTGCTCAAGTCTTAAACAAGAGATAGTATAGCCATACAAGAGGTATGTGCTGAGAATAGGATTTCCAACCATATTCTCAGCACATACCTCTTATATGGCTATTGTTATGTTCTCCTGCGTCGAGCCAGTAGCAGCAAAAATGCGATCACAAGCAGCAGCAGCAACGCAATGACAGCCATACTATAGAGTAGCGTCGTGGGGATAGGCGTCCCATTCGCAGTCGTGGTTTGCTGCTTGTCGGGCGTGGTAGGTGGATAGAGGCCAGTGATGATGAAACGTGGATTGCCGCCCACAGCAATCGTGCTGATCAACGTCTTGCCGGGAATGTCGAGCATGGCGACGTTGCCACCGGCCAGCGCGACAAAGCCGAGATTGCCGTCAGACGTGATAGCTACAGATTGGGGCGCGACACCCAGTGGGATGACGTGATTCGGCTCCGGGGGAACTGTGTCGCTTCCATAGGTCAGCGGGGTGAGCACAGCTAGCTGGTTGTGCTTTTTGTCGGGCACATAGACCTCGTTCGTAAAGGCATCAAAGTCCATTGGGCCAAAATCGCCGCCAGTCAGCAGTGGCGCTGTGGCCTTGAGGGTTTGCAGGTTAACGGCTACGACGGTGCCCTGGTGCGTGGTGACATAGACTGTCGCGCCTGCGGGAATGGTGATATACTGCGGCCCACCAGCAATGGCAATGCTCTGGATTTTGCCGCCCTGGTAGACGTTCAGGGCGCTTGTGGTGGTAAACCAAAGCTGGTTGCCAGTGCCGCCATTTGTCCCGGAGCCAACTTCAGCAGTACCCATGCCATAGACCGGGCTGCTGGTTGCGATGGTCTTTTGAAAGGTGCAGCTATTCCCGTTTAGCGCGGTAATGCCGGATGCGCCGTTGCCAGCGACATAGAGCGTATTGATCCCAGCATCGAAGGCGAGCAACGAGGGTTGGCCAGGGACAGTGACGCTACACACAGTGGCCCCAGTGAGCGCAGCCAGCAGCGTGACTTTGTTGAGTCCAGGCTGCGCAACATAGATATAGCGCCCATCCAGGGTGAGATAGATCATGGCTGGATCGCCGCCGAGGGCAATATTCTGAGTGACTTTTTGCTGACCAATATCGACGACACTCAAACCCTGCGCACTACCAGCTACATAGGCCAGGTTGGGAGCACCACCATCAGCCAGTGCCGTCGGTGTGCGTGGCGCTATGAGCATCATCCCGCACAGGGCCACGCACAGACCGAGCAGGCGCGGAAGTAAGATGCGCCACAAGGTGTGGCCTTTAGAGCCTTGAGCGCGTGTGAACGATGTGTATCGCATGACGTTTGTGTGCTTCCTTCCCATGTTTTATGCCACCGGCGGCGTGATGGACTGCCAGTTTTTGTTCGCCGCCTGGAAAAGATAGACCTGCGCTGGGAAGGAGAGCGACAGGTAGAGCTGCTTGGCGTCTGTGGGGTCAGCAATCAGTGTTTGCAGGTTGCCTTTGATTGTTGGCATGGCGCTCCAACTCTGTCCACCATCAGCGCTGTGATAAACACCCAGTCCCAGCTTGCCGTAGAGTACATCCGGTTGTTGGGGAGATGCGCTCAGCGAGTCGTAAGAGTGCTGTGTTTCAACCAAGCTAAAGCTTTGCCCGCCATCGTGTGAAGCATAAATTCCAGCCTCGCCAGAAGCGTAGATGGGTGCTTTGGCTCCAGGCGTGGTCATATCGAAGATGCTATCCTGGACATTTTTTATGACCTGCCAGTGAGCGCCACCATCGGTTGTGTTAGCGATACCAGTATCGCCATACGCCAGCAGATGTCCAGGCTCACCCGGCACAGCCAGCAGATTTGTCAGGCTACCAAAGGGCAACGCACTACCAGCTTGCGAGAAATGTTGCCCGTTGTCCATACTCACGCGCAGACCAAGCGGACCCAGTTCGCGCAGATAAATATAGACCTCTGAGGGCGTATCGTTACCAGCCTGGGCAAAGACAATCGTGCTGGAAGTGACACTGGCATCGGTGATCGAGAGTTGCCAGGTCTTGCCGCCGTCGCCGCTGGTGTAGAGGCCATATGGGCTTGTTTGAGGCAGTCCGGCGTTCTGGATAAAGGTCAGCACATACAAACGCTGAGGGTCAACCAGATTGTATGACAGCCAGTAGGTCATCGTTCCATGCATCAGTTGGCTGGAGCTTCCAGCGGTCTCCTGCCAGGTCGCACCGTGATCCTGCGAACGAAAAATGCCAAAGTGCGTGGACAGCACCAGCGTATGATTGGCATCCGGCAGGATCACCATCGCATGTACATGGTTGCCCGCAATGCCAAAGCCGTTAACCGGCGGGGTCGTTGGACTGGCGTTCGCAGTAGGGCTACCCGGATTGCCAGCGCTACAACCAACGAACAAGAATGTCAAAATTAAGAAGAAGAGTACCTTTTTCATTTTTCTATCCTGCACTGTAGATGATTTCTCTGTGATAGCTCTATCGTAGCATACTTGCGGTTTTTCGTCACTACTTCGCATAAGCTTGTTCAGGCGCTGGCAAACTGCGTGCAACTTGCCAACGCCTTCCCTATTAAAATGGCGTATATATCCTGAAATTTGCTGCGTGAAGTAGATTGTCCAGGGTGCGGAATTGGACCTCAATGTTCCAGTTACCACCCATTGCTAGGTCGCCGCTGCCGCTAAAACCTCCCTTGCCGTCGGGTAAGAGAGGCAGGCTGTCTTTGCCCATGTCCATGTCGAGGATGGTAGTATAGACAGTCACCCCGGCCTCGTTCTGGCCCAACGTTTTGCCAGTCTTCACGTTAGTGAGCTGTACGGTGAAGACATTGGTGCCGAAGCGGTTGGGGCTGATATTTATCGTCACGCTGTACTTCCCGTCGTCTGTCTGCGCCGTGCTGTGAAAGGCTCCAGCTACGGGACTGGTCGCGCCAGATGGTGGAGCGGCGCTAGTAGGCGTCAGTGTGCCCGCAAAGACGTTCATCAGGCCCACACAGACGATCACGGCCATGCCCAGCCAGGGTTCCCATCTTAGCACTTGCGTCAGGCGTGTTGTGCGTGTACTCAGGCGTTCCTCGCGCAACTTGACTTGTCGGGCGAGCAGTTTGTTGGTACGCGGCTGGCTCTCCTCGCTTTGTACGCTGGCCTCTGACGCGTCGTTGACGATACTCGCCTGTATTTGTGTCAGTGGTTTGTTGGCTATGCTCGCAGCCATCTTTTGGAGTCGTTCGTTAGAGTACGCGTATTTCAGGTACTCTTTTTTCAGGCGCGGACGCAGCCAGAAGACATGATAGGCGCTGGTGACAAGCAATGCGCCCACTAGCAGGACTTTGACCAGTAGGGCGCGACCATATGCGGTGGTAATCGACTGGTCCACTGAGGTTAGATGGAAGGCTGCGCTGAGTGGGCCAGTGCTGGACAGGATCACAATGCCCGCGATGGCCAGAGGCGAGTAGAGCGGCAGGGTCGCCAACAGCGAGCGCGTGCGTTCAGCAAGTGAGAGTGGCTTGAGCACGGGCAGGTAGATTAGCAGAATAGAAAACATACCACCAACCCACAAAGCTGCTGCAACTAGGTGTAGCCAGTCGATCACCACCGAGTAGGGCAGCAGAATCGCGCTGACCGCTGCCGCGTGGCCGGACATCGTGATCGCAATAAAGAGTAATGCGCCTAAAAACAAGTTGAATAGTGCTAGTGTGTGGTTCAGTGCTGGCGAGCGTTTTGTGTTGCGCAGCATGTAGATGCCCACGCTAGCTGCCAGTAGCAGCACAACTATACGCATCAACCAGTACGTGCCGAAGCGGCCACTGGTGGCCTGTTCACTGAGCAGTTGTGGCGAGAGGGCCGCGAGCCAGTTGCCGCCAGTTAACGCGAGCACTTGGCCGTAGAGCACGCCCAGATTGGCTAGCAGGAGCACGCCCAGCGTGGGCAGCGAGAAACGCCGCACAAAACGCTGTTCCACGCGTGTATTGGTTGCCTGCTCTTCTGCGTGTTTCTCGGAGGAGCCTGGCAGCACAAAGTTGAGCCACAACTGTGCACCGACCCAGAAGACAGCCCCTAACTCAACCAGCGTAACCGCAAGCAGATTGAAAAAAGTTGCGGCAGTAAATGCCCCAGGGTCGTTCGCGCTAGAATCCCCCAGAACGCCCTGGCTAGGGTTAGCTCCATCAGCCAGTTTCGGCGTAGAGCCATCGGACCTGGCTACCGTAAAGAGAAACGAGCCGAGCAGGACATGCCCATCATCGGCGGAATCCGTACGCCACACGACGACATAGACATCTGGCGGCAGGTTGGCCTGGAGTGAGAGGTCCATCTCTTTGCTGTCACTGGGGTTCACATGTGTATCGTTGATATCCACGCGTTCTTTGGCTGCGTTCACCACTTGTGCTGTGCTCAGAACCGGGTTCAAGTCTTCGCTGAACCACATCTGCACCTGAGTGGGAGGTGTGGGCAGGATCGCGTCTTTTGCCGGGTTTGATTTGAGCAAAATAGCGTGCGCACTAGCAACAACTGGCAACAGCAGTGTCAGGCAGATCGCGCAGAGCAACGCGAGGCCAAGAGTGCGGTGTCGGATCGTTTGGCGTAAGAAATATGTCATGATTTTGCTTATCCTGAGACATACAAAGTTTGTTTTTACACTTGCAGAGAGTATTTTCTGAAAGCATACATCAGGCATTCTACAAGTACCTATGGGTATTGTGCGCTATTGTGTCCAGGAGGTCAAGAGGATTAGTCCTTATTCTGGACTGTAGGGTGCTTGTTTGTACGACGGAACCTTGGAGCTAGCCTCCGGCTCCGGGGGTGGGACTGGAAAGATAAAGCCCATTTGACCTGACCGTGCATAATCCTCTAAAATAAGAGAGAAGAAAGCGAAATTAGGAGGAATGCATGAGGATTCGTAAAGCGGTGCTGCCCGTAGCAGGGCTGGGTACAAGAGTTTTGCCAGCGAGCAAAGTCGTGCCAAAAGAGCTGTTACCGCTCGTAGATACACCAATATTACAATATATTGTTGAAGAGGCCGTCGCGGCTGGTATTGAAGAGATCATTTTCGTGACCAGTCGGAGCAAACGCGGCATTGAGGATCATTTTGACGCCTTCCCTGAGCTAGAGGCTGTTTTAGCCAAAAAAGGGAAAAAGCGTGAATTGGAAGAATTGCACCGCATCGAAAATATGGCTGCGTATGTTGCAGTACGTCAAGCACAGCCATTGGGGCTGGGACACGCGATATTGTGCGCAAAAGACTTGGTGGGCGATGAGCCATTTGTCGTTATGCTCGGTGACAATCTGGTGGCACCTGAAACGCCCTGCTTGCCGCGTATGATCGAACTATACGAACGCTACCATAGCTCGGTGCTCTCGCTATTCGTCGTGCCGCCCGAACAGATTTCGTCTTATGGCGTTGCTGCGGTTGAGGATCTGGAGGATGGTGCGGTCAAGGTCAATTCCCTGGTTGAGAAGCCGAAACGGGAAGAGGCACCCTCAAATCTCGCAGTCTATGGGCGCTATGTGCTGACCCCTGATATCTTCGCTTTGTTGGAGAAGACGCAACCAGGAATTGGCGGCGAAATCCAGATCACCGATGCGTTGCAGGTGCAGGCTGCGGCTGGGCGTTGCTATGGTCAGCATTTCACTGGCGTGAGTTATGACACCGGCAGCCTATTGGGCTACTTGACCACTTCCATTGCCTACGGTCTCAAACGAGCTGACATCGCACCTGGCCTGCGCGAATATATGCGTCAGGCACTTCGCGAAGAATAGCGTTTATTGTATCAATAGCAGGGCCAAATAGTAGATATACACGTATATCCACTATTTGGCCCTGCTATGTTATTCCCTGCCATGCTGCCCTATTCCGCTCTAGACCGAACCAACTGAGGGTACCAGTACGTCTCCTGCCTCACCACATGCACGGAAGTGCAGGCCATCGGCTTGTTGGATTAGCCCCGCGCAAGTGTAGTTTGTGGCAGCCGATGCCGGATGAGGTGCCATAAAGTGCTGAACTCCGTCGCTAATCAGGCAAGCACCGTTGACGCTTTTCAAGGAGAAACTATGGATGATCCCAGTATCTAGGCTGTTTTGTGCGTAGACCATAGTGGCGGGATGGCACTGCTGAAACGCTTGCCAGAAACAATCCTCCACGCTTTTGACGTGATCTACGTCCGTCGGCACGATCAGCAAACGCATGGTATGCACGGTCCCGCAACTTTGCGCGGTGAGCGTTTTGGTTGGCGCTTGGGTTGCACTCGCGCTGCTGGTGGCTGTTGCGCTCGTACTGGTCGTTGATATGCTATTACTGTTGCTGCCCGTTGTTGTACCAACATTTGTACCGCAAGCTGCCAGGAGCATCAGGACAACAATGGTTAACGTGCCTATCAAAAGGCGCTGGGCGGGTATATATATCTTTCTCGGTTGCATACTCTTCCTCCTATTTTGTGAGAACAGCGACGTTCTCGATATCGCATCTACACATACAGACGAGAAACAGCTACCAAAAGTTCCCGTTTGTTCTGTAGGTAACCTCTTGTGAAAGTTTCCCAAAGCAGCTAAGATATGTGTGGCAAGACATTCCACTATTTTTCATCTGGAAAAGAAATATTTGCGAGAGAGCCGCTGCTATTGCGCGGTTGGAGAATTGGCATGTTACAGATCGTCCTAGATTTGCACTATATCAATATGATCCTAGTGCTAGCCACCAGCCTGATCGCTGGCGTGTGGGGTCTGATCCTGTGGTTTCAAAAGAAGACGGAAACCATCACGCGGCCCTGGAAGATTTCCTTGATTGTTGCTGCTATTGTTGGGCTGCTCCAGGCGTTGCTGGGGATTCTTCTGGTGCTGCAAGGCACAAAGCCGAGCGGCGGTAGCCTGTATTATTTGCACTACGTCTATGGTGCGATTGTGGCCCTGGCTATTCCAGTGGCCTACACCTATATTGGGAAGGATGTCCGCAAGGCCATCCTGATCCTCAGCCTTGCCGCGATTGTGCTCGCCTTAGCCGCCATGCGTGGTGCGATGACCGGACTGGGTATGGCTTAGCCAGAACATGTGTTGTGGAGATAGTTTGATTGGAGGGAAGTGATGAAAGCATCTTTTATTCATGTTGCCGATGTACACCTGGGTAATGAGCAATATGGTGTGCATGAGCGGTTTAACGACTTTAGCCGTGCCTTCTGGGATATTATGCGGGATGCGGTGGAGCGTCAGGTCGATTTTGTGGTGATCGCGGGCGATCTATTTAATAAACGCGCAATTGATGCTCGCACTCTGCTGCATTCTATTGCGGGCTTAAAGGAGCTAAAAGAGCGCAACATTCCGGTTATCGCTATCGAAGGCAACCATGATCGCAGCTATTACCGTGAGGGAATGTCGTGGCTGCAATTCCTCTGTAACGAGGGCTATTTGACGTTGCTCGATCCACGTATGCAAGAGGCCGCGCCGCAGTTGGAAGCCTGGGATCGCAACAGTATGAAGGGCGCGTACGTTGATCTGTTGGGTGGCAAGCTGCGCGTCTATGGCCTGAAATGGCAGGGCGCAACCACTGCTCGCTGCATGGAAGGGATGACCAAAGCACTGGAGGAGACCCATGCAGAGGAGCAGGCGGCTGGCGTTGAGTATCGCTTGTTGATGATGCATACTGGCGTAGATGGCATCGTGCCGCGTCTGGCTGGTTTGCCTACGCAAGGCCAGTTTGATCCACTAAAGAAATACATCGACTACCTGGCGCTGGGCCATGTCCACAAGCCCTTCGAGATCGGCGGCTGGATCTATAATCCCGGCTCCACGGAGACCTGTAGCGCGGACGAAGCGGCCTGGGAGGATCGTGGTTACTACTATGTTGAGCTTGAGACCGAGCAGCCCGAACAGGTCGATGATTCTATGGTCCAGCCTCCGCGTCACCAAGCCACCCATCTGGCCAGCAAACGCCGTCCCTTTGTGCGCCACGAACTGCGGGTGGATGGGCTGAAAGAACCCGACGAACTATACGCGTTACTGGAGCAATATTCTCGGCGCGAGGGGCCACGCCATCAGCACGACGCGTATCGTCCTCTCGTGCAGGTGCAATTGTTCGGCACTCTGGCCTTCGACACCAGTGCACTCGATACGGAGCACATGGAAGAGATCGTGCGTACCTATTTCGATCCGCTACACGTGCGCATCGACAACAACACCAATGATCGCGACTATCTGCCCGATAGCGGCGACCTGGATGGGCGTGACCGCTCAACCTGGCACGAGCTAGAGCGTCACATCTTCGAAGATCTCGTGGGCCGCGATATCCGCTATCTTCCCGCACGCGAAGAGTGGGGCGGCGTGCTGGCCCAACTCAAAGAGATGGCCTTGGAGAAGCAAGATCCCGCCCAAATTGCACAATTTCTACGTGAGAAGCGTGAGACGCTGTTGAAGGATTAAATCGCGTTCCAGACATGAGAAGTGGGTATGTTAATGGCGGGACGCCATTAACATACCCACTTCTCATGTCTGTTTTTCTAACACTTCTACACCAGCCATATTTGGGCAGGCTTAGGCTTGCGAAGGGCGCGGCGTGATGACCACTATCCTTGAAAAACCAAACGGCACGATAACGATACACGTGGTTGCTGAAAATGATACTATATCATTTGTGATGAATGTAGAAGGAGCATAGCATTAAATACAAATGGAAATTAGTGTGTGAGGAAAGAAGATATACGTGCTTAGAAGCGGGGTAGCATGGCTACTCAAGCAGATCGAAACCGAACAATATTTGGCAGCCCAGCACACTCCAAATGACTTTGTAGAATGCGCAACGTATGCAGCGACCACTGCTCATATGGAGAATATCGACAATCTATCCTACTACGAGAACTTCTTACCTATCAGTGTTGGAAACGAAGCGAACAAGCTTGTCGTAGAGCACTTAGCAATACTAGCTGAATAAACGACCCTCGAATAGAAGAAAGGAAGGAAAATCTATGTCTCTTTTTGGGAAAATCTTTCGGCGCACTAAAGCCAAACCGCTTGCTGCCTGGGAAACAGCAACGACAGGAAAACTCCTCCAGCCGATGCAGGACACACGGCGTTACCTGGAAAACTCCGATTACCAACTTCCGAAAGATGAAGAAGAAGATAATCGACTGAACTTTCAACATTACGCGCTTTTTCATGCTATCGGCAACCATTATGTCGCACCCCTTAGTCCGCCGCTGCAAACGATTTTGGATGTTGGTACTGGCACTGGCATATGGGCAAATGAGATGGCGACGCTCTTTCCTGCTGCTGTGGTGGTTGGTCTTGATCTCTCTACTTCTTCTTTCAGAGAGCCAATACCAGACAATTGTCTCTTGCGCATTGGCAATGTGCTCACTGGCTTGCCTTTCCCTGATGCCTTTTTTTCTTTTACTCATCAACGTTTATTGGTTGCAGGCATCACCGTCGATAATTGGCCACGGGTTATCCATGAATTAGTGCGTGTGACCCGCCGGAATGGATGGATTGAATTGGTAGAAACTGACCATCTGATGGTCAACGCTGGGCCAGCCACGGCCAAAATGCACGAGTTGATAGAAGTAATCAGCAAAAATCTAGGCTTTGACGGAACGGTGATTCACCATTTAGGTGATTTTTTAGTGCAAGAAAAGCTTCAGGGTGTAGAAATGCAGCCCATTCATATTCCCGTGGGGGAATGGGGCGGGCGTGTGGGAAGCATGATGAAACGCGATTTCCTCGCTGCAACCAAGGGGCTGAAAGGACGCTATAGCACATCCGCAGGCATCACTGGCATGGAGTTTGATCGGATGGTCAATGCGATGGCTGAGGAATGGGAGACGTATCACTCATTTTGTATCTTTTATGCTGTGTACGGAAAGCGAGGCACGGTCTGATGGAAATGGAAATGCGTCCGGTTCTGCGCTTGACTCAGCAGCAACTAGCGCAACTGATTGCCTACTGTGCGGTGTATCGTTCTTATCTCTGGCAACATGTCATGCCTACACCTGAGAGGAATCAGGTGCTACGCGAAATTCAAGCGTTGCAGGGGCGGTTCGAAAAATCCTATGAGCAAGGACAAGCTGAAATTGACCTGCCCTTAATTGAAGGAGAGAAAGGTACCATCAAGCAGATGTTCACCGGAGTAACCCAGTTTTATGGAACTGCACCTTCTTCTGAGCAACGCACCCAGCAGCTTACAGAACTCACCACGTTACGTCTCGTGGTTGAACAAATGTTTCGCTATACATGAGTACCTTGAAAAAGCGAAATGGTAAAAACGCTTGATTAAGATCAGATGCACTATGAACAATGATGCATACACATTCTAACATATATGTATTATCCTGAATCTGAGGCAAAATATGCTAAAAGGCCAACGCATTATAGCAACAATCAATGAGATAGGCAGCAGAGGAGTGAAATATATGTAAAAGAGGCAAAATAAGAGAGTGAGAACGAGGCGGGCCTGCACACGCAAGCCCGCCTCGTTCTCACTCTCTTTAGGGAGTAGCAGTTACTGTAGGGTTAACTGCGGGCGTGGTTGTTGGTTGAACTTGAACTCGCTTAGGTGAGATTACCACGCCGGTAGCTTGCACTGTTTTGGCTTTGGCATCAACAGTGCCCATAATCGCTACTATCTGGCCAACCTGCAAATCGCTAAAAACCGCAGTCTTCCCTGTATGTGTGTATTTTGTTGTAGTATCTACATTGACCGTGATGGCTTTTTTGTTCTTGCCCGCCAGAATCACAAACGAGGCGGTGCTCAGCGATTGGATCACGCCAGTTATTTTGTGCGCACCAGTTTTAGGCGAAGGTACAGCCACCACAGCAGAGGCGGTGGCGCTGAGATGGGCATTAGCTGCCGTCTGCTGACCAAGTGCGGTAAAGGCATAGGCGAGACCGGTACCGGTAGCGAGCATGACAATGGCCACGATTACGCCAGTGATAATTAGGATGCGTTTGGTAATAAACATGAATATTCTCTCCATGATAGGATGTGCTTATTCGAAGCGATATGCGCTTTACATTGACTCTTTTTCTCTGTACTTTGGAAAGTATAGCTAAGAAACTTCAAGAAATTCTCAAGAAGCAGTCAACATTTGCTCTGTTCCCACGTCACGGTCCAAAAAGCGGCAGGTAAGTTTTAACTCATCTTGCGGATATCTGTTGGGGTATCTATAATGATGATAGATATCTGTTCGGAAAGTTATCATCATTTTAAGTGAACCGAACGAGGAGGTAGGCTATGCAGGAGTTGAACGTACCAATAAACCAGGCCAACTCAGTGCCAGTAAAGGTGCTCGTCATTGACGATCAGGAAAACATCATTGAGTTCATTAAATTGGGGTTGAAGTACGAAGGGTATCTGGTAGCATCTGCGGCGGATGGCCCACAAGGTTTGGACGAGGCCCAACGTCTCAATCCTGACCTGATTATTCTGGATGTGATGATGCCCGGCATAGATGGCCTGGAGGTCTGCCGTCGCCTGCGTGCTAACCCGACGACGCAGTATATTCCCATCCTGATGCTTACTGCCAAGGATGGCGTGCGTGACCGCATTACTGGGCTGAACACGGGCGCTGACGATTATCTGACCAAGCCTTTCAGCTTTGATGAACTGGTGGCACGTATTCGCGCAATCTTGCGCCGTCAGGAGCGCGGACACGGCGACGAGAACGACACGACTCACGAGCAGATTCTGCAAGTCGGCGATCTGCAATTGAACACTTCTACGCGCGAGGTTATGCGCGGTACACGCCAGATCGATCTGACCGCAACCGAATATAATCTCCTGCACCTCTTCATGAGCCATCCCCGCCAGGTGCTGGACCGCAATACGATTCTCAATCGTGTCTGGGGCTACGATTTTCTGGGTGAAACGAATATCATTGAGGTATACGTGAGATACTTAAGGGAGAAGATTGAAGATTCGCCCAGCACGCCGCATTTGATTCAGACTGTGCGCGGTGTGGGATATGTTTTGAAAGGGTAAATGGCGTGTCGCCCACACAGAAGGCTCCCTGGTATAGCCCTGTTTTAAGCTTGCGCTGGCGTCTGGCAGTTGTATATAGTGCGCTGTTCGGCATCTTTGTGATTCTGCTCAGCATTTTTATCTACTCTTCCACCTCTCAGTTATTGCTGAGTAACGCAAAACCAGCTTTCCTACAGCATGCTCAGGGACTGCGCACGCAACTGACACAGGAGATGTGCGATACCTCGCCCACACCGACGCTCGCTCGTTTTCTGCAACAGAATACAACCAATAACATTGATACAATCTATCTGCTGGATACAAACGGAAAAGTGTTGGCTAGTAGCGGCGGTAGCTTGCTCAACCAGCCTTTCAGCTACGTCAACGCAACGTTGTTTACGGGTGCATCAACCAATCTTACGTATCCATTTCAAATGAATAGACCCGATATGCAAACGCTTGATGGCCTGTTGCTCTCTTTGCACGCGCCTGCAAACTGCCTAGTACCCCAACGTTTGCCGAACTATATGGCTGTGCTCACGTCCTATGACAACGAAGAGGGTATCTTGCGCAACATGCTGTTGATGCTGGGTTCTACCTCAGCTTTCATGATTGTAGTTGGTGCCCTCATTATCTCCTTTTTTACTGGGATCATGTTCAAGCCGCTCGAACAGGTGACGCTCACCACCAGAGAACTGGCGCGGGGCGACCTTCAGCAGCGCGTACCATTTTTGCATAGCCGCGATGAACTCTCTGAACTAGCCATAAGCTTCAATAAAATGGCAGACCGTATCGAGCAAATGTTCGCATCCCAGCAAGCTTCGGAACGACGCGCTCGTCGCTTTGTCTCGGATGCCGCGCACGAATTGCGCACCCCGATTACCTCGCTACGCGGCTTCACAGACGTGCTCATTCGTGGGGCAAAAGACGATCCAGCCGTTGCGCAACGCGTGCTGGGCCTGATGAAAACCGAAGCCGAGCGTATGACGAACCTGGTCAATAACTTACTCACGCTGGCCCGGCTTGATGAAAGCCATGTTCCTGTCCCCGCCGACCTGGACCTCGTGGCAATCGTCGTTGAGTGTCTCCAACAAGCCCGTCAGCAGACTTTCAACAATTGTCGGCTCGCGTTAGAACTCTCCACGCAGGAGCGACTGATAATCCGCGCTGACCAGGAATATCTGCAACAGATGGTGCACGTTTTGCTGAAGAATGCGCTCAACTATGGCTGTACAGGCGAGCAGAAACGCATTCTGTTGCGCCTGGATAAGAAGGCTGGGTACGCGCTGATCCAAGTGCTAGACAATGGTGTAGGCATCGCGCCCGACGACCTGCCGCTTATCTTTGACCGTTTTTATCGCGGTGAGAACGCGTATTCTTCGACCAGCCCGCCGATTCCAGGCACGGGCCTCGGCTTGCCCATTGCGCTCGCCATCGCCCAGGCCTATCAGGGCACACTCACAGCGTGCAGCGAACCCAACCAGGAGACAATTTTTACGGCTGCTTTCGTTTGCGTGGAGTAGTACTGTTGTCCATGACCAATCTAGGCCATTAAATTGACCATCTTTAATGTGGGTGCTATAGTACTTCTAGCCCAAAAATATGGATTAAAACACTAGGCTGGTGCCTTATATATAAAAATCTAGAGGAGAATTTCAAGCCATGTGGACCTCAACCCTGGAAATACATATTCTACGAGTACTCCCTACTCAGCTTTTGGGACGTTTCTGGCGTGGAGCCTATTTTTCCTCTATCGCGCCCCTCCAAGTAAAAAACCTGCCACGTCTACAGATGGAGAGTACACACAGTTCCTGGGTGCGTGTACGCAATCGGCTGGCCGGGATCTGTGGCAGCGACCTGCACCTAGTCTTCGTAGACGGCGATCTGCGTATTGCGCCAGCGGCTCTGCCTGCACACGATTATAGTTATCCCGGCCATGAAGTGGTTGGCGAGGTGATTGAGATTGGCGAGCAGGTACAGAATCTGTGCGTAGGTGATCGCGTGGTTCTCCAGAGCGCCCCTAATTGTTTGAGCGCAGGTATACAGCCACCCTGTCGTTCGTGCGCGAGCGGCAACTACAATCTGTGCGAGAATGCCAACGTGCCTGGTCCGCGTCAACTTGGCGGCGGCTGGAGCGAAGAAATGCTTGTGCATGAGCAGCAGTTATTTCGCATCCCGACTGAGATGGAGGATGAGCAGGCAGTGCTGCTGGAACCCACAGCAGTTGCGGTACACGCGGTTCTGCGTCGCCCGCCACAGGCTGGGGAAAAAGTGCTGATTGTGGGTGCGGGCACTATCGGGCTGTTGACCTTGCAGGTGGTGCGTGCGCTGGCTCCGCAGGCCGAGGTTAGTGTGCTAGCTCGCTATAGTTTCCAGGTCGAGCAGGCCACGCGTATGGGTGCCTCGCATATTATCTACGAGCACGATACCTATGAAAGTATCCAAGAGGCAACTGGGGCGAAACTGTATCAGGGTATACTGGGTAATAAAATGCTGCTGGGTGGCTATGATGTAATCTACGATACTATTGGCACGCGGCAAACGGTGCACGATAGTCTACGCTGGGCACGCGCCAGAGGTACGGTGGTACTCGTTGGTCTCAGCCTGCATCAGATGAACCTCGACCTCTCGCCAATTTGGCATCAGGAAGTCAATCTGGTCGGGACAATGGGGCACGGTATGGAATCTTGGCCGCTTGACACGAACCAACAACGCCCAACGTTCGCCCTGGCAGCAGACCTGATTACCAACAGGTTGCTGCATCCCGAAAAGCTGATTACCCATCGCTATGCCCTGAACAATTTCCGCGAGGCTCTGCAAGCTGCAACCGATAAAAAGGGCAGTCGAGCGATCAAGGTCGTCTTTGACTCGGCGCTGCTGCCAGCCACTTCTGTGCCCAACGCGCACGCACATGTACGCTCGCGCTTACCTGGCTTTATGAACATCGATGTCCACGCGCCACAGCCAACCGGCGAGCCATTGCTAGACCACACGCTATCCAGTGAGAATGCTCCCGTAATCGGCCCTTCACATTTCACTATGGCTCAATCTGAGGACTTTACTGTCGATTTTGACAACACGCATTTTGTGACCTCTAAACCGCGCCGCCCTCCCTCTCCACTGCAATTCCGTCGCGCCACAGACGATATCCCTGTCGCTGTGCCTCAGATTGGTCCCACAGACGCGACAAATGCCGCACTCAAAACGTTAGAGAAAGCAGGGGAGCTTGAAGGCAACGCGGCTCCTCAAGACTAACTTTATCTACAAGATTGACTTTATCTATCGTGGTATGGTGGATGTACAGGCGCAGCCTATACATCCACCATACCACGATGCCTGTTGTTGTCTCGCACAACCCATTTTTCTTGCGTGTGTTTATACTTAAAACAAGAGTAATTGCGTCTCAGGAGCATTTTTATGACTATTTCTCATCAACCACCGCGTAAACCTTCTGACTCCGGTTCAGCCCAACCCTTTCGGATTCCAGCACGTCCATCCCCTGCTCATGCACCTGAACAGGCTCTCCCTGACAAGCATCGTGAAGGCACGGCTGGTCCATCGATAGTGCGTACAGAATTGTTAGAACAAAATACCTTGCACTCCTTCCAGCCACCGCCTATGGGACACGCGTATAATAGAGAGCGTGCATCTTTACCGCTCGTGGCGGCACCACCTACGAGGAAAAAGCGTGGTCTATTGGTAGTGCTACTAGCATCTTTAGCGGTATTGGTGGTTTTCGGCGGTTTGTTGGGGCAACACTTGCTTAACACGAATCCTGATGCTGGTAATCAAGGGGCACTGAATTTTCTTGGGAACGGTCCCTATGCGCGTCTGCCGCTCTCCGCTGACCGGATCAACGCGATTATGCACCTGCCCGAACATATGAAAGACAAGGCTTTGGCTAGCCTATATGTCTCGCAGATGAACTTGGACGACGAGATTGGCCAGTTGATTATGCTAGAGTATAACGCACCCAGTTATAACAGCGATCTCGACTACGCGATCAACACCCTGCATGTCGGCGGCGTTATCATGTATGAGTTTCAGATGACCACCTTTGACCAGGCCAAAAATGATATCGCGCACATGCAGAAGCGGGCCAACATTCCCTTGCTGATCTCAACCGACGAAGAGGGTGGTCCCTACGTGCATCGCCTGAAAAACATCTACGGCTTGCGTATGTCGGCTACCCAGATTTTTGATACTGGCGATGTCAACGTTGCTACCCAGCAGGGGTTGAAGGTTTCGCAACAACTGGCCGCGCTGGGCATCAACGAAGACCTGACCCCCGATGTAGATACCAACCAGGTCAATGGCTTTGATATGGTCTCGCGCACTTTTGGCAACACGCCCGCTGAGGTGATCAAATTCGCTGGCGCGTATATCCAGGCGATGCAGGGGAATGGCACGGTTGGTTGTATCAAGCACTATCCTGGCCTGGGGGGTGCCTCGCCTGACGCGCATGCAACGCTGCCAGTCGTCAACAGCACCAAACAACAGATCTATGATCTCGATCTCGCACCGTTTAAAGCCTTTATCCAGTCGCCAAATACCCTGCTCAATCCCGGTATGATTATGCCCACTGATGTGTTGATGCCAGCCATTGATCCCAAATATCCGGCTGAGCTTTCGCACATTTTCATGACCGACATTCTGCGTAACGAGTTCCACTATGATGGTGTGGCCCTGACTGACGCGCTTTATATGAAGGGCATTACGGACACCTGGCCCATGAATACTGCTGCGGTGATGGCTCTTCAGGCGGGCAATGATATGCTGCTTGGTGCTAACGACACAGGGCAGACCCTCAGTATGATTAACGCCATCAAACAAGCCCTGAAGGATGGTCAGTTGAGCAAGGCTCGTATCGATGAAGCTGCCACGCGTATTATTGCGCTGAAGATGCAGTACCACCTAATGCCAGCTACTGTACCTGTGATCTACTCGTAAAGATTGGCTTTGGCCTGGAATAAGGATGTTCTTCTTATGACTCACATACAAGAGGATGCTGCTACTCACTCACATGTGGCAGCATCTAATAACGATCCCCCACCTCCTCTCATGTCTAGGCCAACGTGGCGTCGGCCACATTTGCTCTGGCTGGTGTTATTTGTCGCCTTAGCCTTGCTGGCGGTATTAGGCGGAAATCTCGCCAACTATCTGCTGTTTGCGCCAAAGTCAGCAGCAATGCCGACGACCTATGGTGGACCCTTTGTCATGTCACCGCTTTCGCAGAACCAGATCAACGCGCTGGCCCATATGCCTGAAAGGCTGCGTGCGAAGCAACTGGCCCAACTGTATGTCTCGCAGATGACCCTAGATGAGAAGTTGGGTCAACTCTTCATGGCTCAGGCTTTGACATACAACGACAGCGCCAACACGCCCGATACTATGGATATGTTCAATCAACTGCATGCTGGCGGTATTATTATGTATGCAATCCAGATGAATACGCTGGCACAGACAAAGGGTGATATCCAGCAATTCCAGCAACAAGCTTCGATCCCTCTACTCGTCTCCGCCGACGAGGAGGGTGGCTATGTTGAACGCATCCAGAAAATTTTCGGGGACCGGCCTGGCGCGATGCAAACCTACCAGACAGGCGATGTCAATAAGGCTACTCAGTTGGGGCAGAGTATCACGCACGACCTGCGTACCTTGGGCATCAACACCGATCTGGCCCCCGATGTCGATGTGCTACAGGCGAAGAATGCCTCATCGTACATGGATACGCGCACCTGGGGATCTACACCACAATCGGTGATTACCTATGGTGGAGCCTATCTACGAGCACTACAGGGCAGTGGCGAGATCGCCGCACTAAAGCACTTCCCCGGCCTTGGTGCGGCCACCACTGACGCCCATACCAGCCTGCCGATTATCAACAGCAGCAAGGATCACATCTATGCCGTTGACTTGGCTCCCTACCAATCGTTGCTCTCGTCCTCAGACCCGCTGGACGATCCTGGTATGATTATGACCACGGACCTCATGATGCCAGCGCTCGACGCAAAACTGCCGGCTGAACTCTCGCCTACGATCATCACCGGCATCCTGCGCAACCAGTTCCACTACGACGGAGTGGTGATTACTGACGCGCTTTGGATGGACGGCATTGCTCAGAAATGGGGTCTTGTTCAGGCTTCGCTCATGGCACTCAACGCCGGTTGCGATATGCTGCTCGGTGCCATCGGCTCTCACCAGATGCTTATGGTGCTCAACGGACTAAAAGCCGCGCTAGCCAACGGCCAGCTTTCGATGGATCGTGTGAACCAGGCAGTGACGCGCATTATCGCGCTGAAATATCAGTACCACCTTCTGCCACTTCCGGTGTATTAGATCAAAGCAAAGCAAAAACGCGGTGAGTCCAGCTCACCGCGTTTTTGCTTTGTTTTACACAAAACCTTTTTGTAAACGCTCAATAATATCTTTCAGGCGTCGTGTCTCAGTTGCATGCTGCTCGCGCAGTTGTTGCATCTGGACCTCGATTTCTCCCTGCATCTGTTCCATACGGTCTTTCATATGCAAGATAGCCTCGACGCCAGCCAGATTCACGCCCAGATCGCGCATCAGGCCGCGAATATGGACGACGCGTGCGATATCGCTATCCGAATAGAGGCGTGGACTGTGAAGGCTGTTGCCCTTACGCGCGGGCGAGATGAGGCCCAGGCGCTCATAGTGGCGCAAGGTTTGTTCGTGCACCTCGGCCCGTTGCGCTGCAATGCTGATCACATACCACGCGCCCTCGCCTATTTCAGTCACGATGCACCTCCTTTTGCCTTGAAATTACCCTTGCGAATGAACTTCAGCGTTCTGTCCCCGCTTGCGTGCCAGTTGCTCAAACAGTTCGCGCTCCTCGGCAGTCAGTTGCATCGGCAAGACCACTTTAACGCGGGCGAACAGTGTGCCATTGCCTTCTTCGCGCAAGTGTGGCATACCCTTGCTGCTCAGGCGGAACATCCGTCCATTCTGCGTTTCGGGTGGGATAGTCAGGACGAGCTTGCGGCCATCGGGCAAGGGCACAGGCACCTCGCCGCCGAGTATCGCCGTTGTCAGATCAACGTCAATATCGGTAGAGAGGTCATCGCCTTTGCGTTCAAACTGCGCATCGACCTTGACGCTAATCACCAGGTAGAGATCGCCACGTGGACCACCGCCAATGCCCGGCTGACCCTCGCCAGCGACACGAATCTTCGAACCATTATCCACGCCTGCAGGAATTTTTACCTGAATGCGCTTGGTTTTTGCCAACATGCCCTGACCATTACAGGTGGCGCAGGAACGGTTGCCTATCTCGCCTGTGCCACGGCAGGCGGAACAGACCTCGGTTGATTGAATATTGAATGTGCGTGACGCGCCCGTGTAGGCTTCGGGCAGGGTGACTTCAACCGGCTGCTCGATATTATCGCCAATACGCTTGCGTAAGTTCTCCTGCGTGCTGCGTGCGCTTGTGCCACTCATACCACTGGTGCCACCCGTACCCGTGCGTCCAAACAACGTTTCAAAGAAGTCAGAGAAGCCCGTTGCCCCGCCGTCAAAATCCATATTGGGCGTTGTGGTGCGATGGGTCGGCCCCGCGTACGAGGTACGTCGATTAAACTGTGGGCCAAATTGCTCTTGCCAATTGGGACCGAGCGTGTCGTACTTTTTGCGCTTTTCAACATCCGAGAGAACCTCGTACGCCTCATTAATCTCTTTAAACTTCTCTTCTGCCTTTTTGTCGCCAGGATTCACGTCGGGATGATGTTTACGGGCTAACTTGCGGAAAGCCTTCTTCACTTCATCCCCTGTGGCCTCTTTTGTGACGCCGAGCACTTTGTAATAATCTTTATAATCCATGCCTGGCTCCCTCTGTGAGGCTGCCTTCCCTCAGCCGCCTCACAAACTCATGCGTTCTATGCCTGTGGGTTCTGCGGGCTTTGATTGCCCGAACTTACCTTCACACGGGCAGGACGCAGGGTCTCGTCGCCCATCTTATACCCCTTGAGCACTTCCTCAACCACCATCCCTTCGGGCTGATCGCTATTCTCCACCGCTTCAATCGCCTCGTGAATATAGGGGTCGAAGTGCTCGCCGAGCGTGGCGACAGGAGTTAGCCCTTCGCCGCGCATCACCTCGTTGAGTTGCCAGAGAAGCATACGCAACGTGTGCTGTAACGCCTGCTTGTCCATCGTCTCCTGATAGATCAGGCCGCGCTCGACATTGTCCATGACTTCCAGAATTTTATGGATCAGTGCTTTCTTTTCACGCGCGACACGATCACCCGCGAGGCGCTCCTGGCGCTTGCGGAAATTGTCCATTTCGGCGCGTTCGCGCACGTATTTATTCCAATTTTCCGTTGCTTCTTGCTTGGCCTGAACCAGTTGGATCTCCAGTTCAGCGATCCGTTGGGCCTCGCCAGCTACGCCTTCATTCATTGGTGTTTGCTCATCTTGTTTCATAGATTCTTTGCGCTTCTCCTGAGATTCTTCCATCATCTATATCTCCTTCGCTCGTGTTTTCCAGATTTCCTCTTATGCCGCTAGAAACATATCTACGCATGTATTCAAGCGGATAAGAGGCAGAGGAACATTGCTCTCTGCTGGATGGAGTTTTATGATAGTTTCAGTATAAAACTTGAGCCACATACTGTCAAGTCTACTAGGAAAATGAATATTCATCCTCGATGACGAGATCGCGCTCGTCCCAGTGCTCACCACGTTCGAGCAGAATAGGGCCGAAAAGTTCTGTCTGTGTGACGACAATGCGGGCGTATTTCCAGAGTTCCAGAATAGCCAGAAAGGTCACGATCATCACAAAACGCGAATGTTCACCTTCTAAAATTTCCGCCAGGTAGATGGTAGCGCGGTCACTGAGCAGTTCGCGAATCTCAGCAATGCGCTGGCTGACGCGCACACGGGCTAGGGGCATGAGATCCTCGTCCGCGTGCGCTTCGTCCTGAGCACGCAGTTCGAGCAGGCGGAGAAATGCGCGGGCCAGGGAGTTGGCCGCAAGGCCCGTCAGCATGGGTGGAGTCCAGGAGAGTTGGGCCTCGACGCCAGCGAGCAGGCCGGAGCGACCATGCGTTTGTAGACCCTGCTCTTCGCGCTGACGCAAATATCCGGCGATCTCTTTGGCGAGCTTATACTCCATCAGATGGGTGCGCAACTCCTCAGCCATAGCCGCTGCACTCTCCATCTCGGAAGTCATGTCTTCCTTGGTGGTGTGTGGCAACAGACTCTGTGATTTGATAAAGAGCAGGCGCGTGGCGATGGTGATAAAGGCAGCCATATTGGCTAGAGGCATCGCTTCGGGATGGTCCTGCCACTGGCGTAAATACGCGATATACTGGTCAGTTACCGCCAACAAAGAGATAGTCGTGATCTCCATTTGGCGCTTCTCGATCAGGTGGAGCAGCAGGTCAAGCGGGCCTTCAAAGGCGGGTAAGCGCACCACATAGCGTGTCTGTTGTTCGCTGGTCTCTTCAGCG
>JBDTBU010000155.1:0-6888 GCA_039923935.1 Ktedonobacteraceae bacterium | reverse complement strand
AGGCTTGATGAGTGTATTTTCTAAAGCGGCTATTGTAGGAGTGGCCGAGTCCGATCTTGGTCGCACGCCCGACAAGACAGTTCTGCAACTGCAAGAGCAGGCGGCCAGAGCGGCACTTGAGGATGCTGGCCTGGGTTTTGGCGACGTGGACGCGCTTTTCTGCGCAGGCAACTGGGCCTGGTCGCCAAACTTGTTGCTCGCAGAATACCTGGGCATTCGACCTAAATATACCGACGGCACGAACATTGGCGGAACTTCCTTTGAGGCGCATGTTGGGCACGCGGTAGCAGGCATCCAGGCCGGACTCTTCGAGGTAGCCCTGATTACCTACGGCAGTACCCAGCGTTCTGACCGCTCCAGGGGCCGCGTCAATACGGTGTTCAGGTTCAGTGAGCAGTTTGACGGTCCATTCGGACTGCCGAACCCAGTGGGATCTTACGCGCTCGCAGCCATGCGCCACATGTTCGAGTATGGCACGACGAGCGAGCAACTGGCAGAGGTCGCAGTAGCCACACGCAAATGGGCTATGCTCAACGAAAAAGCCTCGAAACGTGAACCGATCACCATTGCGGATGTGCTGAACTCACGCTGGATCGCTGAGCCGCTACACCTGCTGGATTGTTGTCTCGTTACCGACGGCGGGGGCGCTGTCGTTGTGGCCTCTGCTGAACGGGCCAAGCAGATGCGCAAAGCTCCGGTCTGGGTGCTTGGACACGGCGAATCGCACACACACGGCGGCATCGCAAATATGCCCGACCTTGCCACACACACAGCAGCCGTTGAGTCTGGCCGAGCAGCTTTCGCGATGGCGGGCCTGACACCCGCAGAAATCGATGTCGTTGAGATCTACGACTCGTTTACCATCACGGTTATCCTCACCCTGGAGGCGCTTGGCTTCTGTGCACGCGGCGAGGGCGGTGCCTTTGTCAGTGGACAACGCACAGCACCGGGCGGACCATTTCCAATGAATACCAACGGTGGAGGACTCTCCTACTGCCATCCGGGCATGTACGGTATTTTCCTACTCATCGAGGCCACACGGCAATTGCGTGGCGAGTGTGGGGCCAGACAGGTAGCAGGCGCACGCACGGCTATCGCACATGGCACAGGTGGCGTGCTCTCAGCATCTTCTACCGTTATTTTAGGAAAGGACTGAGATATATGTCCACACAACTTCCGTCATTTAGCATTGCCAGCGACAGCGACTCGCAGCCTTACTGGGATGGCATCGCGCAAGGCGAATTGCGCATTCAACGCTGCGATTCTTGTGCACGAGCCGTGTTCTATCCACGCGCACTCTGCCCGTACTGCCACGAGAACAAACTCTCATGGATCGTGGCAACAGGCAAGGGCACGATTTATTCGTACACCGTCGCGCACCAGGGGTTCGGCTCGTTCGCTCAAGATATTCCCTATGTGATCGCGATTGTCGAGCTAGCAGAAGGCGCACGCATGATGACGCGTATCATCGACGCACCTCGCGAGCGCGTGGCCATCGGCGTGCCCGTGCAGGTCACATTCGTGTCTATCTCTGAAGACATCACATTGCCGTATTTTCGGTTGGTTGAATAGCAGGTAGAACTCGTACAGAGGGATATGGAAGGTATTGAAGCATGACTGAAACGCAGCACATATCCACGGAACAGTTACATAGTTTCTTCCAGCCTCGTAGCATCGTCCTGGTCGGCGCGACTGACAACTCTCGCTGGTCAATCTACACCTATGAAAATCTGAAGAATTTCGAGTTTGCTGGCCCAATTTATCTGGTCAATCCAAACCGCGAGATTGTGCATGGGCAACGCGCACTGAAATCGCTGCGCGATCTGCCTGAGCTAGTCGATCTGGCCTTCATCATGGTTTCGACGCAGCGGGTACTCGCGATTGTGGCCGAGGCCGCTGAGATGGGCATTCGGAACTTTGTCGTGCTCACTGCTGGCTTTAGCGAGATGGGCGCGGAGGGTGCACGGATTGAACATGAGCTTGTCACGTTCGCACAGGCACATGGCCTCGTCCTGCTTGGTCCAAACGGCAACGGCTTCATCAACATCACGAACCAGATTATCCCCTATGGCCTGCCTGTAGCGCGACCAACGATCTCCGGCCCGGTTGGTGTGGTACTGCAAAGCGGAGCGCTCGCCAGTGCAGTGCTGGCTTTCGCGCAAGCTCACGCGATTGGGGTAAGTTTGCTGGTCTCGATGGGCAACGAGAGCATCATCTCGGTGACGGACGTGGTGGACTATCTGCTTGAAGACGAGAATACGCACGCCATTGCGCTCTTCCTGGAGAGCATCCGTCATCCGGAAGAGTTACGCCGCGTGGCTGAGAAGGCTCGCGCATACCATAAGCCCATCGTGGCGATCAAGATTGGCAGCAGTGAATTAAGCTCGCGTGTAGCGATGGCACACACTGGCTCGCTCGTTGGCGACAATGCAATCAACGATGCCGCACTTCGTCAAATGGGTATCATACGTGTCGCTTCACTTGAAGATCTCATTATTACGACTGGTCTCGCGGCCTATACAGGTATGTTGCCTGGTCCCCGCGTGGGCGTCGTTACGCCTTCTGGCGGTGCCTGCGATATTATCTCAGATGCCGCGCAAGAGCACGGGATTATCCTACCAGATTTCGCACCAGAAACGGTGGCGAGTCTGCGAGAAATCCTCCCACCATTTGCAACCGCTCACAATCCGCTCGATGTCACAGGCTATGTGGTCGTGGATGTCACTATCCAACGGCGCTCACTCGAAGTCGTGCTCAACGATCCCAACATCGATTTTGTCATGGAACTGGTGAGTCTCGATACATCACGGGAGCCAACCGCAATAGCACTGGCTGCGGCCTATGAACAATATGAGCGCCGTGCTGCTCTCATCCATGCTGCATCTCGTCCAGTTGTGCTCATGTATACTACAAGCCTAGACCTCCCGCCGTCTGGTCGTGCGATGGTGGAGCGCACGGGGTTGCACATTGTCGCTGGCATAGAACATGGTATGAGTGCACTCGGCAAGCTGCTCTGGTGGTCCAAGTTGATCTCTACACCATCAAGTACCGTACCAGAAGAGCCATTATCACCAGTGTCGAGCGATTTTCCGCGTACGGGTAACTGGTCCGAGGCGCGAGCACGCACGCTGCTGGAAAGTGCGGGCATTCCCATCGTGCCCGGCGTCCTGGCTGCCTCTGCGGAAGAGGCTGCACAGGCCGCACGCCAACTTGGCTTGCCTGTCGCACTCAAGATCCAATCGCCCACACTGCTGCACAAAAGCGATGTGGGAGGCGTGGCGCTCAATCTGGCGAGCGAGGAAGCTGTACACACTGGCTTCACCACGATGCTGGAACGGATACGCACGCACCAACCTACAGATGAGATTGAGGGTGTGTTAGTCAGCCCAATGCGTGCTGCTGGCATCGAGCTACTGGTGGGCATTGTACGCGATCCGCTCTGGGGTCTTGTGCTCACGCTGGGACTTGGCGGCATCTGGACCGAGGCTCTCAAGGATACGGCGTTACGCGTGCTACCAGTCCAACGCGCCGAGATCGAAACCATGCTCGGTGAATTACGCGGCGTGACCATGCTGCGTGGAGGTCGCGGACGTACGCCAGTTGATCTGCACGCGCTCAGTGAGGTGATCTATCGCATCAGTCGGCTCGCCCGTTCACTCGGCCCGCAACTCAACGCGCTTGAGATTAACCCACTGCTGATTGGAACAGCGGGGATTGAGGCGTTGGATGTTTTGGTGAGTTGGGAGGATACCAACTGAGCCAGGATTACATGTAAAACATACCTCAAATCAATGTGACAATTTCATGGCAAGCCATACTTATCTTATACACAGCCTTCCCATAGGCGTTCTAGTGATTTCTCTACCGTTTAATTGCCACATTGATTTGAGCACCAAATGAACCATGCGAGTAAACCACAAAGTACTTTTTGGCTAGTTATCTACATATACATGTACAGCTTCCATTTTAGCTGATAGTGTATGTTACTGACACATTCATTTGAGCTATGCCTAATGTTGCATACAGAGCTATAAGGGGGAAATAAAATATGGATATCCATAAGATTGATGCTCACGCTAAATCTATCGACGATCTGCTAAGCAATAAAAAATACACTATCGACTATTATCAAAGAGAATACAAATGGGAAAAGCAGCAAATCACGGAGCTTCTTGAAGATCTGGAAGCAAAATTCATTGACAGTTATGAGGAGGGACATCCACGCAGTAAAGTAGAGCAATACAGACATTATTTTCTAGGATCGATCATTGTGAGTACTCGCGATGGCAGAAAATACATTATTGATGGTCAACAACGACTCACATCTCTCACTCTTTTGCTGATTTATCTGCATAACTTGCAACGTGATGCCCCCAAAAAAGTAGATGTGAGTAATCTCATTTTTTCAGAAAAATTCGATACGAAATCATTTAACCTCGATATTGATGAACGGGCCGAATGCCTTGAGGCTATTTACAGCGGCCAAACGATGAGCGCCAATGGAGCCTCAGAGTCAGTCCATAACCTTCTTGCACGCTATGATGATATTACGGATATTTTTCCAGAAACACTCAAAGGAACTGTACTCCCCTATTTTATGGATTGGCTGAAAGGTAATGTCGATTTCGTTGAAATCACCACCTATTCTGATGATGAAGCCTATAACATTTTCGAGACCATGAATAACCGTGGTTTGAGTCTAAGCCCTACAGACATGCTCAAAGGCTATCTTCTCGCCAATATTCTCGATAGTGGTGATAGAAATAAAGCAACTGATCTCTGGAAAAACCGCCTGCTAGAATTGGCTACATTGGGTAAAGAAGAGGATGCCAATTTCTTTAAAGCCTGGCTACGAGCGAAATATGCTGATTCGATTCGTGAGCGTAAAAAAGGGGCCACTCCCAAAGATTTCGACATTATCGGCAATCCATTTCATAAATGGGTCAATGATGAAAACAAACGTATTGGACTCAAGAGCAGTATGGACTTTAGCGATTTCGTACTGAAACAATTTGGCTATTTTTCCGAACACTACATTCGTATTCGCCAGGCATCACAAGAGCTTATACCTGGATTAGAGTACATTTTCTACAATGCTCATAACAATTTTACTCTGCAATATCCTCTTATGCTCGCTCCCTTGCAAGCCGGAGACGATCTGGACACAGCTAATCGTAAAATCCGCCTTGTAGCTGGTTATCTCGATATTTTCATAGTGCGCCGCGCTGTCAATTTCCGTACATTAGATTATTCTTCTATCGTCTATACTATGTTTAATCTGATGAAAGAGATCAGAGAACTGGATGTGGCCTCGCTCGCAGAGGTACTGAAAAACAAAGTTGCCACCATGGATGAGACGTTTCACGGTATCGCACGATTTCATTTAAATTTGTGGAGCCAACGGTATATTCGACATATTCTCGCCAGGATGACACAGCATATTGAGGAGCAGAGTGGGATCGAGTCAAGTTTTGTCACCTATACATCACGAACTATTAAAAAACCCTTTGAGATTGAACATATCTGGTCCAATAAATATGAGCAGCATACAGATGAATTTACAACAAAAGAGGAATTCGATGAATATCGTAACCGCCTGGGTGGGCTGCTTCTCGTCCCTCGAGGTTTCAACCAAAGTTTTGGGGCGAAACCTTATCACGAAAAGTTAAGTCACTATTATGGGCAAAATCTGCTAGCCAAAACGCTTGATGAACAGTGCTATCAAATGAATCCATCTTTCCGAACGTACCAGAACAAAAGCGGCTTGCCTTTCAGACCGCATTCTACCTTTACCAAAAACGACCTTGATATGCGGCAAGAACTCTACCGGCAAATTTGTGAAGAAATCTGGAATCCAGCACGTTTTGAGAGAGAATTGGTGTAACCACTTTCCTCTACCAAACGCTTTTTGAGATTATCAATGAGGTAATTGCTGAGATTATCAGCGAACTTGCGTACACATTATGTCAAGCAAAATGTGTACGCAAAATAAAGCTTAGACCAGAGTACTCCGCGCTCCCAACCCTGTCAAATCCGCAAAAAAGTGCGGGTAACTCTTGGCAATATGCTGAGCGTGCTGGATCGTGACCGGCTGCACGCTGCCCAGGCTAGCAATGGCGAGCGCCTGGATCAGGCGATGATCGGCGTGGGCCTCGACGGTCACGCCGCCATGAATACCACCCGGCTCAACTGGCTGGATCTCGATGGCATCGGGCAAGGGTGTGACGCAGCAGCCGAGCTTGTTCAGTTCGTCAGCTAAATCTTGGATGCGGTCACTCTCTTTCAGGTGCAGGTTGGCGACATTGTAGATGCGGCTGGGCGTACGTGCAAAGCAGGCTGCCGCTGCGATCACTGGTACGCTGTCGGTCATACGATCACCATCCAAATTGATGCCGCGCAACGGTTCTACAACACGCGCAGTAATCTCGTGCCCATGCCGCGTAATCTCCACACCCATAGCCACGAAAGCATCGAGTACAGCCGCACCATCAGGATCATCTTCGGCCAAATTGCAAATCGTAATCTCTCCGCCAGCCACCGCTACAGCACCCAACAGAGCTGCCGCCGAAGGATAGTCGCCGGGAATGGTATAGACACCAGCACGATAGTGCTGCCCGCCAGGGATGCTATAGCGTCGATGACGCTCAAGCGTGTGGATAGTGATGCCCGCAGTAGCGAGAAGCTGAATGCTCAGATCGACAAATGAGGAAGAGACCAGACCATCAACCACCTCGATCTCCAAACCCTCAGCCAATAGTGGTCCCAGGAAAAGCAGGGCGCTGAGATACTGCGAACTCTTGCACCCGGAGATCGTGACGCGGCCACCATGCAGGCGTGCGCCATTCAGCGTCACTGGTAGAGTACCCTCTGGTGTTGCGCTCTGCACGT
>JBDTBU010000154.1:0-27961 GCA_039923935.1 Ktedonobacteraceae bacterium | reverse complement strand
CCTGGTCTATGACCTGCGCCCGCCGGCCCTCGATGAACTGGGTTTGCTCTCGGCCCTGCGCGAGCAGGCAGCCTCCTCTCAGCACCAGGGACTCCAAATCCTCATCGAGGCCCCCTCCTGCCTCCCTCCACTCCCTGCAGCCGTCGAGGTGGCTGCCTATCGTATCGCCCAGGAGGCGTTGACCAATATCGTCCGCCACGCCCAAGCCAAGCACTGTCTGCTTTGTCTGGGCCTGCGGGACCGCGTCTTGACCTTGCAGATTACCGACGATGGGACGGGCATCGCGCTTGGGCACCACATCGGGGTGGGACTGCTGGCGATGCAGGAGCGAGCGAGCGAACTGGGAGGTGGGTGTACCATCACACAAGGGGCTTCCGGTGGCACGACGATCCAGGTCAACTTCCCACTGGGCATGACAGAGGACGCTTCCCCCTTACAAGACTCTGTTGACGAATGACACTGAGAATCGTAAAGGTCTTAGGCCCTGATCCGATCAGGTACAGCAAGGGTAGATGCTAACTGGGCAAAAGGAGAGCGACGTGTTTTGCCGCGAGGGTGATGCGTGAGAACGGCATCAATGCGTACCAGATTGATGGCCACAGCGGTCAAGACGTGTTGCACATGGGTTCTGGCCAGTCCATCGTAGCGGGATCGTCGTATCCCCATTCCCCGCACAGCCTGGGAAATGGTCCCTTCAATGCCTGAACGCAGAGCATACTGCTGGCGAAACTCCGGCGTCTGTGCCATCTGTCGTTGCACCTGTAAGGCTTCATGAGCCGCTTGTGGACGTAGATGCAGGACACGACCGGTCGTCTGGGAGCGGGTACACTCCTGGCGTACCGGACACGCAGCACAGGTCTCGGTGGCAAAAACAATCTCCATGCGCTCTCCTGCCTGGCTCAAACGAGAGTTGGTCTGCCCTTGCGGACAGGTGGCTTGTTGTTTGGTCCAATCGATGGAGAAGTGCGCGAGATCGAAGCCCTTGCCTGCTTTGGCTTGCCAACTGCTATCAGGCATCGTGGGACCGACCAACGTGATCCCGAGCTTGCCGCTGCTAACAAGCAGATCGGCGTCCACATCGTATCCACAATCAACTCCTCCGGCTTGAGTGCTGCTTTCACTAACTCTTCTTGAATGGTGGCGGTCATTTCTGCATCGGGGATAGGAGCCACAGCGGTTTGCACCTGAACGATCAACTGCGGACACAGTGGTTCGTCGGGCAGGCCACAGGTTTCCGTCAGATGGACGTTGTACCCCAACCACGTTGTTTCTCGCTTTTTGCCCGTTTGCGCTTCAGGATCGTAAGGCGAACGAACCACTCCTTCTCCGTCTTCTTTCTGGGGGCCTGCTCGCCAGTTGGCTTTCCCTTCGACGATCTCGTCATACTGCTGCCAGACCTTTTGTAACACCTGCACACTTTCCCGTTCTTTTCCCTCGGCAGGCGCATCTGCTCGCGAGAGGGCCGCCAGCACGTGCATCCCATCGGCTCCAATGTGCTGGGCTAAAGCGACGCGTTGGGTTTCCGCTTTCGGCAAGCGATAGTTCTCCACCCGATGGCTGTAGCGCTCAAACCAGTCGGGGCTGTGATCTGCTTGACCAGCCAATTGGGGGCAATGGTTGCCAGATCATCGAGCGCTGCTCGCAAGGTTTCCCCAACACATTCCAGATTGGAAAGCGAGCGTACCCGTGCCAGCACATGGGTGGAATCCGTGCGTTGTTTGCCTCCTTCTTTGAGCCAGCCATGGTGCTTACACATCTCCAGAAGCCGATCGAGCAAGAGCGTCTCCGCCTTTTGCTCCACCAGACGTGTGCGAAACGCCGACAGCAAGGAGGAATCAAATCCTGCATCGCTCATCTCCAACCCCAGACTCTATTTCCAATCAATACGCTTGCGTACCGCATTGGCCGCTTGTCGATCCGTGAGATTCTCCGTGTATTGCAACACCGTGACCACCGCTAGCCTCCACGGCTCGTAGGCGGGTTGTCCTTCCACTGGGTACAATGCAGTAAACTGCTCATCCTGGTACAGATCTCCCAGCGCCTCTCGTAGGCGCATCGCCAGCGTCCCCTTGGGGCACGCGGCACGCGCTATGCGCACCGTTTCGGCAGGAATGTTTCCGATTTCTTGCGGGTACATCGACATGGTTTGCTCCTTCTGGCTCTGTTCTTCACCGCCTTTTCCCTCGTATTCTCGTATTCTCGTATTCTCCCATTCCATTCCCAGTGTCATTCGTCAACAGAGTCAACAAAGCAGGGGTGGTGCGCAAAATGGCCAGATCCGACCATTGGCGCTGCGTTTCCACACCCAGATGGGTACGTACCCCGCGCGTGGTGACTTCCACTGGCCAACGTATGACGAACCATGCCAGGATCTGAGCCGGATCAGCCTTTTGATCGGTACACAGGATGGCTTGAGAGGTGAATGTTCCCTCGGAGTCACGAACCAGTACCCAGCGGATGAGCACCGGAGGAATGCCCCGATGATACCACAAGGCCGTGCCCGTTGCGATTTCTACGGTTCGGGTGATGCTCCCATCCCAGGCAACGGTGCGTTCCTCCCACACGGTGTTGGAATCGACCAGCCGTTTGGCCAGGGTGGGCTGGCGTGGGCCTTTGACCGCAGGCCGACCTTTCTTGTTCTTGCCCACTTCCCGCTTTGGCACTGGATCATACAGTGCTGCATCCAGGCGCAGACGCGTGACCATGTTGACGAGCGGCAAACGCACCACGTTGGCTAACAACGCCACGACCGCATAGCTTCTATCACCAACGATCACCAAAGCCCGATCCGACAACCAGCGGTGGACTTGCCGGATCATCTGCCTTGCCCAGTCCGTGATCGTCTTGTGTGTTTTCTTGCGCTGGTCATGATACCGCTCGGAAGGGGCAAGAACAGTCAAAAAGGCAAGGCCCACACCCGTCCAGCCCAAGGGATCGGCGTCAGCAGCATCATCGAGATCCAACGCAGGCCACTGGTTTTCACAAAGAACTCCTTGCTCGAACGGACCGCATCACGATAGATGCCTCGTGCGCCGATTTTGCTGCCACGGCGACGCTCAATCGTTTCATCGATCCCAATCACCACCGGGGGCATTATCTGGCACAAACATCGAAACGAGCAACACCAGCAAAATCCGACTCAGTTCTCGGCTCGACCATTTTGCACGGTTGAGCACGCGATGATCGTTTTGGAAGTGCCGCTCGGTTTGCAGTCCCATGACGCGCAGGATCGCTGCCACCGTTCGTTCTCCTGGGGCCAGAATCGCTCCAATCAGGAGCACTTTGGCCCATTTCCAGACGGGTTTGCTGAAGACTTCTTCAAACAGGTGCAACACGTGTATAATCCCTTCGGGCAGAGTCTGCATTTCTCTCTTCTTTCATTCGTAGAAACACTGAGAGAAGCTTACTCTGTCCTGCGTTTTCTGTCCAGCTAATGGATAATGGATAAAGTCTAGCTTAGATTTTTTGCTGAAAGCCACAGAGAGACACCTTCCTATGCAACCGTTCTCGAATTTGAGAGTGGTCCAGCGCTCTACTCTCTGATTACCGCAGCGGCAAAAGTTGAGACAATCCATGTGTGTGATCGATTAGAGGGCAGTTTGCAGCATGACCAACAAGGTCAGGTGGCAATGGACCACAACTGCCACCTCTCACTTTCGCAGGAGGGATACAAAAGGGTGATCGTGACCATGTTCATTTCTCCTGCCCGCTTCTTTGATCGTCTCCCTTCAGTCTATTAGCTCATAATTATCCACCACCATCTTTTTTACACTGCGGAATGTGGGCGTGCCGAAAGATTTTCTTCCATCTGATGAAGTTGCTGGGTTAATTTCTCAGCGAGAACGTGGACATGTGGTTCCTGAATGAGTGTTTCATGGGTGCCTGGGACCACATACACCTGCGGCGGTTTGGCCGTATATCTTTCCCACGCTTTCCCATTCTGCGAAGAGAGATGATCTGTGGCCTGGAACACCGTCACGCTTTGCGGATAGATTTCTTGCGGCCAATAGCCATGGACCGAGTGCGCATTCAACTGATAGACCTCGAAATGCTTACGCAAATGCATTGGTTCGGCATCTGGCGACATGAACTGGATTTTCTTGGCAAGTTCTACCAAGTACGCAAATCGTTCCTCCGCCTGTAATTGTTGTAGCTCCTCGTATGAGAGAATAGGCTCATCAGGGGCAAATGGGTGGATAAATTCGCTGATAAACGCCTGAACAACTATCACCTCATCCTTCAGGAAGTCGAGATTGTGTGAATCAGGGGTAAAAGTATCCAGCAAGGCGAGTAGTGCGACTTCTTGCCCCTGCCTAATCAGTTGTAGGGCTATCTCAAAGGCAATCATGCCACCGAAGCACCAACCCAAGAGATTATAAGGCCCCTGTGGCTGCACTGTACGGATAGCAGCGGAATAGTGTCGCGCCATCTCCTCCACGCTCGTCAGTGGTTCGCACTCGCCGTACAATCCCAGCGCTTGTAGCCCGTATAACGGCTGGTCTGATCCCAAGTGTTGGGCAAGTTGCCTATAACAAAGAACATTTCCGGCACCTGCGTGCACACAAAACAATGGCCGCTTTGTCCCCCCAGGCTGAATGCGCACAAGTGGAGATGGCGTTGCGCTCTTGTTCTGCTGACGGAGCGTATGTGCCAGGTGTTCGACGGTTCCTCCATCAATCAGCAGAGATAGGGGCAAATTGCGCTCAAACTGCTTATGAATCTGCGCCATCAGACGCATCGCCAGCAGTGAGTGCCCTCCCAAGGCAAAGAAGTTATCTGTGACACCAACAGGATGAACCTGCAATACTTGTTCAAAGATGCGCGTGAGTTGCAGTTCCAGGCTATCTCGCGGCACCACAAGCACCTTTTCGCGCTGAAAATGAGAGGCGTCAGGAGCCGGAAGCACGCGGCGATCTACCTTCCCATTCGGGCTAAGGGGCAATGCCTCCAAGAGAACGACGGCTGATGGTACCATATACTCAGGCAAGGAGCTACTCAGATAGGTGCGTATTTCTTTATTCCATTCTTCACTCCTGCTATCATCCTGTGTCGAAGGTACAAGATATGCTACAAGCCGTTGATCGCCAGTAGCACCTTGCTGTGCAGTTACCACTGCTTCACGTATTTTTGTATATTTCCGTAGAATTGCTTCGATCTCGCCCAGTTCAATGCGAAAGCCACGAATCTTTACTTGATCGTCTCTGCGTCCACGGTATTCTAAATTTCCGTCAGGGAGATAACGAGCCATGTCACCTGTTTTGTACAATCGCGTCTCTTTTTCAGAAAAATGGACAAATGGAGAAGGAATAAACCTCTCTGCCGTCAATTCCGGCTGGTTTAGATAGGCGCGTGCTAGGCAGAGTCCACCAATATAAATCTCGCCCTCTACCCCAATCGGTACAGGTTGCAACTGCGCATCGAGTAGATAGATCTGCGCGTTGGTGATGGGTCGCCCAATAGGTAAAAGACGTTGCTTTGTGCCGCGCTGGCACACCCAAAACGTAGGGTTGATGGCGGCTTCTGTTGGCCCATAGAACTGATGCAGATCAGCAGGTAAACACGCAAAGAAGCGCTCAGGCAGGTCGGCAGGCACCTGCTCACCTCCACAGAACACTCCCCGCAGTGCAGTACAGCGAGCCAGTGCCGGGTCTTCTACGAGCACCTGGAGTAGAGAGGGTACGAAGTGAGCGACAGTGACGCGTTGCTCAGCCATTAAGGAGAGCAGGTAGGTGGGGTCTTGCTGGCCTCCTGGACGAGCAAGAATGACGCGGGCACCTGCCGTCAATGGGCCGAGAAGCTCCCACAAAGCGATGTCGAAGCTAAACGAGGCCACTTGCAGGACGCGATCCTCGCTTGTCAGAGGATAGGCTGTTTGGCTCCAGAGCAGGCGATTGCCAATAGCACGATGAGAGACCTGCACACCCTTTGGGCGTCCAGTCGTCCCTGATGTATAGATGGTGTAGGCCAAATTGTCAGGCTGTACCCCGCTGCTTGGGTTGTTCAGAATATGACTTGTATCTTCTCCCCAGTCCGGCATGATCCATGCATCCAGGCACACGATGTTGATAGCAACTCCACCCTCTTTTTCCAGTTCTGGCAGCTTTGCCAGTAATCGTTGCTGCGTCAGGAGCACTGGCCGTTGGGATGCTCCCTGCTGGGCCGCTTGCGTATCTTGCAGCATGTAGGCCAAGCGATCTGGTGGATAGGCTGGATCAAGCGGAACATAGGCTCCACCAGCCTTCAAGGTAGCCAATAACCCTATTAGCAGTTCAAGCGAACGCTCCATGCAGATACACACAAGTGCTTCCGGCCCTACACCCATCTCCCGAAGATGATGTGCGAGAGCGTTAGACCGCCTATTCAGCTCGCGATAGGTGAGATATTCGTCGCCAGCTACTACGGCTATTGCACCTGGGGACCGCTCCACCTGCTCTTCAAAGAGTGTATGAATGCATATATCGCTGGAGTAGGTTGCGCTGGTTGTATTCCATTCGACGAGCACCTGTTGCCGTTCATCCTCAGCCATGAGTGAGATATCCGCTAGGCGCAATGGCTGATGCGGAGACACTGAGCGCGTTGCGTTGGTATTGGGGAGCACATCCCCGGCCATCCCTGCCAGAATAGTTTGCAAATGTGTAAGCATACGTTCAATTGTGGCATCTTCAAAGCGCTCACTAAAATAGCCGATATGTAAGAAGAGTTGGCTCGCCGGCACCACCATCACAGTGAGAGGATAGTTGGTCTGCTCACTAAGATGCGTGAATTGCATGGTAAATGTTCTACTCTGCTCATCTGATGGTTCCCCGCCGGGGTAATTTTCAAAAATGAGCAGACTCTCAAAGAGTGCGCGTCCACGAGGAATTTCGCTCCATGTTTGCACCTGGGCCAGAGAACTGTATTCATATTCGCGTAACTCTACCTGTTGCTCCTGAAGTCGCTTGAGCCACGCACCCAGCGTCTCTTCTGCTGCCACCTGGACACGTACGGGCAGGGTGTTCATGAAGCACCCAACCATTTCCTCGACACCAGGTAGCGTAGCCGGACGACCAGAGACGACGGTACCAAAGATCACGTCTTGTTCTCCACTATAACGACTCAGTAGCAAGGCATAGGCGGCTTGCACGACAACGTTGAGCGTGACCCGCTCACGCTTAGCAAGCGCCTGTAAAGCACTGGTGGTTGCCTCCGAGAGTTGGATCTGCTGTGTCCTAAAGGTAGATTTTTGATCGGGCGTTTTTTCTGCTGCTCGGTCCACTCCCAGCGACGTTGGGGTCGTAAAGCCCTTGAGCGTCTGACGCCAGTATGCTTCTGCCTTCTCTTGATCCTGCTGTTGCAGCCAAGCAATGTAGTCTGCATATGGACGACAACGCTCCAGACGAGGTTGTGTGTCATGAGAGAACGCATCATATGCCGTAAAGACATCTTGGAAGACTAACGGAGAGGACCAACCATCAAGTACCATATGATGCCGACTCCAGATAAAGTAATAGCTATCTGTTGTTATCTGGATCAAGAATAAACGCATCAGAGGAGGCCGGGTTAGATCAAAGCCATGTCTCCGATCTGTTTGTAGCAATGCGTCTACCTTACTCTGCTGCTCAGCGAGTGCATCTGTGCGCCAGTCAAACAGTTTCCAGGGGAGAGTTGCTTGCTGTTGCACGACTTGCAGTGGTTTGTCACGGCGTTCCCACATGAAACCGGTGCGGAAAATGGCGTGACGATCAACTGCGAACTGCCAAGCTTGTTGAAATGCTGCTACCGAGAGATCTCCATGCAGCGTAAAAACCACTTGTTGCACATAGGTACCTTCTTGCGGGGCATAGATGGTGTGGAAAAGCATGCCCTGCTGTAACGGTGTCAGAGGATAAATCGCCTCAATAGTATTCTTTGCCATGTTTCTTAGTACTCCATTAGTTGATTGAATTCTGCATGTAGTTCATCAAGTTCTGCTTGGCTTAACCCAGCCAGAGGAAAATCAGAGGGTGTATAGCCACCGGCCTCTGGGGATTGACTAGCAGCGATGAGTTCCCGTAGCCTCTCCATCATACGTTGGGCTAGTTGTTCAATTGTTGATCTGCAGTGGAGGTGCTGATTGTACGTCCACTCCAAATACACGTGTCCTTCCCTGTGGCTCCCTTTGATCTCTAACACGTATTTTTGTCTCTGCTGCGAGATCAGAGAAAATCGATCAAATGCGTGCTCCTGATGGAAAGGTATTATTGTGCCTGGTTGTGCTTGTGTACTTTGTTCAGCCTGATAACGAAAATACACCTGTGCCTGTGGCAGAGCACACACACGCTCAGTTACCACATGATCTTTGCTGAGATAGCGCAGGACGCCATAGCCGATACCTCGGTTGGGAACCTGACGCACCTGCTCTTTGATGGTTTTGAGCGCCTCGCCAGCTTTATTCTCCGTTTGGTTGCTCAGCAGCACAGGAAAGATGCTGGTAAACTGACCAACCGTGTGGGTAAAGTCCAGGCTTTGCGTCATTCCTGCGGGCGAAAATCGTTCTGCTCCAAATTGGACATGTGATCCATTCACCCACAGATCATCTGCCAGATCTACTAAGCACGAACTGGCTCCTGTCCACTCCGTCAAAACCTGTACCAGTGCTGTTAGGAGTACATCCTGCATCTGGACATGATAGGCTGGCAGCACGTTCTCTAACAGGAGCCGAGTTTCTTCAGTAGAAAGTGACTGTTCTATAGTGTAGGCCGAATCTCCCGCGTCTGTTTGCTCGTGGCGATGCTCATGCACTATGCCTCCATCGTTTGCGGGAGAATCTTCTACTGGCAAAGGAATAAGCTGGGATCTTGTCTCAGCCAACCAGTACTCCTGTTCACGCTGCAAGGCGTCCGACTGGGCATAACTGCTCAGTTGAGAAGCCCACTGTTGGAATGAGGCCGTTTTGGGCGGCAGAACAAGTGCCTCTCCTTGTAACAATTGCTGATAGAGTATCTGCAAATCCTCTAGTATAATCTGCACAGATACGTTATCAGCAATCAAATAGTGTATAACAAGCCAGAGATACCCAGGCTGGTGTGGTCCTCGCTTCAAAAAAGCTACTTGGAAGAGCGGTCCCTGGCTAAGATGTAAACTCGCTTGTAGACGCGTCGTGACTATTTCCAGAGCAGGGAGTTGTTCCGATTCTGGTAAATCTGACAGATTAAGATAATGAAAAGGTACATCTGCATTGCTGTCTGCATAGTGCTGATGCCAGCCATCCTCAGCTTGCACAAAGCGTAGGCGCAACGCATCGTGGTGCCCTATGAGATGCCGTACCGCTTGCTCTACAAGTTCAGGCTGGAGTGCTTCACGCACTTCGAGGAGCCGGGATGTATGAGCAAGATGTGGCTCTGGCTGGTGTTGCTCGAAGAACTGCTGCTGGACAGGCGTTAAAGCAACCTCACCCATCACTATCTCTTGTTCCTGCAAGCGAGCCTGTGTGGTGTCTGCAACTGTCAGCAGTTGCTCAATCGTCTGGTGCGCGAAAAGTTGCTGGGGAGTAAATTGTATCCCAGCTTTATGGGCACGTGAGATGAGCTGGATGCTGAGAATGGAATCACCTCCCAGTTCAAAGAAATTGTCGTGGATACCCACTTCTTTCACATGCAAGACCTTGCCCCAAATTTCGGTGAGCATCTCTTCCACGCGATTATGAGGTGCCACATAGGTCACTGCCAGTTCAGGCCGCTCCTGGTCAGGTAACGGTAAGGCTTTCCGGTCCACCTTGCCACTAGGTGTCAATGGGAACGTGTCCAGGACGACAAAAGCCACTGGCACCATGTACTCTGGCAATTTCTCTTGCAAATAGTGTCGCAGTTCAGGGACAAGTTGAGCACTCAATTTGCCTTGCAAGGGATTATTCGCGTACGCTGCCCACCCACGATGGGATGTTTCGTAGCTGTGGCTAGAACTACTAGCACTGCTCTCCTCGCCTGTTTGACCGGGAAGGGCAACGTTGCCGCGTCCAATCAGCACATCGTAGCAGTCATTGGCACCCGTCTGGGACCAACTGATCGCGACAGTATAGCCAAGTTTCGCGCCCAATGCCCACACATCTTCAGGTTCGATGCCCACCTCGTCAGGTTCGTAGAACGCTGTACGCAATTCGCCAATGGTCCTGGGACAGTCCTCTTGATGCAGCCGTTCCTGGTCACGTACGGCGTTGAGCAAACGTGCATTCGGTACATTCGTGAGAAAAAGCTGTTCTGGTTGCTGCTCTACTAGGGTTTGCTGTAAACGTACGAGCGTTAGAGCGCTTGTTTGCCAATCGAGGCAAGTGGAGGGAGCAGGTAGCGTAGGATGTGCCTGATCTTTTTCCATGCGCAATACCACATCGTAGCGGAACAGGGTCATCTCATTGTGATAGTATCCACGTTTCAGTTGGATCTGCACCTGGCTAATCGAGAGTACGTCTGTCTGCAAAGCTGAAAAAAATGCTGGATCGATCACCAACTCGTTCTCTTGCTCTACACGTTGCTGTACATATTGCATCAATTGATGGGTTGATTGGGTAGAAGAGGCTCGTTGCATTTCTACTGCTGTCTTAAAGGTTGCTAATAACGGCAAGCTCCGCACATCGCCGATATAGATACTTCCGCCAGGAGACAACACTTGTACTGCTTGCTTCAGCACACGGTAAAGATAGTCAATATTGGGAAAGTACTGCGCCACTGAGTTGATAATAACGGTGTCAAAGGTATGGCCTTCTATGCCTGTGAAATCATCTGCTGGCCTTTGCAGTAGAGTAACATGGTTGATCCCTCGTTTCGTCACTTCTTGCTGGAGCGTATCGAGCACTTGTGGTGAGAAGTCCATGCCCCAGTAGTCTGTACAATGGGAAGCGAGAGGGAATAAGAGCAGCCCGGTGCCACAGCCAATCTCCAAGACCCGCGTGGGCTGTAACGCGAGAATGCGGGTGATGGTTACATCTACCCATTCTCGCATCTCCTCTGCTGGGATAGGCTGTCCAGTATAACTGCTATTCCAGGTGATAGTATTAAATGTCTGATCTTCTGTCTGAGCGGCTTCAAGATAGCCTGTCTCGAAGACCGTTTGCCATTGGGAGACATGTTCAGTTGATACCTCTGTTTGTACATGCTTGTTTTTCTGGTAGTTCGTATCGTGGACCACATAAGCTATCAGGCGCTTGTTGCCCGGTGTATCTTCTCGCGCAAGCACAACCGCGTCATGGACAGCGGGATGAGTACGCAACATACTCTCGATTTCCCCCAATTCAACGCGATAGCCTCGTATCTTGACCTGATAATCCGTCCGCCCAACATATTCAATGGTGCCATCCGCTAGGTAGCGTGCCATATCTCCCGTCCGGTACAACCTGCTCCCCGACTGAACCTGGTCGGTGCGAACATCTCCAAAGGGGTTAGGGATGAAGCGTTCTGCAGTCAGATCAGGGCGGCGATGATAGCCACGGGCCAATCGCAAGCCGCCAATGTACAGTTCTCCCGGCACACCAATAGGCACAGGTTGTAGATAACGATCCAGGATGTATATCTGTACATCTGGAATGGCCCGCCCAATAGGTACTTCATAGAGTGGTGCCGTGCCATCTGTACTTGCAAGCAGCCAGCGTGTTGCAACTACTGTCGTTTCTGTAGGACCATACGTATTGATAAGCTGAATATGCTGCGTCTGCTGTTGTTGCCACGTTGCCAGTCGTTCGGGCAGTGCTCGTTCACCACCAATAATGACCATACGCAGCGATAGCGGAAGTTGCAAGTCATCCTCAGCGAGACCGATGACCAGTTCATGCCAGTACGCCGTTGGCAGATCGAGGACGGTGATCTCCCATGCCTGACATTGATCCAGAAAGAGCGGTAGGCTTCCCAACATTGCGGGTGTGCGTAGGAAGAGCGTAGCTCCACCAGCCAGACATGAAAAAATCTCTTCGACGCTAATATCAAAGTTGACTGAGGCAAATTGCAGGATGTGGTCGTCAGACGTGATGTTATACGCTTGAGACGCTTGAGCAACGAAGTCAGCTACCGATTGGTGGCGAATCACCACACCTTTCGGTTTGCCGGTTGAGCCAGAGGTATACATAATATAGGCAGCATTTTCAGGGGTTGCTCTCAATGATAGATTATGTTCACTTTCCTGCGCGATAGTAGGCCATTCCGAATCTAAAGCGATAACAGTAGTACTATACATAGCAGGTAGACGATGAAGTAAGGCTTGCTGGGTCAAGAGCAGCGCTACCTGGGCATCTTCTAAGAGCAGCGTTATATGCTCTTTTGGGTATGCTGGGTCCAAAGGAACGTAGGCTCCGCCTGCTTTCAGGATTGCCAGTAGCCCAACGATCATCATGACCGAACGTTCGACGCAGATACCCACACGCACCTCTGGCCCCACGCCACGCTTTTGCAAATGACGCGCCAGTTGATTGGCCCGGCAATGTAACTCGGCGTAGGTCAAGCATTCGCCTTCACCAACCACAGCCATAGCACTGGGCGTGCACAACACTTGCGCTTCAAAGAGTTGATGGAGACACACAGGCGTTGTGCTCTCTCCCACAGTCGTATGCCATTCAGTGAGAAGGTGTTGTTGCTCAGTTGTAGTTAACAGAGAGAGGTCTGATAGACGCCGCGTAGGGTCTGCTACAATGCTTTGTAATAACGTCTGGAAGTGCTGGAACATGCGCTGGATCGTCTCTGCATCGAACAGATCGGTGTTGTACTGCATGACAGTACTGAAACCATCTGTATCTTCTCCCATCCAAAGAGAAAGGTCGAAGTTTGATCGATGACTATGCCCATCTCTATCGAGCGTTTGCACCGTGAGGTCAGAGAGGTCAAGATGCACATCAGGCACATTTTGCAAAATTAACATCACCTGAAAAAGTGGTGTGTGGCTTATATTGCGCTCAAGATGGAGTTCTTGAATGAGGCGTTCAAATGGCAAGTCCTGGTGAGCATAGGCTCCTAGTGTCACCTGACTTACACGCTGGAGCACGTCTCGAAAACGGGGATTGCCAGACAAGTTTGTGCGCAACACGAGATTGTTGATAAAGAAGCCAATCAGGTTCTCGGTTTCTGCCTGGTTACGACCAGCAATATACGTGCCCACACTGATATCGTCTTGTTCAGCATATTTGGAGAGGAACGTTTGAAAGGCTGTGAGCAAGACCATAAATAGCGTCACCCCTTCGCGCTGACTGAAAGCTTTGAGCGCTATCAGTAACTCAACCGGGAGTGTGGCATGGTAGATTGCCCCGTTAAACGTCTGTATGGCTGGTCGAGGTCGGTCTGTAGGCAGGTTCAGCAACACCGGAGCCTCGCTGAGTTGCTCACGCCAGTAGCTCAACTGTTCTTCTAGCACCGCACCTTGCAGCCACTGGCGTTGCCAGAGTGCAAAATCGGCATATTGGAGGTCTACCTCTGGTAATGGCGAGGGCTGACCAGCCACACAGGCGTTATAAAACGCGGTGAGTTCGCGATAGAAAATGCCCAGTGACCAGCCATCGGAGATACTGTGATGCATAACCACAATCAGCGCGTGCTCTTCTGCCGTTAAGCGTACGACGGTTGCGCGTAACAGCGAACCTGCCTCGCCTCGCCTCAAATCAAAAGCTAGTTCCTCTTCCCGCTTGAGTACACGGGAAACTTCTGCTTTGCGCTGATCTGTTGACCATGTGCCCAGGTCTATCACCGACAAGCGAACTTGACTGGCGGGGGCAATGATCTGCACTGGTTGTCCATCCACCATGGCAAACGTCGTGCGTAACACTTCATGGCGGCGCACCACTTCGTTCAGGCTGTGTTCCATTGCCTTCAAATTGAGCGGGCCACACAAGTGGAAGGCTGTCAAAATATTGTAGGCAGCGATCCCCGGCATCAGTTGGTCTAGAAACCAGGCACGCTCTTGGGCGAAGGAGAGCGGCGGGTGCTCTGGCATGTTGCGAGGATGGATTATCCGAGCGGGAGACAGATCGAATCCATCCTCTGCTAGCAGCAGTGCTAGCAGAGCATCCTCGTCATCCTGGAGTACCTCATTGTACCCATTATTTAACGTATCCATGCGTCGCTTATCCTTTCGTCTTTTTCGTTTTTTGCAAGAGCGCCTGTCTTTCGTCGGCTGACATACCCTCAATGTTCTTCCGATGTTTGGCAAGCGCGGTAATTCTACCAGGAACCTTCTCCGATGCAAGCAGCGTTTCAACCAGACCAGCTACGGTAGGAGCTTCAAACAGAGCATGAAGGGGAATGTCCATCTGGAAGGTCTGGCGCAGGCGCGAGATGACCTGGGTAGCCAGCAGGGAGTGCCCACCTAGGGCAAAGAAGTTGTCGCGAATACCTACCTGCTCTTTGTGCAACACTTGTGCCCAGATCTGTGCCAGCACCTCCTCCACAGGCGTGCGTGGAGCCTCGTAGGTATTCTCCGGTTGCGATGCTCCCTCCTCTGGGGCAGGCAATGCTTGGCGGTCAAGCTTGCCATTGGGTGTCAAGGGCAAGGCTTCCAGTACAACAAACGCTGAGGGGAGCATATAGTCAGGCAGCTTTGTTTGTAAGAAATGCCTCAACTGCGTGCTGATCGGTGTCAGCTTGTCATTGCTCGTCGCAGCCTCTTGGTCTGCTTGTTCATCTTGCGGCACCACATAGGCAACTAAGCGCTGCTCTGCTGGGATATCCTCACGGACGATCACGACACTCTCGCGAACACTTGGATGGGTGACCAGCGCCGCTTCAATCTCGCCCAATTCGATGCGGAACCCGCGCAGCTTGACTTGGTGATCGAGTCGCCCCAGATACTCAAGCGCTCCATCTGACCGATAGCGGGCTAGGTCGCCGGTTCGATACAACCGCGCTCCTGGCTGCCGACTGAACGGATTTGGCACGAAGCGCTCCGCCGTCAACGCTGGCCGCTGGAGGTAGCCACGGCTGAGGCCATTTCCACCAATATAGAGATCTCCTGGCACGCCTATTGGCACAGGCTCAAAATACGCATTGAGCAGATAGATCTGCGTATTGGCAATGGGACGGCCAAGCAGTACAGGCCCAACTACAACCTCAAGCGGTTCGATTGCCGACCAGATGGTGGTTTCTGTTGGGCCGTACATGTTCCACAGTGATCCCCCCTTCGCCCGCAACTGTGCCGCGAGGTCAGGAGGTAGTGCCTCACCACCACAGAGCATTTTCAAGTTTGCTTGTCCCGGCCATGCAGCTTCCAAGAGCAACCGCCAAGTGGCTGGCGTCGCCTGCATACAGGTAGCCCCACATCGCATCAGATATTCTCCCAGATGTTGACCATCTCTTGCCATATCACGTCCTGCGACGACGAGGCGTGCGCTGGCAATCAACGGCAGAAACAATTCTAGCCCAGCGATATCAAAGGATAGGCTCGTAACTGCGAGTAACGTATCCTGCTCGCTCAACCCAGGGCACTGGAGCATAGAGGACAGAAAGTTACCTACCGCCTGATGCGTAATTTGGACGCCTTTGGGTTGGCCCGTCGAGCCTGAGGTGTAGATGACATAAGCGAGGTTTTCTCCACACACATGAATCGGCAGTTTCTCTACTGGTTGCTGGCTAATGACCTCCCATGCGCTGTCCAGATAGACGACGTGTGTTTTCTGCTCAAACAGTTTTTGGTGTAAGTGCTGCTGTGTCACCAGCACCGCTACCTGTGCATCGTGCAGCATAAAGGCCAAGCGTTCTGGTGGATAGCTGGGATCGAGGGGCACATACGCTCCTCCCGCCTTGAGGATTGCGAACAACCCCACCACCATCTCGATGGAACGTTCCAGGCAGAGACCCACCAGCACCTCTGGTCCTACCCCCAGGTGGTGCAGGTGCTGAGCGAGTTGATTGGCTCGCTGATCCAGTTCTTGATAGGTGATCTGCTGCTCCTCAAAGACAACCGCTACGGCCTCTGGGGTGCGCTTGGCTTGTTCCTCAAACAACGCATGAATGCAGAGGTTCTCAGGATAGATGACAACTGTCTGATTCCACTCCACCAGGATGTGCTCACGCTGCGCAGGAGTAAGGATCGGGAGCGTAGCAATTCTCTGGGTTGGCTCAGCAACGATGCTGGCAAGTACTTGCTGATAGTGCCCCAGTAGTCGCTCTAGCGTGTCTGCGTCAAACAGGTCTGTATTGTACTCAACAACGATCTCTAGGTTATTCTCTTTCCCTCCGACAACGAGTGTCAGATCACATTTGGCAACCTTATTCCAGGTTTCCACCTGCGTTATCGACAGATTAGTGAGATGCAAACCCTCTACGGGGTTCTGCAAAACAAACATCACTTGGAAGAGAGGACTATGACTCAAGGCGCGTTCTGGCTGCAGGGCCTCCACCACTTTCTCGAAGGGCACATCTTGATGAGCGTACGCTCCCAGCGCCACTTCGCGCACCTGCTTGAGCACGTCGCAGAAACGCGGATTGCCTCCCAGTTGACAGCGTAAAGCCAATGTATTGAGTAAGTACCCCATCACCCCCTCTAGTTCGATCCGGTTACGGTTGGCAATCGGCGTTCCCACCACAAAATCCTCCTGCCCGCTAGAGTGCAAGAGTAGCACTTGGAAGGCAGCCAGCAAGATCATAAACAGGGTCGTGCCCTCGTGCTGACTCAGATCACGTAACGCTTTGGTAAGGGACGGCGGCAAGGTCCAGGTGGAGGTCATGGCACCACGGAAACTCTGCATCGCTGGGCGAGGTCGATCAGTGGGTAGGTTCAGGAGAGCTGGTGTCCCACGAAGGTGCTCACGCCAGTAGTTCAACTGTTCTTCCAGCACCGCACCTTGCAGCCACTGGCGTTGCCAAACGGCAACATCAGCAGCGTGAAGATCGACCTCTGGTAACGGCGAGGGCTGACCGGCCACGAAGGCATGATACAGCGCGGTGAGTTCGTCATAGAAAATGCTCAGCGACCAGGCATCGGAGATACTGTGATGCACCACCAAACAGAACACGTACTCTTCGGCATTGACGCGCACGAGCGCGGTGCGGAGGAGTGAGCCTCCTTCGCCTTTACTTAGGTCAAAAGGCTGTTTGGCTTCCTCTTCGAGCAAGCGGGTCGCTTCGGTTTCACGCTCAGCGGGGGCAAGATGCCGGAGATCGCTCACTCGCAACGCTACTTGGAGTTCAGGGACAATGATCTGCACAAGATGTCCATCGTGCATGGCAAAGGTGGTGCGGAGCGCTTCGTGACGATGTACGATCTCGTGCACGCTCTGTTCTAGGGCGGGCAGATTCATCGGGCCACGCAGGCGGAAGGCTACCGGAATAGTATAGACCGCCAGACCTGGCTGTAGTTGGTCCAGAAACCACGCACGCTCTTGGGCAAAGGAGAGCGGCGGGTGCTCTAGCATGTTGCGAGGATGGATTATCTGGGTAGGAGACAGACGCTCAATGTTCTGACGATGCTTGGCAAGTGCGGCGATTCTACCGGGAACTATCTCAGATGTGAGCAACGTTTCAGCCAGACCAGCCACCGTAGGTGCCTCAAACAGCACACGCAGGGGAATGTTCATTTGGAAGGTCTGACACACGCGTGAGATCACCTGGGTGGCTAGCAGGGAGTGTCCACCCAGGACAAAGAAATTGTCACGAATACCGACTTGCTTCACCCGTAGCACCTGACTCCAAATCTGTACCAGCACCTCCTCCACGGGTGTACGTGGGGTCTCGTATCCATGCTCCCGCTGCAACTCTCTCTCCTCTGGAACAGGCAAGGCGCGGCGGTCCACCTTACGATTGGGGGTCAGTGGCAAGGTCTCTAATGCGACAAAAACGCTGGGTATCATATACGCCGGAAGTTGCGCTGCCAAAAACGTGTACAGTTCTGTGTTCATCGCAACGAACGATTGCGCTTGCACAGCCACGATATAGGCGACCAAGCGTTTGTTCGTCGGAGTATCCTCACGAACAATCACAACCGCTTCCTTGACAGCTGGATGATGCCCTAAAACTGACTCAATCTCGGATAGTTCGATACGGAAGCCACGCAGCTTCACCTGCTGGTCACTGCGTCCGGCATATTCCACATTGCCATCCAACCGATAGCGGCCAAGATCGCCAGTCCTGCATAAACGGTCACTGCTTTTGCCTGTCAGTGGATTGCTGATAAAGGTTTTTCTGGTCAGTGGTTCGTCATCCAAATAGCCTTGCGCTAGGTAAGGGCTACGGATGTAGATGTCTCCTAGTTCACCAATACCGGCTAACTTCTGTGCGCTCGTGAGCACAAGGAGTTGCACATCATACAAGCCCTGCCCCAAAGGAATAATTTCTTTGCTTCTCCTAGGGGCTGAATCGTGAGGAGAAGTGCTGCTCGCTGTGTGGGGAACGACAAAATAGGCGAGTGCACGTTGTGTCTCCGTCGAACCATACGAATTGACACATGTAACCAGAGGAGCCAGTGTATACAGCCTGGCTACATCTCGCTGTGTGAGGACATCTCCGATGGTAAAGGCGCGACGGAGAGAGGGAATAGTAACGTCGGAGGCAGTCGCCCCTGGGACACTCTGAGTCAGCAGTTGCAACATGGCCGGTGTCAGGTGCGCAACTGTGATGTCCTGGCGATCCATCCATTGGGCCAGCCAACCTGGATTTCCCATGGCATCAGGATCAGGGATATAAAGCGTTCCTCCCCCTAGGCATAAGGACGTAAAGATTTCTCGTTGTAAAGGATCGTGTGCCAGCCCTGCAAGCATGCTATACCGATCTGTTTCACGCAGGTCAAAGTACTGTTGTTGCCAGGGCAGGAAATGTGATAACGACCCATGCCTCTGGAGAATGCCCTTGGGTTTTCCGGTTGAGCCAGACGTAAAAGCAACGCAAGCGAGTTCGTCCGGGCCGACGATCACACCCGGATCAATCGGTGAGCAGGAGGTCAGCGTGTACGACAACTCAATTGAGGTCGAGGGAAGTTCGAGCTGACAACAATATGATGAGGCAGCCAGGAACGCTTCCAATTCACTGGGTACTGTTCCGGCTGCCTTGATGGGTAGCCAGCCGCGTATGTTTCCCATGGAGAGGTAATCGATCAGTCGTTGCGCCGGATACGCCGGGTCCAGGATGATAAAGACGGCCCCTGCTTTGAGAATCCCCAACACCGCGTAGACGAGCGCGGCACTGCGATGACCATAAATTGCGACCCTGTCTCCTTGGGTGATGCCGGATGCCCGGAGGTACTGGGCCAGGCGATTGCTCAAGGCATCGAGTTCCTGATAGGTGATGCTTTCTGTCGTGTCTACAACAGCCAATCTGTAGGGAGTATACCTAGCTTGTTGCGCAAAGAGACTGTGTACACTGCCTACCCACTGCTCAGAAAAAGGTGCGGTTGGGTCCGGCAAAATGGCTTGCGCCGTAGCGGTATCCAGCGTGAAGTGTGCAATCGGTTCCTCAACATCCAGAACCTGTGCGGCCAGATGGACAAACTGACGCAGCATTTCACCCGCCCGCGCCTGATCAAAAAGATCAGTATTATAGAGCAAATCAAGCTGGATGCCCTCAGTCCCATCGGTAGCGTAGAGCGTGAGGTCAAATTTTGACCCAATTTCATGTGGCGCAACGATATCGACGGTCAGTCCTGACCACTCCGTTGGTTGGTCAGGCAGATTGATCATATTGAAAAACACCTGGAAGAGAAGCGTATGACTCACATTGCGCTCAGGACTTAGATTTTCTACTAATGTATCAAATGGCAAGTCCTGATGTGCGTAGGCTCCCAAAGCCATCTCGCGCACCCGACTCACCAGTGTTCGAAAGGAGGGATTCCCTGCAAGATCGATACGAAGGACAAGGGTGTTCACGAACAAGCCAATCAAACCCTCAATGTCGGCCCGGTTGCGATTGGCAATCGGAGTACCTACGACAAGATCCGCCTGCCCTGTAGAACGATACAGGAGAAGCTGGAAGAGCGCCAGCAGCGTCATATAGAGCGTGACTCCCTCCTGCTGACTGAGTAACCGCAAGCGTTCAGACAGTGTTGGAGGGAGTTCGCAATGTTCGATAGCTCCTCGATAGGTCTGGATGGCTGGGCGTGGCCGATCAGTGGGAAGGTCCAGAAATGTCGGAGCGCCAGCCAATTGCTGTCGCCAATAGGCTAACTGTCGTCCTAACACGGCACCTTGCAGCCATTTTCTTTGCCAGACGGCATAATCAGCATACTGAAAAGGCAAAGCCGGCAGAGATGAGGGTTGATGTGCCAGGGTGGAGGCATAGATCGCCGCCAGATCACGCAGAAGGACGTTGATCGACCAGCCATCGAAGATAATATGATGCGTATTGACGACAACGACGTGTTCTCTCTCGCTCAATCGATACAGGTTGACGCGTAAAAGTGGACCTTTTGCTAGATCAAAGGAGTGTTGAGCCTCTTTGTCAAGCAAAAGCCGCACTTCAGCTTCACGTTCCCCTTCATGATGGCCGCTCAAATCTATCACGGGCAACGCTAGGTGTGCAACCGCAGCGACCACCTGGATAGGAAGTCCCTGCACAACGACAAATGTGGTGCGTAACGACTCGTGCCGTTGCACCACCGTGTTGAAACTGTGCTCGAAGGCCGCCACATCCAGACAGCCATGAAAACGCAGAGCCATTGGTACGTTATAGCTGGTGTTGCCAGGTTCCAACTGATCCAGCAGCCAGAGCCGCTGTTGCGCAAAGGAAAGCGGGAAGAAATGGCACGCATTACCATTCTGCTTGAGTTGGAGCGCAAGAAGCTGCTCTTGGAATGCCTGCCCGTCTGTGACCGAAAGTTGGTCGAACATGCCCAAGAATTGGTCAGCAGTGCTCTCTCCTCGCGATAACACGGGGATGGGTAATGTTCCCTCAGTGACTTCTTGCGGCGTGTTGTGCCCGGCCTGCACCAGATACTCGGCTAGGGCTGAGATTGAGGGAGTCTCGAAGAGCAGACGCAGGGGCACATCTACCGCAAAGGTTTCGCGGAGACGAGAGATCACCTGGGTCGCTAGCAAGGAATGCCCCCCTAATGCGAAGAAATCATCATGTACTCCTACCTGTTCCAGGTGTAACACGTTGCGCCAAATGACGGCTATTTGCTCTTCCACAGGCGTGCGTGGCGCTGCATAGCTTTGTTCTCGCGCGACATCACTCTCCATAGGGGCAGGTAAGGCGCGACGATTGACCTTGCCATTGGAGGTCAGAGGCAAGGATTCCAGGAAGACAAACGCTGAGGGGAGCATATATTCTGGCAGCTTTGCTTGTAAGAAATGCCTCAGCCGTGTGCTGATCGGTGTCCGCTTGTCGTTGCTCGTTGCAGCCTCTTGGTCTGTTTGTGCATCTTGCAACACCACATAGGCAACGAGGCGCTGTTCTGCTGGTCTATCCTCGCGGACAATCACGATACTCTCTCGAACACTTGGATAAGTGGTCAGCGCCGCTTCAATCTCGCCCAATTCGATGCGGAACCCGCGCAGCTTGACTTGGTGATCGAGTCGCCCCAGATACTCAAGCGCTCCATCTGGCCGATAGCGGGCTAGGTCGCCGGTTCGATACAGCCGCGCTCCTGGCTGCCGACTGAACGGATTTGGCACAAACCACTCCGCCGTTAACGCTGCTCGTCCTCGATAACCCCGCGCTACTCCCACACCTCCGATGTACAACTCACCAAATACCCCGACTGGAACTGGTATTCCGTGTTTATCTAGCAAGTAGATCTGCGTATTGGCGATTGGGCGACCAATAGGCATCCGTGTTTCCGTACACTCACGTTGGCAGACCCAAGCGGTCACATCTATTGCAGCTTCCGTTGGCCCATAGAGGTTGTACAATGGTGCCGACAGACGGGCAAACAAACGGTTTTGAATCTCCACAGAGAGCGCTTCCCCGCTGCTGATGACGCGTTGGATGCTTGTGCACTGCTCGATCATTGGCTCTTCCAGAAAAACGGCGAGCATGGAGGGCACGAAATGGAGCGTGGTGATGGCCTGCTCACGGATCAACGTTACAAGATAAGTGCTATCACGATGCCCTTCAGGACGGGCTACTACCAACTGCGCCCCGACCAGCAAGGGCCAGAAGAACTCCCACACCGAAACATCAAAACTAAAAGGTGTCTTTTGCAAGACCCGATCATCGACGCCAAGAGCATAGGCAACTTGCATCCACTGCAAACGATTGCGCACTCCCCCATGCGTGTTCATCACCCCCTTGGGCTGGCCCGTTGAGCCAGAGGTATAGATCACATAGGCCAGGTTTTCTCCACCTACATTGATTGGCAGTTTTTTCGTTGATTGCTGACTAATGGCCTCCCATGCGCTGTCCAGACAGACGACGTGTGTTCCCGGCCCAAACAGTTTTTGCCGCAAGTGCTGCTGTGTTACCAGCACCGCTACCTGTGCATCGTGCAGCATAAAGGCCAAGCGTTCTGGTGGATAGCTGGGATCGAGGGGCACATACGCTCCTCCCGCCTTAAGGATCGCGAACAACCCCACCACCATTTCGATGGAACGTTCCAGGCACAAGCCCACCAGCACCTCTGGTCCTACCCCCAGGTGGTGCAGGTGCTGAGCGAGTTGATTGGCTCGCTGGTCCAGTTCCTGATAGGTGATTTGCAACTCCTCATAGACCACCGCCAGAGCCTCCGGTGTGCGCTTGGCTTGCTCCTCAAACAACGCATGGATGCAGAGGTTCTCAGGATAGGCAACCTCTGTCTGATTCCACTCCACTAGGATTTGCTGGCGTTGTGCTGTGCTGAGGATGGGAAGCGTGGCAATTCTCTGGGTTGGCTCAGCAACGATACTGGCGAGCACTTGCTGATAGTGCCCCAACAGTCGCTCTAGCGTATCTGCGTCAAAGAGATCAGTACTGTACTCAACTTTGACATCTAAACTGTGCCCTTTTTCCAAGACATACAGCGTCAGATCACACTTGGCGATCTCGCCCTCGGCTTCTAGCATTGTTATCGACAGGTCAGTGAGATGCAAACTCTCTGCCGCATTCTGCAAAACAAACATGACCTGGAAGAGGGGACTATGGCTCAAGGTCCGCTCTGGTTGCAGGGCTTCGACCACTTTCTCGAAGGGTACATCTTGATGGGCATACGCTCCCAGCGCCACTTCGCGCACCTGCCTGAGCACGTCGCAGAAGCGCGGATTGCCTCCCAGTTGACTGCGTAAAGCTAACGTATTGAGCAAGTACCCCATCACCCCCTCCATCTCAATCCGGCTGCGGTTGGCAATCGGCGTTCCCACCACGAGATCATCTTGCCCACTAGAGCGTAAGAGCAGCACTTGGAAGGCAGCCAGCAAGGTCATGAACAGGGTCGTGCCCTCGTGCTGACTCAAATCGCGTAACGCTTGGGCGAGGGACTGCGGCATAGTCCAGGCGGGAGTCATGGCACCACGGAAACTCTGCATTGCTGGACGAGGTCGATCAGTGGGTAGGTTCAGGAGGGCGGGTGCTCCACTGAGGTGCTCACGCCAATAGTCCAACTGTTCGTCCAGCACCGCGCCTTGCAGCCACTGACGTTGCCAGATGGCGACATCAGCAGCATGGAGATCGACCTCTGGTAACGGTGAGGACTGACCAGCCACATACGCATTGTAGAGCACAGTGAGTTCGCGATTGAAAATGTCCATGGACCAGCCATCGGAGACACTGTGATGCACTACCAAGCTGAACAGGTACTCTTCGGTTGCTAAGCGCACGAGCGCCATACGGAGGAGCGAGCCTCCTTCGCCCTTGCTCAGATCAAAAGGCCATCTCGCTTGTTCTCTAAGCAAGCGTGTTGTTTCGGCTGCACGCTCAGGAGGGGCAAGATGCTGAAGATCGCTCACATGCACCAGTACTGGCAGTTCAGAGGTAATGATTTGCACAGGTTGCTCATCGCGCCTGGCAAAGGTTGTGCGGAGCGCTTCGTGACGACGGATGATCTCGTGGACGCTCTGTTCTAAGGCGGGCAGATTCAACGGGCCACACAGTCGAAAAGTTGTCAGAATATTGTAGACTGTGAGACCTGGTTGGAGTTGATCCAGAAACCAGAGTCCTTCCTGAGCAAAGGAGAGCGGCGGGTACTCTCGCGTGGTACGGGGATGGATCATCCGAACGGGAGACAAGTCGAACCCATGCTCGGCCAGCATCAGTGCTAGCAGAGCGTCCTCGTCATCCAGGAGCACTTCATCATGTTTACTCTTTATTTCGTCCATCGGTCACTTATCCTCTCGCGTTTTTCGTTTTTTGCAAAAATACTTGTTTTTCATCACCTGACATGCGCTCAATTTTCTGGCGATATGTAGCAATCATGGCTATTCTGCCTGGGACTGTCTCAGATGTGAGCAGTGTTTCAGCCAGACCAGCTATCGTAGGGGTCTCAAACAAATAAAGCAAGGGAATGTCCGTCTGGAAGGTTTGGCGCATATGCGAGATGGCCTGGGTGGCTAACAGAGAGTGCCCACCCAGAGCAAAAAAGTTGTCACGAATACCAACCTGCTCTTTGTGCAACACCTGGGTCCAGATCCGCACCAGCACCTCTTCTACAGGTGTGCGTGGAGCCTCATACATCACCTCGCGCACTGCTTCCATCTTTTCTGGAGCAGGCAAAACTCGTTGGTCTACTTTGCCATTGGCGGTGACTGGCAAGGCATCCAGCAGTATAAACGCTGAAGGGATCATATATTCGGGCAGTTTTCCTTGTAAGAAATGCCTTAACTGCGTGGCTATCTGTGCTTGTTCATCCTGAGACACCACATAGGCGACTAAGCGTTTCTCTGTCGGGATATCCTCGCGGACAATCACCACACTCTCCCGCACACATGGATGCGTAGCCAACATGGCTTCGATCTCCCCCAGTTCAATGCGATAGCCCCGCACTTTGACCTGAGTATCACCACGGCCTAGAAACTGGATATTCCCATCAGGCAGGTAGCAAGCCAGATCGCCAGTTTTGTAGAGCCGTGCCCCTGGGATAGAACTGAAAGGATGCGGGATAAATCGTTCGGCTGTCACGTCAGGGCGAGCAAGATAGCCGCGAGCAAGGCTTGTCCCACCAATCAAAAGGTCGCCTGGGACACCGAGCGGAACACGTTGTCCATACGTGTCCAGCACATAAAGCTCTACGTTATCAATTGGTCGCCCAATGTGCGGTAATACCGGCCATACGCGAGGATCACCTGTCAACAGAGAGGACGATACGACATGACTCTCAGAGGGGCCATAGTGATTAGAGAGCGTAGTGTTGGGTAACATCTCAAACAGATGGACAACCTGCGGCGTGATCTGAAGTTGCTCTCCCGCAGTAATAATCTCCCGCAGCGCGTTCGGCATGTGCAGACTTCTCTCTGTTACGGCACATTCGGCCAACTGTTGAAGCACAACAACAGGTAGGAAGAGTCGTGCAATCCCTTCACAGGCGATCAGCGTGAGCATTGCCAATGGATCACGTCGCACACTTTCGGAGAGCAGCACCAGTGTTTGACCAAAGCCAATAGTACAGAAAATCTCCTGAGAGGCAACATCGAAGTTCAACGAGGCAAATTGCAATGTGCGTGCGCCCAGTGGGAAGGCCGAACTGTGTTGCTGCCAGGTGAAGAGGTTGACGAGAGCAGCATGGGGCATGGCAACACCTTTGGGCGTGCCTGTGGAACCTGATGTATAAATAATGTAGGCCAGGTTGTTAGCTTGCAGAGAGGTGTGAGGGTTCTCATTACTCTGCGCTGCAATTGTGTGCCACTCAGCATCCAGACAGAGAATGTGTCGTACATCCTGCGTAGGCAAACGTCCGACGAGGGATTGTTGCGTGAGCAGCACTGGAGTCTGAGTATCAGAGAGCATGAAAGCCAGCCGTTCAGCAGGATAGTTGGGATCTAGGGGCACATACACCCCTCCTGCTTTGAGAATACCCAGTACGCCAACCACCATCTCGATGGAACGCTCCAGACATATTCCCACAGGTGTATCTGGCCCTATTCCAAGATGCTGGAGAAAGTGAGCGAGTTGATTAGCGCGAGCATTCAGTTCGCTGTAGGTACATTGTTGGTCTTCAAAGGCCAGCGCAATCATATCGGGCGTACGCTCTACCTGCTGCTCAACAAGTTCATGTAAAGCACGCACATGAGGGTAATCTGTGCCTGTTGCATTCCAGATGCGTAGTTGCTCTTGTTCTGCCTCGGTTAAAAATATGAGTGTCGAGATACGTTGTTCAGGCTGCGTAACTATCTCGTTCAATATCTGCTGATAATGTCCTACCAGTCGCTCTATCGTGTCCGCATCAAAGAGATCGGTATTATACTCAACACTGACATCCAGACCGTTCCCTTTCTCCATGACAAACAGCGTCAGATCAAATTTGGCGGTAGCAGTTGCGACTTCTAGCGGTGTCGTTTGCAGCCCGGTGAGGTTGAGATCCCCCGTCGCAGTCTGCAAGACAAACATGACTTGGAAAAGGGGACTATGGCTCAAGGTCCGCTCTGGTTGCAGGGCTTCGACCACTTTCTCGAAGGGCACATCTTGATGGGCATACGCTCCCAGAGCCACTTCGCGCACCTGTTTGAGTACATCACAGAAACGCGGATCGCCGCCCAATTGGCAACGCAAAGCCAACGTATTGAGCAAGTACCCCATCACCCCCTCCATCTCGACTTGGCTGCGGTTGGAGATCGGCGTTCCCACCACGAGGTCTTCCTGCCCACTAGAGCGCAAGAGCAGCACTTGGAAGGCAGCCAGCAAGGTCATGAACAGGGTCGTGCCCTCGTGCTGACTCAGTTCGTGCAAGGCGCTGACAAGTGACTGCGGCATAGTCCAGGCGGGGGTCATGGCACCGCAGAAACGTTGCACCGCTGGGCGAGGTCGATCAGTGGGGAGGTTCAGGAGAGCTGGTGCGTCACTGAGGTGCTCACGCCAATAGCCCAACTGTTCGTCCAGCACCGCACCTTGCAGCCATTGGCGTTGCCAGACAGCAACATCAGCAGCGTGAAGGTCTACCTCTGGTAACGGTGAGGATTGACCTGCTACGCAGGCGTTATAAAGGGCGGTGAGTTCGCGATAGAAGATATTCATCGACCAAGCATCGGAGATACTGTGATGCATCACCAAACTGAACACGTATGCTTCGTCGGCCAAGCGCAGGAGCGTCATGCGGAGCAGCGAGCCTCCTTCGCCTGTATGCAGATCAAAGGGTCGCCTGGCTTCTTCTTTGAGCAAGCGAATTGCTTCAGCTTCACGCTCAGTGGGGGCAAGATACAGAAGATCACTCAGATGCAATGTTATTTGTAGTTCAGGAGCAATAATTTGCACAAGGTGTCCGTCACGCATGGCAAAGGTGGTACGGAGCACTTCGTGACGCTGGATGATCTTGTGTACACTCTGCTCTAAGGCAGATATATTCAGCGGACCATGCAGACGGAAGGCTTCCAGAATGTTATAGGCTGCCAGACTTGGCCGCAGTTGATCCAGAAACCAGAGTCCTTCTTGGGCAAACAAGAGCGGCGGCAAGCCTTCACGCGAGCAAGGGCTGAGTGGCGGCAGTAGTTGGCTCTGCTCAGATCGACTGATGTTCTCAACCTGCTCAGCTAGACCAGCCACGGTAGGAGCCTCAAACAGAGTATATAGGGGAAGCTCTACCTGGAAGGTCTGGCGTACACGCGAGATCACCTGGGTAGCCAGCAGGGAGTGTCCGCCCAGGACAAAAAAGTTGTCGTGAATACCTACCTGTTCCCTGTGCAATATCTGTGCCCAGATCTGGGCAATTCCTGCCTGAATAGGGGTACGTGGAGCTTCGTACTCTTGTTGATCTTCTGCCCATGTTGGCTCTGGTAAGCTCCGGCGATCTACTTTGCCATTAGGCGTCAAGGGCAAAGCATCCAAAAAGACAAAATGCGTGGGCAGCATATATTCCGGGAGCCTGTCCTTTAAGAAAGTCCGCAAATCATTGCTTGTCGCGTGTGCAGTTTGTTTCGACACAACATATGCAACTAAGCGCATCTCACCAGGACTAGACTCTTGAGCCAGTGCGACAGTCTCTTCAACCAATGGAT
>JBDTBU010000153.1:0-22962 GCA_039923935.1 Ktedonobacteraceae bacterium | reverse complement strand
AAACAGCGCGAAGCCGTGCAGATGGCCTATTCGCGCAAAGTCAGCGTGCTGACTGGTGGACCCGGTACAGGCAAATCGACTTCGTTGCGGGCGCTGTTGATGGTTTTGCGCAAACGTCAGGTGAGGGTAGCCCTGGCAGCGCCCACTGGCCGCGCCGCCAAACGGCTCACCGAGGCCACGGGCGCGACCACTATGCCCGCGAAGACCCTGCATCGCCTGCTAGAATATGCGCCACACGACAATTCGTATCAGCGCAACGAGAACAATCCGCTACCCTATGATTTTGTCATCGTCGATGAGGTTTCGATGATCGACATTTTGCTCTTCTATCATCTGCTCAAGGCTCTGCCGCCCACAACGCATTTGCTGCTGGTAGGGGATGCTGACCAACTGCCCTCAGTTGGCCCCGGCAATGTTCTACGCGACCTGTTGCGCAGCGAGGCTGTGCCCTGTGTGCGCTTGACCGAGCTTTTTCGCCAAGCAGCAGCCAGCCAGATTATCGTCAATGCTCACCGCATCAACATGGGCCAGGTACCCTCGCTCAAACCAGAACCAGAAAGCGACTTCTATTTTCTGGCTGAGGATGATCCCATGCGGGTGCAGCAACGCATCCTGGACTATGTGCAGCGCCGTATCCCGCAGCACTATCAACTCAATCCCCTGACCGATATCCAGGTACTTTCGCCTATGTACAAAGGTGCAGTTGGTGTCACCCTACTTAACGAGGAATTGCAGGCTCGTCTCAATCCCAACACCGCCGGTATGCTTGAATGGAACGGCCATGTTTTTCGTCTGGGTGATAAGGTCATGCAGGTGCGCAACGACTACGATAAGGGTGTCTTTAACGGCGATATTGGCTGGATTCGCCAGATCAACAAAGAGGATTCGACGCTCAAAGTCGAGTTCCCGGAAGAGGCTGGACCGTTACTGGTCGCGTACGAGTTTCACGAACTGGACGAGTTAGTACTGGCCTACGCCGTGACCATCCACAAAAGCCAGGGCAGCGAGTACCCGGCCATCGTCGTGCCACTTGTACAACAGCACTATATGCTTTTGCAGCGCAACCTGCTCTACACTGCTATCACGCGTGCAAAACGTCTGTGCGTGGTCATCGGTCAGCCGCGTGCACTCGAAGTGGCTGTGAAAAATGACCGTGTGGCGATGCGTAACACTGGGCTGGCTGAGCGATTGAGGGCGATGCGTTTGTTGTAAATATTAATAACAGTTTGTTCTTATTTTGTGACACAAACACCACTAATTTTCATAGAACTTCTGCTGTTTGTGTCATTTACTCACCTCAAATGGGACACAAAAAGAGCAAGATAGGAGAAGTCTTTTCTGCCAACTTCGTTCTATACTGTTGATGCTTGTAATTGACGAGCATCAACATGAGGGGGTTGGAGGAACCTTTGACCCTCATTGCATGAGAACGGAGAGGCATCATGAAATTTCTGCTCACCTCTGGTGGCATCAGCAACGACAGCATTCGCAACGCTCTGGTTGATCTGTTGGGTAAACCCATTGCCGAGTCCAGCGCCCTGTACATTCCCACCGCGCTGCATGCCAACTCCAATGGTTCGGCCTTGATCATCCAGTTAATCCGTGGAGAGATCAAGACCGGCATGTGCCCTCTGGAATGGAAATCGTTGGGCGTGCTGGAGCTTACCGCGCTGCCCAGTATCGGGAAAGAGCGTTGGCTTTCACGGGTCCAGGAGACGAATGCCCTACTGGTGGAAGGCGGCGATCCCCTGTATCTGTGCTACTGGATGCGGCAATCAGGACTGGCCGACCTCTTGCCGAAGCTTCCTCGCGAGATGGTCTATGTGGGACTGAGTGCCGGGAGCATGGTGATGGCCCCCAGCATCGGGGAGGACTTCGTCGGCTGGAAGCCGCCCACTGGTGGCGATAGAACGCTGGGACTGGTTGATTTTGCGATGTTTCCGCATCTGGATCACCCCTCTATGCCGGACAATTCCCTGGCCAATGCTGAAAAATGGGCTGCCAGTATGCTGGTGCCGTCGTACTTGATTGACGATCAGACCGCCATACAAGTGGTTGATGGCGAAGTCTCAGTGGTCTCCGAAGGCCATTGGAAACGGTTTACGCCCTAATGGGGGGGAACTGGTTTGTAAATGCCGCGCCAAACGAGCAAGGAGCGTACACGGTGCTCCTCGCTACCTCTTGATCCAGGCTGTCCCTCGCCTGATCCACAGCGGGCCTTTGTTCGCACGTGTAATGCGCAGCGGCGTATGAGGGAAACAGATGATCCAGTCATTGCTGAGAAGATGAATGCTTTACCAAGGAGTGTGACTTCGAGAAAAATCGGTATTTAAGCGACATAGAGAGTATAAGCTGCCTCAATCGATTTCACTGATTGAGACAGCTTATACTCTCTATGCTGTTCATAGTGTACTACCTTGTCAGCACGCGAAACCACGCACGCCGACCAACCCGCCATTCATCCCCATGGCACACTTCAACTAGTTCAGCACTCTGCACGATTTTGCAGCCATTGTGCTCGATGGCTCCCTGCTCGAACAAGCGGCGAATCTCGCTGTTGCTCTTCGCGGTACCGAAGAAGTGTTTGACGACCTCGAATGCGCTCAATTGTCCGGCTGCGAGTTGGATTTCAGGGATATCTCTGGGCACGGTGCGCTGAGAGAACGTCTCTAGAAACCACGCCTGCTCCTGCTCAGCCACTTCCACACTATGGTAACGTTTGACGATCTCACAAGCCAGGAAGAGCTTGGCACGCATGGGATCGTCGGCTATACTGATGCTCGCGATCTCGTCCAATGCTACAGTTGTGTAGACTTCCAGGTACGTAGCAATCAGCTCGTCGGGCAGTTTCATGGTGCGACCAAACTTTTCACGCGGCGAGTGACCCAGGCCGATGTAGTTGTCCAGGCTCTTGCTCTGCTTGGCCTTGCCATCGATGCCTGGTGTGATTTTCGTGGTGATAATCACTTGCGGAGCCTGTCCACTGCGCTCCTGGTAGAAACGGCCCAGCATCTCGTTAAACAACTGATCTGAGCCGATGATGGTCAGGTCGGATTGCAGCACCACTGAGTCGTGACCTTGCAGCACAGGGTAAAGCATCTCGTGCAGGTAGATATCGCGCTCCTGCTGAATACGCGCCCGAAACATATCGCGCGAGATGAGCCGAGCATGTGTAATCATTGCGAGCAACCGTAACAGTTCTTCTGCTGGCATAAGATTGTACCATTCCGAGTTGCGCCGAATTTCCAGCAAGTTCGGATCATCGAAGCGCAGCACCATCCTGGCCTGCTCAATAAACGCCTCAGCGTTACGCGTAATATCTTCCACAGCCAGAACAGGCCGCAGCAGATCTCTACCGGTGGGATCGCCAATGCGCGTGGTGAAATCGCCGATCAGGAAGATGACCTTATGCCCCATGTCCTGCATTTGACGCATCATCCATAAATTGACGGCATGACCGGTATGCAGGTATGGCGCAGTCACATCGACCCCGTATTTGATACGCAATTGCCGCCCACTCGCCAGCAGCTTTTTGAACTCCTCTAACGCAAACATCTGGTCCGTGGTGCGCTCAAAAATCGTGAGTAGTTCCTGGTTGGTCATGCCCATGTTTCGTGTTCTCCTGATGATTTTTTGGCCAATAAAAAAACAGCAGAGATAGCTATCTCTGCTGCCTTTCAGCGGGTAGGATCAATTCCTATGAGTTATGGTGTGCGCACAGCAACAACCGATCTCCCCCGCTGAAAGGCAAATCGGTAATAATAGCTTTGTATGTTGAGTGAGAATGTTTGCTGTTGCATGTGGGTAGTATAGCAGTCGTCGATTATCCAGTCAAGCATTTTTTCGCTCATGCCCTTGTTTAAATCCGACCTGCGAGGTAGAATATAAAGCAGCTTAACGTTGTTACCTTGATTGGCGAGCCTCGACAGAACGCGGGCCACGCTACTCCTATTTTAGATTGAAACGATACACCGAAACATGTAGTGAGGAGCTTTCTTATGTCAAGTACAGATACAACTTCTGCGGGCGCGGGTTCCGCATCTGGCTACGTTCACCCTGAAGTGCTGGTTGAGACCAGTTGGGTGGCTGAGCACCTGAACGATCCTGGTATACGCTTGGTTGAGGCCAGCGAGGATATCTTGTTGTACGAACTGGGTCACATTCCTGGCGCAGTAAAACTCGACTGGCATGTCGATGTCCAGGATAATCTGGCACGCGATTTCGTGGATCAAAAGAGTTTTGAGCAGTTGATGAGCCATTGGGGGATCAGTAATGATACCCTGATCGTCCTGTATGGCGATAAAAACAACTGGTACGCCTGTTACGCTTTCTGGCTCTTTAGAATGTACGGCCACTCCAACATGAAGGTCATGAACGGTGGACGCCAAAAGTGGGAGGCTGAGAAACGCGCCTTCTCCAAAGAAGTGCCCCATTATGCCACCACATTCTATAAAGCACCGCCGATGGACGAGTCAGCCCGTGCCTACCGCGAAGAGGTGTTGGCCGGACTAAAAGACCCCAATCGTCGTCTGATTGATGTACGTTCGCCGCAAGAATACACGGGCGAACTGCTGCACATGGTCAACTATCCCCAAGAGGGTGCACAGCGCGGCGGCCATATCCCAACAGCGAAGAGCATTCCCTGGGGCACTGCTGCTAACTCCGATGGCACGTTCAAATCTGCCGGAGAGTTGCGCGAGATCTATTATGGCAAAGATATTACGCCTGATAAAGATGTAATCTCGTATTGCCGCATTGGCGAGCGCTCAGCACACACCTGGTTCGCCCTGACCTACCTGCTGGGCTATCCGCGTGTACGCAACTACGATGGCTCCTGGACCGAGTGGGGCAACCTGGTACGCGCTCCTATCGAGAAGCCCTAGAAGTACCAATTGAGCATGTGTGCCGGGCCGAAAAAGCTCAGCACACATGCTCAATGGTGGTATACTAATGGATATACGAACAAAGTCTACGCCCTGTCGATTTGGAGAAAATAAGCGCATGGACCGTCAAGAAGCCATCGAATTTTTAGTTGATCACTACGAGAACCCGCGCAACTTTGGCCCGTTGGAGAACGCTGATGTCAGTCTCAATGGCGGCAATCCTGGCTGCGGCGATATCATTGCCATGCACGCCCATTTTGACGCGGCAGGCAAAGTTGATGCTATTCGCTGGGAAGGCGAGGGCTGCACGATTAGCCGCGCCGCCGCTTCGTACGTGACTGAACTGGTAGAGGGCATGAGCGCCGAAGAGATCGAGCAGATGAGCTTTGAGGATCTGATTGAGCAACTTGGCCGCGAACTGGTCATGACGCGTCCAGCCTGCGCGACTCTAGCTCTGGGCACACTCAAAAAGGGCGTGCGTGAATATCATATGAGGCAACGGATCAATACAGAGGCATAATACAAAACGCGCACAAACATACCGCAATACCATCACAAAGATACCCACTATCTAAAAACCGCCTAGCGAGGTGAGTTTTAGATAGTGGGTATCTTTGTGAGTACAGCATAGTCTTCTTTAATTAGGCACTTCCTCTACTAAATCCCCAATTGTCACACCCAACACTAGAGCTATTTTCGATAATGTTTGAACATTCACACCTTCATACGGCTTTTGCCAGAGTCTCTTAATCGTATTGAAGCTAATGTTTGTGGCTCTAGATAAACTACTCATGTTGTATCCCTTAGACTCGGCTATCTCTTTCACTTTCAAGCGTGTCATATCGTCGTGTGCCCTCTCACAAAATCGTTTGATAGCATTGTAACAAATCTAGCACACGAGCGCTATTAGCCACACCTATTTCGATCCACTACTACCACAACAAAGCCCGCTGTCTAAAACCTGCCTAGCTATGGAGAGTTTCAATAGCGGGTATCTTTGCGAGTATAGCGACAACAGGTTGTACTCGTCAAGCTAGTCTTGATCTTTTGTATATAGTTCATCCATGGTCAAGCCTAAATAATCAGCTATCTTACGGATTGTAGCCATTGTTGGATTGTAGTTTTTATCATTGCATATACGACTAACCATGCTTAACGGAACATCAGCACCACGCGATAGTTTCCCCATGCTGATTTTACGCTCATCAATTATTTCTTTCACTCTAAGTCTATACATGTTGCTGACACCTCCAAGCATGATTATAACAGCGTTCAATGTCTAATGAATAGACCCAGCCTTTCTTAACCTCATGCGTATGGGTCTCTATTATTCTGGTACTTCTTCAGTTAGCTCATACATAGGCACACCTAATACTTGAGCAATCTTATTTAATGTGTGCATATTAACGCCCTTCTCAGGATGTCTCCATAGGCGTCTTATCGTATTGAAACTAATGTCAGTAGCACGCGATAGACTACTCATGTTGTAACCTTTTGACTCTGCTACCTCTTTAACGCGCAATCTCATCATAATAACGTGCTCCAATATCCTTGTTTACAATCATTGTACCAATTTTAGTAAACCTTGTGTATTTATCAAAAAAGGTTAATCTTTATGTGTAGGGACTTGTATATAAAACTTTTTAGGTTTATATTTTATGGGTAGCCTATTTTTAGCTGCTAACTCAACTGTACACCATTCTAATCAAGGAAAGGATAACAGGTACACCAATGCCAAGCGAGATCAAACGACTCTTAGAGACCATCGAAAACGAACGTCTTGCAACCCGTCGCGGCTTGACAGGGCTAGCCAGTGTAGCGCGTCATGCATTCATCACGGCCAGGCAGACCACCATCGATCAGGCCCACGCCCGTCTGATCGAATTGTGTGGTGAGAAAGCCACGGACTTTGTGGAAGATACCATACAAAACGCGGACCTCCTGTATGACTGTCAACAACTCAAAGAACAGCTACGAGAACAGACCCCAAAGAATGGAGGGAGGTGAGATGGTTATACGCTACTATCCGACCTGTAAACCAAAGATCGGTGACACGCTCGCCTACATTATGCACCCTGATGATCTCCCGATTAACGCGAGTCGTCTCTGGCATGGAACGGTTCTCCGTATTTTGGTAGATGTGAATGATCGCTCACAACGACGCTCCTATCTGGTACAGTCGCACGAGTATCAAGCGTGTACGGAACTCGTAGACTCTCGCCAAATTGTCAGCTTTTTTATACCATCCACCACAACCACCATAAAGTAACGAGAACGTACACTCGAATCAACTTCATTCCGATTGGGAAAACGTTGATGAATGTAACCAACGCCGTACCGGGTGTGCGTCATTTGGTCGAGGGTGCTGAGCTTTGTGAAAGGGTTGTAGTATAATCCCTTCACAAAGCTCAACAGACCCACCACTATTATTGCGGCTATCCTGCTTGACATCTTCAAAGCTATGTGTTAATATTTCAGCAAGTGTTGAAATATTAACACATGTTCTGGTGAGAAGAGAAGGATAGTGTCTATGCAAGAAGCGTACAAAGCGATTGCTGATCCCACGCGGCGGAGGATTCTCAAATACCTGCGCGGGGGCGAGCGGACGGCTGGTGAGCTAGCTGAGCATGCTGGGATTGCACGAACTGCGCTCTCGCATCACCTGACTATGCTCAAACTGGCTGATCTGGTACGCGTCGAGAGGCGCGGACAATTCCAGATCTATACGCTCAATACGACGGTTTTTCAAGATCTTATGGCCGAGGTTCTTGGCTGGTTTGGGGGCATAGAGACTTCTCCAACGGAGTCTGCTGGCGAACCGGAAGAACCCTCACATGTGTCCAGGGAGGATACAGCATTATGAGCCTCTCTCACGATTCCCGCGATAAAATACGCCCTAATCCATTGGTGCGCAACCCGACAACTCTCCTGATCTGGGCTATTATCGCCATGCAGATTGTTATCGCTATTGCTGCATTTCCATTCATGCCCGCTGTTGTGCCCGTTCACTGGGGTGCAAATGGACAACCAAATGGCTATAGCTCGAAATTGCTGGCGACGCTGCTCTTTCCTGGTATGAGTATTGGCATCTCTGTACTCCTGCCTGTGCTGATGGGTATTAGCCCACGTTTGGGGGACCGTTCAAATGTGGTGGCCAATGCGCGAGTATGCAATATGCTCATGGCTGGGATCACCCTGTTTTTACTGATTTTACAGCTTTCAACAACAATGGTTGCTTTGGGAATGAATATCGGCATAATCTTTGTCATGAACCTGAGTATGGCTGTGCTCTTCATTTTCCTGGGCAACTACATGGGCAAACTACGCCGCAATTTCTGGATGGGCATTCGCACACCCTGGACTATCGCAAGCGATGTGGTATGGGAAAGAACGCACCGCCTCGGTGGTTGGCTGATGGTGACGGTTGGCTTGCTTGGTATCCCGTTCAGCTTTGTGCCGCAACTGCGTATCTTTGGGATGGTAGTGCTGATCGTGCTGGTCGCGATCTTCCTCTACATCTATTCGTATCTCTGTTATCGCCAGAATACGCTAGGGGATCGCGAGCCGCTTGCATCCCCGTTCGATCACACAAACGATGAATAATGTTCACTGAATAAGAGAAAGCACAATACATCAGCATTGCTGATGTATTGTGCTTTCTCTTATTCAGTAGGTTAAACTGCTTGTTGATCCTCTTCGTCGTCGGTTGCGCGTTCTTCTTCCTCACGCTTTAAGCGCAGGCGTTCCTCGCGTTCGCGTTTCTTGCGGGCTTGCTCCTCAACTTTGCGGGCGGCCTCTTCGGGATCGGTGTTGAAGGTATTCATGGTAGTTTCAATACTCTGTGTGAGAAACATCTGGACAGCATCGACGGCGCGTTCTTCGCTCGTGAGCAGGAGTATCCCTTCGTCGCCTGTGGCGGCGCTCAGCACATGGTCGCGGCCCTGCATACGGCTGTTTTTCGGGTGTCCGATGCCCACACGTAGACGGGGAAAGTCGCTGGTGTGCAATTTGGCGATGATGTCGCGCATGCCGTTATGCCCTGCTGCACTGCCCTTTGCACCCACGCGTATTTTGCCTACAGGCAGATCAAGCTCGTCATAGACAATCAGAAGATCCTCAGAGGAAACTTTGTACCAGTGGACCAGTTCACCGACAGCTTCGCCGCTCAGGTTCATAAAAGTGAGCGGCTTGGCTAGAACAATTTTCTCCGAGCCAACGCTGCCACTCGCTAGAATAGCCTTGCCGCGCCGCTCATTCCATTTGAAGCCCCATTTTTCAGCTAGCCGGTCTACTATCCGAAAACCAACGTTATGCCGTGTACGCTCATATTGCTGGCCGGGATTGCCCAGGCCGACGAGTAGTTTCATGCGTGTTTGTATTAACGACCATAGGCCAAGCGCACCGCCAAGTATTGGGGTAAGCCAACCTCAATGATCTTCTCCTGTGTTTTCTCAAATGCATACGCCAAACGATAAAACTCAAAGGTGTTGTGTGTACTATCGTAAATCATAAAAGCTGCCCGTGGATCACCGTCGCGGGGTTGACCGACGCCGCCAGCGTTGACAATCGCCCGATAACCCTGGGGCGGCTCCCAGCAACCTTCTGGTGGTTCAAGCATCTCGTTGGTCGCCTGGACCATACTCTGGCTCAAGCCCAGCAGTTCCAGCAGTTCCTCGATCTCGTTATTTAAGCGATCTTCCGCGTGCTGCATCACATTTTCTGTGGTGGATTTCTCCACAATGTCATAGGCCACAAAATCCGCGTCTCCCGTTTCGCTCTCTCCACTCGTCTCGTGCTCATCTGTAGCAATGTGTTGGGAAGGAGTTATTTCTCCGCCTAGCATAGAACTGCTTTGCGCTTGCATGGCATACTCGGCAGATTCAGCCTTCTGCGAAGTGAGCATGACCGCAGCCATCTCGCCTGTCTCGTCTTCGTCTTGCCTGCTGTCCTCTGTGAACGATGGTACTATAATTTCCGCGTCGTGGGGTTGCTGGAAGATGACCGGGACGTGGGTATGCCCAACAAAGCAAAAGCGGCTGTTGAAGTAATGAAAGCTGCGCTCAGCCAGCACTTCGGAGGTCAAGTATTCCCACAAGGGGCCATAGGGGCTACCATGCACCAGCGTGCACGCACCTATTTCAAGCCGTTCTGGCAGATTGCGCAAAAACTCACGATGTTCCTCGGTCAACTCTTTAGCGGTCCATTCAGCGGAGATCCGTGCTGCCGCACTAAAGTCTTCCAGATCGAGTTTACCAACCGCCGCCCAGTCATGATTGCCCGCGATAATCACATCAGTTCGTTTGCGCAATATATCGATGCATTCATTCGGGTTCGGTCCATATCCTACCAAGTCGCCCAAAAACCAAATCTGGTCAATTGGTTCCACTTTTGCCAGTTCATCAATCCTGGCTAGGACCGCCTCCAGGGCTTCTAGATTGGCATGTATATCGGTGAAAATGGCATAACGCATAGTAGTTTACTCTGTTCATCAAAATGTAATATGGTAGATCACCCAGGCAAAGTCATTCTACCATGTTTGTGTCAGAGTTGCTAGTGTCTGGGATTCGCCTGCGTCCCCTAGATAGACGCTCTCGTTGTGTGTATGTGGGCCTTTGTTTGTGATTGCTGTGGGTAAAAGTGGCTATATTGAGAAGCTGGGTGCGATGGTCCGTCCTATCCTCACATCCAGCTTCCCATATAACGCATCTGCGAACTATCTACTGCACAGTCACAGTCAGATTCATGCCCTGATGGACGCTACAAAAATAGTGAAAGGTGCCAGCGGTATTGAATGGGCCGATGGTCTGGCTTTGTTTGTCTGTATTAAACATCAGGTTACTCGCAACTGGCGCATCAGCCTCAGCTTTGGGAGCAGCCGTGGTACCGTCCCAACTGCCGTTGGCGATGATATGCACCGTTGCAGTTTGATTCGTCAAGGTGATACTTTCACCTTTTTTAATCGTGATACTACTCTCAGCAAAGGTTGTAGCAGCGAGGCCAACGGTGTTGCTAGCACTACTACCGGTAGTGGCAGTCACACCAGTCGTAGCAGTCACACCAGTCGTAGCAGTCACACCAGCCGTGGCTGTTACGCCAGCCGTGGCTGTTACGCCAGTCACGCCATTACCACTACTGCTTCCACAGGCAACTACGAGTAAACTCATTAGCGCGAAAAGCACGCACACACTTACGATTTTCTTCATACAATTTTTCCTCTTTCTACTATAGGGAGATAGATCAAAACGATACAAGATGGATGTATACCTCTGCATCTGTTCTGGATACAGGTTAGCGAGCCAGTGTCCAGAGATCTGCTTCCTCTACTATTACAATACGCTACCTAACAGTATAGCAAAAATATCAGTTTTTACTAGCTCAGCCTATTGATTGCGGATGCTATGGGGAGTTGCATCTTTTGTGGCGTCAATGGAGCAATCTCCATAGCAAAGAGGTGCTGTGGGAAGCACCTCTTTAGCGAAACGCAAAGATGCAACGTTTATATAAGCAGAGAGAAGTTGTGATTCTGAACACTCCTACCGAATAATATTTGAGTGTCTATGGTACATGCCACCAGAGCTATTGTATAATAGAGTCAGCGTATAAGCATGACTTGATATAGGATAACATATGCAACAATCATCGATGATCTTGTTTTGCGACGACTGCGGAGCTGCCAACGAACCGGGGGCGACGTACTGCGTGGCTTGTCATCTGTCGCTTACCCAAACTACCGGGGCATTATCGGTCCCAACGCGGGCTGTGCCGGTTAGCCTTGCGCAGCCGATGGTGCGCGAGGTAGTTGCGGGTGCGGCAGTAATGCCAACCTACTCAGGTTTGCCGCTCAACCTTTTGCCGGGAACCCTCCTCTTCGGGCGCTATCAGATTCGTCAGGAGATCGGGCGTGGCGGTTTCTCGATTGTCTATCTGGCGGAGGATCTCAGAGAGCACCGCAAGTTGGTGGCGATCAAGCGTATCTATCTGCGTACGCTCACACCGCGCCAAATCATCGATGCGACTGAAACATGCAACCGCGAGATCAAGCTGCTCTCATTCTTACAACCGGTAGATGGCGTGCCGAGGTTGTACGAGAGCTTTACTGATACTGAGAACTGGTATCTGATGATGGAGTACATTCAGGGGCAAACCCTGGAAGAATATATGCAAAAGGCTCCAGGCGGGTATCTCCCTGAAAGCAAGGTTGTAGAGATAGGGGAAAAGTTGGTGAACCTGTTGGAGAAGTTGCAGATTGCCAATCACCAAGTCATTTTTCGCGATGTGAAGCCAGCGAATATTATGATTACGCCTGATGGCAAGCTGTATCTGATCGATTTTGGGATTGCGCGTTTCTTTACACCCGGCCAACGGAAAGACACGACGCCGCTCGGCACACCTGGTTACGCACCCCCAGAACAGTATGGACGGGCACAGACGGATGAACGAGCCGATGTCTACAGCCTGGGTATGACGCTCCAGACATTGTTAACGGGCCGCGAGCCGCTGGAACTGACGCACGGCGAGCTATCATGCAATCCCAAAGCCCCCTCGTCCCGGTTACGCAAGCTGCTCAACGCGATGCAAGACCCGGAGGTATCTCAGCGTCCAGCCACGATGAAGGAGATCGAGAAACGCCTCACTTGGTTCAAGAATGTTGGCGATAAGAAACGTGTTATCCTCTCGCTCTGCATGGGATCAGTGCTGGGCATACTCTTTAGCGGAATGCTCTTTTGGCTATTTACAGGTGGTTGGAGGTTTGGACAATTTGCGTGGATCTGGATTCTTCTTCTAAATGTATTCAATGCCAAAAAAGGCTTCAAGAAATTATCTCAGAAATTCGCGAAGTATTTCGTATGGTTTGGTTTTGGGGTAGTAGTCAGTATTGCCATACTTCTTTGGATCATCCAGGCGTTTATTCCACTGCCATAGCCGCTCGTTATAAGCGCGTTTGCATTAAGCAGCAAAATCTTCCGTGAACCAGACCCAGCCGGTGGGATCGACATAGATACCGACGCCGCCTCGGTGCAGTTTAGTGCTGGTCAGAGTGATGCGGTGGAAGCCAGAGGGCGGCTCGTTAATCATGCTCTCTTGCACCTGGTATATATGTGCCCAGGGAGGATTAGAAGGTCCAGCCAGACCGATGCATTCACCAAGGGCCAAGCCAGCAAAGCCTTCGTTAGCGATCCGTGTAAACTGACTAACACCATCGGGGCAGGTATGGCTGAAGCCGCAATGATACATGTTCCAGCTATGCAAACGCGCACCACCTTCCAGGGTCGCATTCCAGGTGTAAGCAGGCAAACCACGAGTGGCTCGATCTTGATTAATCAGGGTGAAAAGCTGCTGCGTGTACTGAATATCCAGAGCAGAGGGAGTCGGTGCCGGCCCATAGGGAGCCGGACCTGACCCAGAGGCCGGGATATTTGTCGGTGGCGCTCCATGATAGCGTGCCGGAGACGTGGCAGTTGGAGTTGGAGTTGGAGTTGAGCTAGCAAGTTGTTGGACAATCATCAGGCCAGGGGTCGGGGTCACTTGCAGAATGTGGATGGCTTGTACGGATGGTGTCTGGCTACTTTGTGCGCAAGCTGCTACCAGCGGTACCAGCATACACACGCTGAGCAGATACCAGAATTTTCTGTTCATAGTACAAAGCCTTCTCAAAATGTTACTCCACATCATTGTGCAAAGACACACAGCGTTGAAAAACGCGCTTCTAGCAGTGTAACATACGAAACATCTGCATGTGTGGAGTAGTTCGTGTGGCTAGTACTTTTAGACTGCCCGGCAGAGCAGTTGCGCACAGCATATAACCCCTGCCGAGTAGCCCAACGCTCTAATGAATTCTGGTCATGACAATCGCGCTCATATCGTCAGGTTTGGCTCGGATGGTCGCGTGGCGTTCCTGACGCGAGCGCAGGAGCGCGTGTTCAACGAGGTAACGGGCCGCCAAATTGCGCGGCGTATGGCGCAGAATATTTTCAATCTCTATGTTGATCAGGTTATCGTGAATGCCATCGGTACACAAAAGCACGCGATCCCCAATAGCAATGGGGGTTGAGTCGATGTGAATGGTTGGGCGTAGGGGACCGCCCAAAGCCTGGGTAATGCCGCCGCGATGCCGGAAGTAGCTCAGTTCCAGATCTGTAAGTTCACTGGCGTGCATGGCCTGATCGATGCGTTGGGCATCGTCCTCGCTCATCATCTGGTTCTCCACCAAACGACCAAGCAGGCCATCATCGGTTGTCAAACGGCGCAACGATCCCTCTGCGGGCAACACATAGACGCGGCTATCACCGGCGTGCGCGTAGAACATGTGCAACTCGTGGTTCTGGCGACAGAGCGCAGCCATAGCAACCGTCGTAGCTAGGTCGGTTGTACCAGCCTGTTGGGCACCATCAGTGCGTACCTGCTCGTCAGCATAATCGATCAATTGTTCTAATAACGTGCAGAAGTCGATGTTATCGCAACGTTCCAAAATTTGGGGCGCATGGTGGCTCTTATTGAGCTGACGCCAGGTCTGTTTCCAACGCTGCCGCACTGCTTGTTCGGCGCTTTGCGAGGCGATTTCGCCCGCAGCGCTACCACCAACGCCGTCAAACACCGCCATAATGCCACTGGCAGGGTCGAGTAGGTAGCTGTCTTCATTGCGGAGAGGGTGGCGTTCGCAAGGAATACTATAACCAACAATCTGAAATGGGAGTTGAGGTTGAGAGTACATTTTCCGGTGTATGGACGTTCGCGAGTGAGCGGCAACTTGCGATGGCCGGCGAGTAAGACTCCCCGGAGGCGACGTGCGCTGATTCCTGTTTTCTTCCGACATCGATGTCGAGTACTCCTTACGATTGTCTAGCTTAACGAGTCGATTTTCTGCTTGTAACACGCGATTCTCACATTTTTATTAAAATTTAACATTTGAAATGGGTGGCATACAGCCACATTATATGTGCTTGCAAGTATAACAGAAACCAGGAAAAAAAACAAAGTGGCATAGGTCACATATGCCAAAATGTCTCTCCCTGATCTGGTATTTTTAGTGCTATTCTGCAATGCAAAAATTATACAGTATATGAACCTAGCAATCCAGCAAAAATCCTCAAACCCAATCCGTGTATGCACGTTTTCCATGCGCTTTCCTGAATATTACAAGAGTAGGGGGATAGGTTGGCAGACCTATCCCCCTACTCTTGTAACCTATCTTAGAAAATCGCTTTTTCGGTCTCTGCATCGAAGAGATGAATGTGATTCGTATCAACCTGCAAGCCTACAGAGCCGCCAACGCTTGCACGCGAACGCGGATTGAGGCGGGCCTGAATGGTCTTGTCGCCGGTGGTCAGATACACCTGTAGTTCGTTACCCAGGTTCTCGATCACATCGACGGATGCGTTGATATGTGAGTCATTCGCCTGATCGGAGGAGACCAACTCGCGATCCTCTAGATGCTCTGGGCGAATGCCGAAGGTCAGCTTACCTCCCGCAGCAGCTCTGGCCTGTGCAACGTACCTGGCTGGCACATTAACGCTGCCAATGCCTTCCAGCACAATCTTCGTCGCATCGCCATCACCCACGACTCGCGCGTTGGGGAAGAAGTTCATGGAGGGTGAACCGATGAAACCAGCCGTGAAGAGGTTGGCGGGATGATCGTAGAGTTCCTGCGGCGTACCAAGCTGCTGGACAATGCCACCATTGAGTACCGCAATGCGGTTGCCCATAGTCATGGCCTCGGTCTGATCGTGCGTGACATAGACAAAGGTCGTTTGCACGCGCTGGTGGATTTTAATAATCTCAGCACGCATCTGCACACGTAACTTGGCATCCAGGTTGGAGAGTGGCTCGTCCATCAAGAAGACCTCGGCGTTTTCACGGGCAATAGCTCGGCCCAGAGCAACGCGCTGGCGCTGGCCGCCTGACAGCTCTTTCGGCTTGCGTTTCAGATACTCTTGCAGGCCCAGGATCTCTGCGGCATCTTCAACGCGCTTCTTGATCTGATCTTTGGGCATATGACGCAGCTTTAGACCAAAGGCAATATTGTCATACACGGTCATATGGGGATAGAGGGCGTAGTTCTGGAAAACCATCGCGATATTGCGATCTTTGGGGTCCACACCGTTGACGATGCGATCACCGATCAAAATATCACCCTCGGTCACTTCCTCCAGGCCAGCAATCATACGCAAGCAGGTACTTTTGCCACAGCCAGAGGGACCGACGAGGACCAGGAACTCTTTGTCATGAATGTCGATGTTGATATCATGGACGACATCGACTTTGTTGAAACGTTTGTAGACATTCTGAAATTGGACACGAGCCATTACAGGATACTCCTTTGCGCTCTAGTAACAGACCGGGTGCATGCATCCATGTGTCACATGAACACACCATGCTCTCTGCCTGCCACCGATACATCTTTTTCTGAGCTTCGCTTAATGCCCACTTTGCATTTGCTAACAAATGGGAGTCAAAGAGGCCTCTTCACGTCTATCTCGCCGCCGGATAGCTACAAGAGCTGACAGTAGATAGATGCTAAGGGGGAGTATACCATAGCTCATCCGAAAAAGATAGGAGATCTCCCAAAAGGTCTACAGACCTGCTGACCCTGTACAGGCGATCTCGACCTGCCAGTTTTGGCCGGGTTCCAACAACAAGGGCCAGAGGAGGGTGAGACAACTGCCCTGATGGTTGCGCTCAAAGCCCGCTTCTGAGCCGGTGACGGTCTCGATAGAATAGCGCCAAAGCGTGGCTGGCTGGCTGAGCGCAAATGCTACATCCTGTTGCACCCAAGTGTTGCCGATATGGAAATGCTCTACATGCTCAACTTCGCCGGTACTATCGAAGTGCTCGTTCGCCAGTTGCCGCCCCGGAACGCGGTAATACGCCTGGTCGTTGCCACCGCCGCCAAGCAGGTGAATGTTCCACTCGCAGGCAAAACACGTTTGCAGACGTGCCTGACTTTTGTTCTGGATAATGTAACGCACGAGCAGTTCCTCACGCCCATTGGGCACGAAGAGCGTCTTTGTCACAAGCACGGTCTGTGGTGATAGTGCGCCATGTCGCCGCACATGTCCCTCACGTTCCAGTGTGGCAGTAATGCCCAGGCCATCCTGCTGTGCCTCGGCCTCGTAGGGCTGCCCGACAAAGTTGCCCAATTCTTCGTATGTGCCCGCTGCGAAGTGCTCTAGGCGCGTGCTGGGCGTGCAGAAGTGATCGACGAGGCTGGCACGCCGGTGCGTATCGATGGTCAGAAAGCGATCCAGGTCCGGTTCTTTGGTGCGTACGACGGTATGCGGGTTTCCCAAATCGCCTGTTGCAACTTGCCCCGCATTGTTCTGCTGGTCGCGTTTACGTCGTTCTTGCTCGTATTCCCGCAGAGTCCGGTGATATCCCTCTTCATGTCTGGTCATGACACACAGTAGGTTGTGTGCGCTACGGCGCATATCCCACTCGAAGAGCGTACCACCGCGTTGAGGATCGAGATACAGATTGTGTTGGTCGCTCTCGATGAGCAACTCGTCGCGACTGTCGCAATCAAAGTCAGCAAATTCGTAGCTCTGCCAGTGGCCCGCGCCCTGTGTGGCTGTGTGCGCAGCGTTCTCGGCTTTAATCAGATGATGATAGATGGCGGAACGCACATGGCCCATGTAGATGCCGCCAAAGAGGCCATGCCAGTAGGTATCGTTGGCCTGGGCCTTCCACAGATGACTCAAGCCATGCTTCTCAAGTCCACCTGCTGCATAGACTGCATCGTGAACACGCAACATCTTCTTATGCTGGTTATTCACTTCGGGATAGCGTACCAAGAAATTACGCCAGAAGCCGCCACGCAAAAACTGCAACAGTTCGTGCTCACGTTTCTCTTGCAACGTATGCAGGATTTGACCAAAGGCGTAGGATTTGCGCGGTGGCAACGCCCACTCGGTCATCTCGATATACGACGAAGTGGGAATATAGACGCGCCCAAGTGCTGGATGTGCACGCGCATACTCACTCAGCAGCGTGGTATGCAACCAGGAATCATTCTGTTCCAACGCGTTGAAAAACTCCTCGATCCAGCCAGAACGACCATCGTGACCCCAACAATACTCGCGCGTGTCCGGCCAACTGCCAAACTTCTCCCCATCGTCGCCCATAACGACAATACGCTCACCAGAACTGGTCGCCAGGGTACGCAGCAAATTGATCGTTTCCTGGACGGGCCGCCAGGGTACGGTGTAGCGCATGGCTTGGCTGGTCGCGAAGACCTTGAGGATGGGACTCTGATCCTCGGTTGCGTAGTAGCCATAGAGGTCGCTATCCTCCAAGCCCACGTTCTTAAAGTGCACATCGTCGAGGATTGTCCATTCGATACCTGCTTCACGCAACAAACGTGGCAAACTCGGCTCCCACACACGTTCGGCCAACCACATACCGCTGACGGTGGCTGCGAAATCACGTTGCAGACGTGCGCTCAGTTTGCGGATTTGCCCAGTCTTGTCCGCGTCGGGGATCGAGGGTAGGATCGGCTCATAGTAGCCGCCGCCGACCATCTCCACCTGCCCGCGCTGCACTAGGGCCGCGATCCGCTGTAAACACTCCGGCTGCGCTTCACCCAGCCAATCGAGTAATGAGCCAGTGTAGTGTAATGCGAGGCGTACACTCGTGTGCCGTTCCAGCGCCTCGATCAACGGAAGATACGCCTCTTCATAGACCTGCTGAAACACCCACGGGAAATTGCCGACTGGCTGATGATTGTGCAGTAATAACCCAAGATGAATATTCTTCCCCTGCTCGATTGCCATAAACCCTCTTCTCCCTGAAAATCGCTCTGGAGGCGTGCAGCCCCACATACCACGTACACCTATGTTCCGCTTATTACGCTTGAAGATGCCTCACTTTGTGTCCAAGATACGCATGTAACTATAGCCCAAAAATGCGTCTAGGGCAAGGGGAAAAGTGCTTGGGATTTTCTCATCGACACAATCTTATCTAGCCGTCTAGACCGATACTCCTACATGCGTGAAAAAACCTAGCTTTTTGGGCGCATCTTATCTAAAATAGAAACATGCTCATCTATTTATGTGAGGAAAGTAGAACTACAAAGAGAGTGTCGCCTATGAAATCCCACGTCCGAACCAAACGTATCCTGGCCTTGTTTTCCCTGGCTATGGTTACACTCGTTTCGCTATCCCTAGTCGTCTCCATACTTCAACCGACGGTGGCGCACGCAGCCGAACCCCTATTCGCCTCGCGTGGTGAGCTAGATTGCAATGGCTATAGCTCGGTCCAGTTGCCTGTAAAGCGTCATTTTCCTTGCGCGGATATGACCGGCCTACATAATGAGCGCGGTGAAGACAATGGCCATTATATTGGTCATGACGAACCCAGCACGCAGTTTTTGTCCAACCAGCCTGGTTCCGGCAACAATGTACGCTGGAACATCACTTTGCCCAAAGAACATCACCTGCCCGCTACCCAAACCTTCCAGAATACCGCAGCGTTCTGGTTGAGCATGTCACTGTGCGAGCAGTCGTCGTACCCGTTAAACCCGTGCACACCCGATAGTGACAAAAATCCGCCTGCGCGGTTCTCGAACGATCCCTTGGTTGCCGGTTCTGCTATTCTGGAACTGCAATTCTACCCGCCGGGCTTCTATCCCTATCTCACCCAGTTGAGTTGTGATGCAACCCATTGGTGCGCGGCCATGACTATCGATAGCTTCAAGTGCGATCCGGCTGCCCCGAACTGCAATCCCAATTGCACCGAGCCGGCCAACTTCGCCTTTATCCAACGCAATGGCGTGCCCACCGGCCCTCCAGGCCCAGCCAGCACGACAGACGCGACCTTTACACCCAATGCACACACGCTTATGATGAACCAAGGTGACGATATCGCGATTACCATGCATGATACACCTCATGGGGTCATTAATATCATCCAAGATCGAACAACCGGACAGAGCGGATATATGGTCGCCAGCGCCGCCAACGCGTTTCAAAGCCTGGATGTAAAAACATGTGCGCCTACAAACTTCTCATTCCATCCTGAGTTTAGTACTGCGAAACTACACAATGTCGTCTCCTGGACTTTCTTGCAAGCCAACATTGGTATCGCGTACGAGATTGGTCACTTTGAAACCACCGATAAAGACGCGGATGATGGTTCTTGCTTCCCTGGCCCGATGGTCCCTGGCTGCATTAACAATGATACCGACTACAACGGCAACTCCTATCAAGCCGACTGGCCCGATGGCACACGTAGTACTGCTACATCGGCGCTGATCCATCCACCAAACAGCTACTCTGGCCGTTCTAAGTATGGCGATGCTAACCCTGAGCAGGAAAACGCAGCGTATATCCACGGATACAGTTCGTTGATCTTCCAAACGGAGGTGCTTTCGACTGAACCAAACTGCAAGGCTAGCGGGGCTGGTTGTACGGTCCCACCGCCTGGGGCGACCTTCTATCCCTTCTACGCCCAGTCCGGGTACGGTAGCCACTGTGTCCTGACCTTTGGCAACGACATCATTGGCTCGACTCTCAACGATTTTGGCCGTGATGCCGAATATGGCAGTTCCGATCTGGCCTGGTTCTTTGGCACAGCCGATAGCGGCGTACGTCCAAATCCCTGCCGCTAACATGCGAAACTGTTGGGTCGGTGCCGCTTGCAAGCAGCACCGACCCAACAGTTTCGCACTTTTCTGTCCAGCAATAAGCACGTAGGAGAAGGGCAAACACCTATGTGTGTGGTCTTATTCGACGAGCACAAAACCGTCCATGGGAATGGGCGATTCCGAGGCGTCTGTGTGAGCCTGAGCGCGGTGCCAAGTGATGTTAATGGACGCATGGGCAGCGCAGTAATAGTAGTACAGGCCAGGCTGTGTGAATGTCATCGCCTTCGTCTCGCCACTAGGCTGATCGGCGATCCCTTTGATCGCAAGTTGCTCCAACCCAGTCTTATTGACAGACTCGCCCAAACCCGGCACTGTTGAGATGAGATGCGTATCAGTATCGGCGTTATGCCACGAGATGTTCCCACCTTGAGCTATGGCGAGGAAAGCGTGGGTAAATTGATCCTTTCCATCGGGAATTTCATTGGATACACTGCTGGGCAAGCCACTGATATGGCCCTGGACCCAGATGACGCCCTCCATGGCGAGAGGATAATTCGGAACACCCTGATTGGCTGAGACACGGTGATCAGTGGTATCCCAGCGTGCCAAGGCATTGTCGAAGTAGTCATATACCCCCGGTTTCGTGAAGGTAAACGATGCTGTAGCATTTGCGGGCATGGTCAACGAAAAAGGCTGTGGATTAAGAAAGACGCTAGAATCCCAGGTCGTCGTAATGCTGTGTGACGCACTATCGCTGTTCTGCCAAGTCACCGTCGTGCCAGGCTGGACCGTGAGTATAAACGGTGAGAAGAGATCTTGTGCTTTCAAAATCGTGACCTCACTTGGATTGGGAGAGACTGCAGGGTGAGTATTCTTACTTATCGTGGTTGACGAGCCTCCACACGCAGCGAGACAGAGGCTGCCGAGCAGAAGCAGAATCACCAGTCGATTTTGACGAAATAACATGTGGCGCATATTTTCATTCCTTTTGCGTCTGAATTCTGGCAAAAAATCTCCCTCTCTGGAGGATTTTTTTCCAGGGATATTTCCTTGTAACTGTCTTGTAACAGTTTCAAATGCAGAGGGGGGATCACCACCAATGAGAAACAGTGGTGAAATCTGTCCAATTCTTCCTGTTGGCAACTCTCCTTCACGTATCAATGCAATATAAGATGATTATCTATTTGTGCATCTAAATGAATGATGCAGAAGCTAGACAGATCCACTAACGTTCTCGTGACTATGTAAGCGGCCAATACCTTCAAGCATCTTCTGATTCAATAGCTCTTACTAGAATAGTTGCTGCTGCGGGGATTTGGTTGCGGGTTTGTCGAAAATCCACTCTGCCTGAAAACAAGTGCAACTGTAGTGAAGCACAATGACACCACTATATAGACATTCTTGGATTGTAAATTACCCTTTTTCTCTTTATACTCTTGAGAGGGAAGCTACTTTTTTCATCGTACACACGGCAATGTTGCGAAATTTACGCTTGAAGGGGGCACGGGCCATGCAGGAGAAAACAACGCGTTTCTGGCGTCTGCTTGCACCAGTTATGTATGCATTGGCTCTTTTGTTGAGCGTTACGCCAGCAACATTCGCAGCCACGACACACCAACGTGCAGCCGCACCTGCGCTGGTCGGACCCAAGACAACCTATCTGGCAATTGGTGACTCGCTGGCTTTTGGGTATCAGCCGGATCTGGACTGGAGTAAAGGGTACGCAAACTACTTTTTTAAGAATCTCAAGGGACATGGAGCCACAGCCTACGCCAACCTAGCCTGTCCCGGCGAAACGACTGTGACGATGATGAAAGGGAATTGCCCCTTCCTCTTTTTGCGCAAGTATCTGTACCGTGGTTCGCAGTTGACGGCTGCTCTGAGCTACCTGAACAAACATGCTGGTGAGGTTAGCCCGGTCACACTGGATATTGGGGCGAACGATATGATGAAGGATATCGATGCTACAAGCTGTACAATCAACGCAAGTTGGGCCACAGATCTGACAACCCTGGATACCAATATAACCCAGGTCATTCTACCGCAACTCATCGCAGCCTTGACCATCAACGGTCAGATCACTGGCGATCTGCTGCTGATGAACTACTATGATCCCTTCCAAAACAAGTGCCCAAATTCGATCTCCTATGTGCAGGAACTGAACCAGCACCTAGCTAACGATGCTGCCGGGCTAGCCACGCTGGTGGATGTCTTCACGTCCTTTGGCGGTGCAACCACGCCCGATCCCAATACCTGCAACTTCACCTGGATATGCAGCACCTTCAAAGACATTCACGCACAAAATGTCGGCTATAGTACGATAGCCACCGCCTTTGAGCAAACCTCTGGATATTAGCGTATGTGGGGGAATGGCGTAGAATCAAAAAGGCACCCCTACGAGAGCACCTTTTTCGTCAAGCAAAGAGCTAAAAACCAAACACAACGTGCAAAACAAACGCTAGGCCAGCGGAGAGCAAGATAGACACGAAAAGCAATAAGCGA
>JBDTBU010000152.1:0-30682 GCA_039923935.1 Ktedonobacteraceae bacterium | reverse complement strand
ACGATTGTTACAACTACCCTCTCCATAACGTCTTTCATATGAGACACTACGCCTTGGCACTGTCTCTCATATCACGCATGCTGGAGGACACTACTATGTTTGGCATCAGTCTTGTTGATCTGCTTTTTATCGTGACTACTGGCCTGTTGATCTTTAATGGCCTGCGCAATGGCTTCATCTTTAGCTTGGTCAATCTGATTAGCCTGCCCCTGGCTTTGGGAGTCGCGTATGTCTTTGGCGCGAATTTGACGGCGTTGCTGGCCGCGAACAATCTGCCCTCAACCCCGGTGATTGCATACCTCGTGCTCTTCTTTGGCACCGTTCTCATCGTGCATATTGTGGCAACAATCGTACGTGGCGTGATCAAAAAAATCCCGATGGTCGGCTTTGGCGATACCCTGCTGGGGGGCGTGGTCGGCTTCGTGGAGTCCTGGCTGCTCTGGGTGGTGCTCTTGCTCGTTCTGGGTAACTTCCTGCAAAATGTGAACAATCTGCCTTTCGGCATCGCTAATACACAGTTCAGCAGTTGGCAAACGTTCTATAACGATGCAATTACAGGGAGTCTGTTCGCGAAGGTCAATAATTTTATTATTCACACGGTCCCGCTTCATCATTAAGAGCGAAGGGTGCCTGCCTGAACAGCATAGCTTGTGTTCTGCGGCAGGCGTGCTAAAATGAGCCAGTGAGCATCCATTCGTTGCTAAAAAAGGGGAGAATAAGCCTACGGCAAAACACGAACATTCGATAGATACACCCTCGCGTGCCAAGTCTGAACGTGCCTATCTGGTGGCGGTGGATCAGCATGAAAGCGAGAGCGTATGGAGCGTTGAGGATTCGTTAAGTGAACTGGGTACACTGGCCCGCACGGCTGGCGCTCAGGTGGTGGGCAGTATGATCCAACGCCTGCGCCATCCCGATGGCACGACCTATCTGGGCAAAGGACGCGTGCAGGAACTGGCCGAGCTAGAGAAAAGTTCCGGCTTTGATCTGGTGATTTTTGACGACGAGTTGTCCCCATCGCAACAGCGCAACCTGGAAAAGCTGCTTAAGGCGCGTGTGTTGGATCGCACGGCGCTGATCCTGGATATCTTCGCGCAACACGCCCGCACACGCGAAGGCCGTTTACAAGTCGAACTGGCCCAGTTGGAGTACCGCTTGCCACGCTTGACCGGCTCTGGAACAGAACTGTCGCGTCAGTCAGGCGGCTCGCGCAGTGCTGGTCCTGGCGGCGCTGGCGGCGCAATTGGGGTGCGCGGCCCCGGTGAAACACGCCTGGAGATGGATCGACGGCGCATTCGTGGACGCATCTCCGAATTACGCGAAGAGATCGAGAGCGTACGTGAAACACGCAAGGTCCACCGCCAACAACGCATGGACCAGTTGTTCTCTGTGGTGGCCGTTGTAGGCTACACCAATAGCGGAAAATCAACGCTCTTTAACGCCTTTACCTCTGCTGAGGTGCTGGCCGCAAATATGCTCTTTGCCACGCTCGATCCCACCACGCGCCATATTCTCCTGCCCAACAATCAGGAGGCTCTGCTGACCGATACAGTTGGCTTTATTCAGAAACTGCCGACCAAACTGATTGCGGCGTTTCGTGCCACACTGGAAGAGGTTATCGAGGCCGATCTGCTACTGGAAGTCGTCGATATCGTGCACGAGAATGCTATTGAGCAAAGCGAGACGGTCAACGAAATCCTGCACAGCCTGGATGCCGCTGACAAGCCGCGTGTGACGGCGCTCAACAAGATCGATCTGCTAGAGGATCAGGGTGAAGTCGATACCTCGCTCTATCCCAATGCTGTGGCGATCTCTGCGCTCCAACAGACCGGCCTGGACGAGCTACGTGCCAAAATCGCTGAGGTGCTGGCTAGAAGTATGGAACAAATACGGGTGGTGGTGCCGTATGATAAAAGTGAACTGGTAGAGCTTTTTCATCGTCGCGGACATGTCCTGCGTGAAGAGCATCACGCGGACGGAACGTTACTGGAAGGCACAATCCCTCGTTCTCTGCGTGGATACTATCGAGCGTATCAAACGAGCTAAGTACCATAAATTGTGCGCAAAAAATTCCTGCAAAGGATGGAAAAAACAACAATGTCTGAAGGGAAGCAGCAAAGCTGGTTTATGCCTTTGCGGATGCGTTTGCGCTCTGCCGTAGAACCAGTAGAGGATGAGCAAGAAATGGAGCAATATGTGGTAGCACTTACCCCACGTTCATCGGAAGAGGAGCCAACCGCGCCATCGCTCCCAGCCATTAAAAGCAGCATGTTGCGGCAAAGTCAACAAATTAAAGAGCTGATCTACTTGGGTAACGTTTTGCGTGCCGAACTGGGCCTGGAAGAAGTGCTGGAGCAGGTTGTTGCCGCGATCAATTCCTGCACAGGCTTTCGGGTCTCGGTCATCAAGCTAATCAACGAGGGATACGATTATTTACGGTCCGTGGCCTACGCTGGCCTCTCCGAGGCAGATCAGCGAACCTTAGAAGCACACCCGATGCAGGTAAGCCAAATGCTCAGGTTGATGCGCCCGGAATTTCAAATGAGCCAGAGCTACTTTATTTCCCACGAGCACCAACATCTGTTTGAGGACGTTTCCAGCGTGGGCGGTGGCGAGGGAGAGGAGGGTGAGGCACATCAGCTCGGCACCTGGCATCCCACTGATATGCTGATTGTGCCCCTGTTCAGCCCGCGCCAACGCCGTCTGCTCGGTTTTCTCTCGCTTGATGAACCAATCGATGACAAGGTTCCCACCGAAGAGAGTATCGAAATGATCGAGCTTTTCGCCAACCAAGCAGCCATCGCCATTGATAACGCCTGCCTTTTCCAAGAGCGCGAGGCCGAACGCGTGGCCCTGGAAGCGGCGATTATCGATTTGCGCCGTGATCTGGAGCGCGTGCAGGGCGGTGATCTGCGCGTGCGTGTACAGGTTGCACATGAGAAGCTCAGGCCAGTGGTTGAGGCGATTAACCTCACATTGGTGGAAATTAGCAGTATCCTGGGCACCGTGCAAATGGTCACGCAGGCCGTTGATGAGCATACACAAGAGGTCCAACGTCACTCAGAACTGCTCGTGCGGGATGCCAACCAGCAGGAGCGCCAGGTCCAGCATATTTCTCTGGCTATCGAAGAAATGGCAGGCATTATGCTACGTGTCTCGGAGAATGCATCCAAAATATCACATGTGTCAATTGACGCTATGGATATCAATGTGGAGGGGCAGAACCAGATCATGCGTGCGACTGAGGGCATGCGCCAAGTGCGCGAGGTGACAATGCAGTCTTCGCGGGTCATAAAGCGACTGGGTGAGAGCGGCCAGGAGATTAACGATACTGTGGCGGAGATCTCCGATCTCACGACGCGCATGAACTTGCTGGCCCTCAATGCCGCCATAGAAGCGGTGCGTGCTGGCGACCAGGGACAGGGGTTTGTGGTGATTGCCCAGGAGATGCGTTCACTGGCTGTCCACAGCGCCGAAGCCGCACGCAAGGTCTCCACGCGCCTACGCACGATCCAGCAAGAGACCGCGACGGTCTCACAAAGCGTTGAGCAGAACATCCAGAAAGTCGTGATGCAATCCGAACTGGTGGCCGAAACTGGCGCAGCCCTTGACGCGATTGGGATCGTGACCGCGCAGATGTCCGAACTTGTGCAGGAGGTTTGTGACGCCGCCGAGAGCCAGGCCCACGGCTCGCGTCGTGTAGCCTATTCAGTTGAAGAGATTTCGAGCAAGACAAGCGAGATCACTGAGCATATGCTAGAGATGCAACAATCGATGGCGCACTTGGTGGAACTAACCAACACACTACGCTCCCGCGTCTCAGTGTTTCATATTACGGATGAACTGTAAGCGCTCGTTGGGCACCTGAAAGATGGTGGGACGGGTGTGCAGAACATCTTTGCACATCCGTCCCACCATCTTGTACGTTGGTGCGAGACTCAAGCGGCTTAGAGGTTGTAGATCCCCTCAAATTTCTTGGTCAGGTAGCGCACAAAATACTCAGGATTGGGTTTTTCACCAGTGATACGCTGAATGAGTTCTTCAGGCTGGTAAATCACGCCATACGCGTACATATGCTCTTCCAACCAATGCAGGATAAAGCCAGTATCGCCTTGCGCGAGCCGCTCATCGAGATCTGGGAAGACGCTGTGCAGCTTGTGGAAAATCTGCGCACCGTACATATTACCCAGGGTGTAGGTCGGGAAGTAGCCAAAGCCGCTAGTCCAGTGGATATCTTGCAGGATGCCCTGGCTATCGGTGTCCGGCTCAATGCCCAGGTATTCGCGGTACTTGGCGTTCCACATACCTGGCAACTCTTCAACCGCGACCTCACCGTTAACCATAGCCCGCTCCAGTTCGTAACGGATGATGATGTGCAGGTTGTAGGTCACTTCGTCGGCCTCGATACGGATCAGGCTCGGCTGCACCTTATTGAGTGCACGCGTGAAGGTCTCGACATCGACATTGCCGAATTGCTCCGGGAAAGTCTCACGCACCGCCGCGTATTGGCCGCGCCAGTAGGGCAACGAGCGTCCGAGGTTGTTCTCCCACAAACGCGACTGCGATTCGTGTGCACCCATCGATGCGCCACCAGCCAGGGGTGTGCGTGCCAGCGTGGGAGCACTGCCCTGCTCGTAGATCGCGTGCCCACCTTCGTGAATAGCTGCCATGACTGAGGCCTGAATGAAGTGCGGGTCAGGGTTGACGGTCAAACGCACATCGAAGGGACTGCCGAAGCTGGTCGTGAAGGGGTGCGGCGAGCGGGCAATACCGCCGTGTGAGAATTCGTAGCCCATGCCGCGCAGCACAGCCTTGCTCAGTTCCATCTGCTTCTCGGCTGCGAACTCGCCCTGCAAACAGGTATCGTCCACCTGGTTTCCGCTGGCCTCAATCCGCTTTAACAGGGCCGCAGTAACGTCGCGCACCGGAATGAAGAGCTGGTCGAGCTTCTTAACCGTCATACCCGGCTCGTACTGGTCAAGCAAGGCGTCGTAACGTGTCTCGACAAAGCCCAGACGGTCCGCGACCTCACGTTGCAGGCTAATCGTGCGACCCAGCAAGGGTGCAAAGCTGGCAAAATCGTTGTTTGTTCGCGCACGCCGCCAGGACTCGAAGCTCTTGGCCTGTGTACGTGCGATCTCTTCGACCAGTGTGCGCGGCAGCTTGGTTGCGTGATCGTAGGCACGCTGCGCCTCGCGGACCAGACCCTTGTCGGCATCGGTCAAGTTTGCCTGGGCGCTGGCGGGGGACAACTGCTCTAGCAGGCTGCCCAGACGCTCGGAGGTCCAACGCTCGTGCAACACGCCCTGCAATGTCGCGAGCTGATCGCCGCGCATCTCGCCTGCACCCTCAGGCAGTTCGGTGTTCTGATCCCACTCTGCCAACGCGCCCAATGCACTCAGGTCGGATACCTCATGCATACGCTCAAGCAGTTCAGCAATATGAGCATCGCTACGGGTGAAATTTGGCATCAAATCAGTCTCTTGTTTTAACATCTGTAGCCTTTCTAAGACGTTCTTCTGGCACTAAAGCTCTGCTTAGATGTTCCCATATGTAGTAAGTAATCGACGAACGTTGCGGCTTATTTCTCAGCCCTCTGCAAAACGAGTGTAGCCAGTGCACGCGCACCAAAGCCGCTCGCACCTACTCCCATAAACGACGTTTTGCCATCGATCATCTCCATGCTTGCGATATCCAGGTGCGCCCAACTGGCATCGCCTACAAAGTGTTCCAGGATTTTGGCAGCGGTAATTGCGCCGCCTAGTCTGCCACCAGTCTGCTTGATGTCCGCGATGGAACTCTCGATCTTTTCCTGATAATCGTCGTCGATAGGCATGGGCCAGAACTTCTCGCCTGTGCTCTCGCTGGTTGCCATCAGTGCATCTCTCAGCGCGTCATCGTTGCAGAACAGGCCAGCGCGTACCCCACCCAGAGCGACAGCACAAGCACCGGTCAGTGTGGCGATGTCGATAATCGGCGAACAGTCCTCGCGTACCGCGTAGGAGAGCGCATCAGCCAGGACCAAGCGGCCCTCGGCGTCGGTGTTGACAATCTCGATGGTTTTACCATTCATGATGCGCAAAACATCGCCGGGGCGGAAGGATGCGCCGTCAAGCATGTTTTCGGCGCTAGAAACAAACGCGGTGACGTTGATGACTGGCTTGAGTGCGCCAATGATCTGCATCGCACCGACCACGGCTGCCGCACCACCCATGTCGCCTTTCATCGCTTCCATGCCCGCGCCCGGCTTGATCGAGATGCCGCCCGAATCGAAGGTGATGCCTTTGCCGACCAGCGCAAGTGTTGGTGCACTGCTTTGGGGCGCACCTCGATAGCGCAAAATGATGAATTTCGACGGCTGGGCGCTGCCCTGGCCAACTGCCAGCAGTCCGCCCATGCCCAGTTCTTCCATCTGGGGCCGGTCAAGAATCTCGCACTCCAAGCCAAATTGGCGGGCCATGTCGCTGGCTCGTTTAGCCAGTTCGCTCGGTGTGAGCACGCTCGGCGATTCATTCACCATGTCGCGTGCAAAATTGGCAGCCTCGGCCATGATGATGCCACGTTTCAATGCCTCTTGCTGTGTCTTGCTCTCGGCCTGGGCACTCATAAACTGGATCTGCTCGATGCTGTGTGCATTTGTACGCATGGTTAGGTATTTGTTGAAGCTATACACGCCCAACAACGCACCTTCAACCACAGCCTGCAATGCCTCATCTGCCTTTCCAGCACCCTCGGCCATTTCCAAGGCCAGCGCAACCTGAGAGGCTCCTTTGCTTTGCGCGAAACGGATCGCCATACCACTTGCACGCCGTAATGTGTGGCACTGAAGCTGCTCGACATTGCCCAGTCCTACTACGAGCACACGCCGAGCGGTCATCTTGCCCATGGTGTAGATCTGAGTGACCTCGCCCAGATTTCCCTTGAACTCTCCGTTCTCATACATCGTCGTGAGTAGCCCATCCAGCAGGTGATCGACCTCTCTGGCAGCAGGTGAGAGCACCAAACGTTTGCCCTCTGCCCCTTTACTGCTGCGAGCCGCTCCCACAATGAGCACGTCGCATGTGCTCTCTTTAACCGCTTGTTTGACTAGCTTTGTGTCCATACAAACACAGCTCCTTTGCTTGTTGCGTAATGTGTCCCAAAAGCGAGAAATCGGTCTTTGGGAAAGTTGACCGATCTAGAACGATTACGCACATCATATCACAAATTCTGGACAATTGTGCGAGACGGGCCGAGCTGAAGGCGAGCGATCCCCTTACATGTAGAGCCGACGCTCGCCTCCGGCTTACCTTGCTGGTAACAGGCGATCCACCACTTCTAGTAGTTGACGCGGCTTAAATGGCTTGGTTAGGTACTCGTTACAGCCGATGCGCAACGCTGCCTCGTTCTCGTCGCTCTGCGCGTAGGCGGTCACTGCAACTATCGGCACACGCTCCATGCCTGGTCGTTCGCGAATAAGTTGCGTGGTACGATAGCCGTCCATTACTGGCATAGAGAGATCGGTCAGGATGAGCTGCACGCGCTCCCGTTCCAGGATGTTCAGCGCCTCCAGGCCGTTGGCGGCAGAGATGCAGCGATAGCCGCGTGTTGAGAGCACGCGCTCAATCAGGATGCGGTTCGAGACCTCGTTCTCGATAATCAAGATGGTTGGTGCTGCCGCATCTTTTTGTGTATATGCTGGCGATGTATGTATTGTGCTCATAGTTTTTCTCGATTCTGTTGCTTGTTTCTCAGTTTTCCCTACACTCGCACCCTAACCGGAGCGGCAATGGGCAAGGTAAACGAGAAGGTTGAACCCTGGCCCACGATGCTCTCTACTGCGACCTCGCCTCCCTGGAGTTCCACCAGTTTGCGGGCAATCGTTAGCCCCAGGCCGGTGCCTCCAAAACGTCGTGTGGTGCTGCCGTCAGCTTGACGAAAGGCTTCAAAAATGTAATCTAATGCTGCTGGCGAGATGCCAATTCCAGTATCATGCACCGCGATACGCAGCATATCGTAACGTTCCAGCAGCGTGCAGCGGATGCTGACGCCGCCTGCCTCAGTGAATTTCAGGGCATTCGAGACCAAATTCAACACAACTTGGCGGATGCGTTGGCTATCGGCCAAGGCCAGGGGCAAGCTCTCCTCCATATCTAGCGTTAAGCTCAGTCCCTTGTTCTGAGCCATTGGCTTGAGCTGGCTGATAGCCTCTTGCAGCCCCTTCTCCAGGTGTAATGGCTCCATTTTGACTTCTAAACGATCCGCCTCAATCTTCGACAGGTCCAGCATATCATCGACCAGCCCCGACAGATCCTCCGCCCGGTTAACCATGAACTGGATATGCTCTTCCTGCTCGTTGGTCAGCTCTCCGTCCAGAAAGCCTTCCACGATTAACGATCCGTAGCTGATAATACTGTGCAACGGTGTACGAAGCTCGTGGGTCACGGTAGCGAGAAATTGCGACTTGAGATGATTGACACGCTCTAGTGCCGCATTTTTGTCTTTGACCTCAGCAAAGAGCAGAGCATTCTGAATAGCCATAGAAATCTGAATGGCCGCAGTGGTGAGCAAAAATGTGTCGCTCTGCGTGACCGACATGGCCTCATCGTCGTAGAGGATAAACGCGCCAATAGCCTGGTCTTGCAGCAACATGGGTACTGCGATGACCGAACGGTAGCCTGTTTCTAAGGCACTCTGCGCCCACGTCTCGCCGCGCTCCTGATAAATAGCTGCAATATCTTCAGCATAAACAATTCTGTGTTTTTGCATAGCCATGCGTGCCAGTGTCACATCCAGTTCGCGTAGTGCTGGTTGGGGAATACGCGAGAGGCGCGGCGCGTAGACTGGTGGAGGCTGCATTAAGCGGGGAGCACGCAGGGCACGACGTTTGCCGCTCGTGTTTGAACTCATTGGCCGCCGCGCTGGCATGGTGATGGCCGACATTTTCGTCGTCATCGCCAGCGTAGCATCGCCGGCTGGATCTATATAGACCTCCGTGGGATTGGTACGTGTGCCGTTCGTCGCGAGTGTTGTAAACGGATCGCCTGTATCCGTCCATTGCGCCACCGCCCACGGTGAGTAGGTCTCGCGTCCATACAGATGCAACACGACGCCGCGTGCATACATAATCGGTCCTAGCCGTGAGACAACTTCGCCGAGCAAATGCTCCAGGTTGAGTGTAGAGAGCAGGATATCACCCATCGTAAGCAGGTCGCTCATCTGTTTGGTGATCTCATGGCTCTCGTTCTCACGCGTAGTCAGCGATGCTGAGAGCAGGTTGAGCGAACGCGTCAACCGCCGTAGCTCATCGGCTGGCGGGCTGCTATCCAGCATATTGGGAGCCAATTCCTCCACATAGTTCTGCAAAAGGCGCAAGGGGCGAATAAAGAAGATACGCGTGATAATCGTGGAAACGGTGACACCGAGCGCGATTACAAAGATGCCAATACCCAGCAAGATCTGCCAGACTCGCCCGCTATGGGCGTTGAAAGCATAAAGTGGCTCGACATCGACAAGCGTCAACTGCGGTGAATTGGGCAGTTGCGCGGCAGCTTTGACCATGCTACATAATGTGAGATAACTCTGCTCACTCTCGCTCATCTGATCCGCTCCCGGTAGGCAAAAGGCGGTTCCAGTAGAGAGCAAGTGGCGCGTGATCGCATCGTCACTGCTGCCTAAGAGTTGCCGCCCCTGGCAGAGGAGCACACGCAGGCCACCATTCGTCACAAGGTCGCTGGCAAAATACGCGTCCAAGTGTTGTACTGCGAACAGCACGCCCATCACCTGGCCCGTCGTGGCCCGCAGCACTGGCGTCTCCAATGCGAGATCCCACGCGTGCCCCTGCCGCACCAGTTCCGAACCAGCGTGTCCCATCAGGCCAGCGTTCAGCAAATCTTGCTCGGTACCCGGCAGGCTCTCCCCCACCTGGACCTGCGTTAAGCGGCCCGCGTCCACCAGAGCCAGACTAGCCAGCCGCTCACTCACCAGATCATGCGTCAACAATGTTGTCAGACCATTGCGTGCGCTTGGTTGATGCTGCAAAACGCCGCTCACTTCTGCACTTGTGGCTGTGGTCGCCAAACTCTGCAAATGTTGGGTACTCTGCTCTAAATAGAGTTGGCTGAGGCTGCTCAGATGCGTGCTCGCGTCGCTTCTGGCCTCACGCTCATAATATGCACGCACCATACCCCAGGAGACAGCCACGAACAGCAACATGCAGAGGAGCAGCGTCAAGGCCGCGACTAGCACCAGTTTTCCCCCCAAGGATCGCACAGTAAAACGCGCTCGGCTTCTTCTGGCGCGTTCTGTGACACCTTGTTGCTGACTCTGTTGGAGTAAACCATCCATCGATATCCTACGTCCCAACCCACTTTTTCGGGCATATTATGGTAATGAGCACAAGATATGCTCGTGTGGTTCTCTGATTGTTTGTGTGTCAGGATTACTTAGCTTATTTTAATCTGTCGGGGCGGAAAAGTGTGAGGAACTGGGGATTTTGTAGCCAATTTGGGTAAAAGTAGGGGAGAGAACGGGGTGCCAGCTCGTTCTCCCCCTACCGCGCTATTGCGAGTCGCAACGCGAGACTCCAGAAGGTGCGCATGCGGAACCCCCATGGGGAAGAGGTTGCATGTGTTACTAAATGTGCGCTACAAGTTTGCTCGTTGAGGTGGATCTACTTGCTTACACACACCCCGCCTTCCTTCGCAGGTCTACTTACTATAACGCACGAGACAGCATTTTATCATCGCTTTTTGAGGCAATTTTTGGGCAATGGGAAAAATTCGCTGCTTTGTTGCTTTCCTATCTTCAACGCGGAACAACAAACATCGCTACAGTCACTTGGGTGAGGTGTCTATTAGGCACATTTATTAGGCGGCATCTGGTCCTTCGCTTTGACAATCGTGACCAGTCGGAACTATTTGGTCTGTGCAGGGGTGCCTGGAGCAAGTGCGGCCTTGATACAGAGTGCAAACAAAAACTACCAGACATTGCTCGTCTTTCAATCCGTAGTAGGATTCACCACTGTTTTCATGGTAGTTCTTGTTCTCATCAGTGTTATCAGCTTGGGATTCTCTGTCAAAGAAAAAGTGTAGAGAAGGGTCATGTTTGGAACAGATCTCACAAGAACAACTCCAAACATGACCATCCCATTGAATGCTACTGATACTATCCTACATCTCCCAAGTATGCCACAAACTGCGCATCTCCTCCGAAATCACCAGCAGCTCGTCCAGCTTGCCCGCAGCCTCGATACACCCGTCTTTGAGCACAATTACTTGGTCGGCGCGTTGCAAGACGGATACATTGCCCAGGAATTCAAGGTTTTAGCCTTTGACATATTCCACAAAGCCAAGTTTCGTCAATTTGAGCAGAACGTGGCCCACATCGCTCTCGGCCTGGTGCAGCAGGTTCGTGATATGCTGAACAGTGCGCCTGCCGTCTAGTAGCACAAAGACAATGCGCTCACGCCTTTCCATGCTTTGCATCGCCTGCGTTGAAGTAATCGTTATTTTGGCTTGAAAGATGGCTAGCGGTCCCGGCAAAGACACATCCTCTGGCGCTGGGTCCAGGCGTGGCGTGACAGGTGGCTTACGTGGGATCGCCGCTGGCTGTGTTTCAGGATTCTGGTGCGTGGTCCAGCGTTGGCTAGCAGGGGACATCCTGATGGGGGGAACTGGCACGTACTCCTCCAGCGTATCACCGCGCAAAACGAACGACTGTGACATGCGTGAGGGGATAACTGTTGCTTTGATATAGGTGAGAGGCGCTGGCTCAAACGGCTGCGCGTTTGGGGTTGGACGCGGCGTCTCCGCAGCGAGTGCTGACGATTCCGCCAGCGAATTGTTCGTTGGAAATGGCCGGGGAGAACGCACGAGATGGTGTGTCTGAGGCGTGGCTGGAGATGGCAACAAGCGCATCTGTGGTTCTCGCCCCTCAGTAAACTCTCTCGCATCCGCCGATACTGGCATGCTGCTCTTCAGCGGTTTGTGGATGATCTGAAACGTATAGATCACATGTTCCCATGCACTAATCTGTTGGAGTGCCGCATTTCCTCGCTCATCTCCTACCCGTGCATTAAACATACGCCCACCTTCAAAGTAGATCTCTCCCTGCAGGTTGGTACCCCGCCCAACCTGCTCGATACGCAGCAAACCAGTTTGCTGCTGCTGTTGTATAGCCTGGATAAGCTGCATCAAGGACTCAGTAAAGACTGTCTGTGGCATAACGTAATCCTCCAATAAACACTTGAACCCCGAAAAACACCACGTCTTATAAATGTATCAGCACTTACAATAACTATACATGCTTACCCCTCGCTTCACCATTAAAGAAGCGCTAAGAAATGACATTTCTCTGTGAAAATCGCGTGAAGATAGGTAATTATGCATGTAATTTGTATCAGAGAAGTGTAAAATGCTGAAACATTGTGTCATACAATGTCTCGGCATTTACAACGGCTACTGCTGCATTGCTGTTAGGAGAGGTCGCTCCACTGGAATCGCGCTATGTGTTCCCAGCTCATCAGAAAGAAGCATACGGCTAAGAGGTAATTCTGGTCAGTTCGAGTATTTCTGGCGAAGAAAAAGACGCTCACGCAGCGCCGGACGAGGATTCACACGAGCTAACTGAGCCAGGAGCATGTCGTTTGGGCGCAACTCAGCCAGTGACATCGTACATTGGGGGCTGGCTGGCAAATGAACTGCAATCTCCCGGCATTCGTCGGGAGTAAGCATGTTGTCAAGGTACGCACTTAGCCGTGCCTCAACATACTCGCAATTCATTTGTTGCCTCCTTGTTCCACTGCGCGATACTGTTCACGAAATGACTGTCGTGCACGCGAAAGATACATTTTGACACCACTCTCAGCGATACTCAGCGATCTGGCAATTTCACTGTATGAGAAACCTTCCTGCGTATACAGGAGCAGAGCAGCTCGATACTGCTGAGGCATACGTTTGAGCGCGGCATGTACCAACTCGGTTGTGCCGTAGATCTCCTGAGGATCGGCGCTATCTACGTCGGCAGGTTCGTGATCGAGATCTTGCCAGGGCAACCAAGCAATCAGTTTGCGACGACGTAATGCATCATAAGCAGTATTCGTGGCAATACGATACAGCCAAGCCGACAACTTCAGGTTTGCATCCATTTTTGGCAACGCTCGAAACGCCTTCAAAAAGGTATCTTGCGTCAGATCGTCCGCCTGCTCGCGATCCCCAACCAGATGGTAGACATAATTATAGATAGGCGTCTTGTATTCATCGTAAATTTCTTCAAAGGACCAGGTATTTTCCCTGGTTTCCACCCTGGCCATGCGTTACGTCCCTTCCGGTGGCTAGCGCTATCAACCTGGCCGTTCCATTAGCAGGCGATAGATGCAACCACCTTTCCGGTTCGCATGGTCCACTTGCCGTATGGCAAAGCGGGGGGCGGAAAGGTTTTTCATCCTTCTGTGTAGTGGAACGGACAATCAATGCTATCAGTAACATCCTAATGGCAGTTTAAAATAATGCTTACGCGTGCTTTATTAGTTACCATGGTAGCATATCTGGTTGACTCCTGAAACAGTTGAGCTAGAAGTTAGTACTATTTGGGGGGAAATCCGTTCACTTTTCTCACTTCTGTCGTATGATACAATTGGCCTTGCAGAACGGTTGTTTTCTCCTGGCTGATCGTGCTGAAATGGTCTCAAGTCGAACGAGGAGTGTGCTTATTCATGGTGGCTGATGCGCGGCTTCCCACTGGTGTGCGTACAGTACGTTGGGAAGAAGATGTCGAGGGCGTGGTTGTCTGCCTGCTCGATCAATCGTTGCTCCCTCATCACAAAGCTTATCTTTTGCTGCGCCACGAAGCGGGCATCGCTCGACTACCCTATACACAGCCCTTGCCAGCCCTGTGTGCGGGCGCTATCATCATTTAGAAAAGGTTTAATGCCAATGGAGTCAGAAGTCGTACAGGCCGTCGCGGACTATACCGAATCAGTGCTTGGTCAGGAAGGATTCCGCTATATCAGTGCCGTGGTGGCGACGTGTAAGATGTTAGCCCTGGAACTGGAAAACGAGGGTGAAGAGGCGGACAAACTCCAGAGTGAGGGTGAAGAGGCGAGCAAACCCAATATGGAGGCGCTGGTACTTTCCGCTTATCTGCATAATATCTCGACTATCGAGTTTGGCTTCCAGGATCACCATGTGAAGTCAGCCGAGATGGCGGTGGAGTTCCTGAAAAAGCAGCAGGCTGCCGACGATCTGGTCGCCTGCGTCGAAGAGACCCTTCTGGCTCACACGACAACTCTGCCCCCCGACGAGCGCACAACGCTACCCCTGGAGGCTCGCATTGTCTACGATGCGGACAAACTTGGGCGGCTGAGCGGCCTAGCGGTGGTGACTTCGCTAATCGAGTTCGGAGCACGCTATCCCAACCGCGCCGTCAATGGCGAAGTGCTTAGCGCGATCCTGCGCCATATTGAGGAGCGCTTCGTTGAGCTGTTCCAATCGCTCAATACCACGCCTGCCCGCGCTATGGCACGCGAGAAGTTCGGCAATACATTGGCTTTTCTTGATGGGGTCATCGAACATCTCAGCGATGCGACCCCTATTTAACATCACCTATTGCGGTGCTCGATGAGCACTACAATAATACGTATTCTCTCTGAAAGTGAGGGTGGAGGCTTGTCTATTCTAGTCGTTGGTTCGGTGGCATTTGATACCATTGAAACACCTTTTACCAAAGTCGAGGAGGTGCTTGGCGGCGCGGCCTCGTATTTCTCTACTGCGGCCTCGCTCTATAGCCAGATCAACCTGGTTGCGGTGGTCGGCTCCGATTTCCCCCAGGAATATCTCGATTTCTGGCGCAGCCGCAAGATCAATCTCGCTGGCCTGCAAATCCAGGAAGGCAAGACCTTCCGTTGGGTTGGCCGCTATCACCTGGATATGAATTCACGCGATACGCTGGATACGCAGCTTGGCGTCTTTGCCGATTTTCATCCTGTCATTCCCGCCGAGTATCTCGACAGTGATTTACTCTTCCTAGCCAATATCCAGCCAGAACTCCAAATGGAGGTTTTACAGGCTGCTCCACATGCTCGCCTGACTGTCCTGGATACGATGGAACTCTGGATAGTCAACGCACGAGCGCAACTGACCGAGGTCATGAAACGCGTGGATGTCCTGTTGATGAGCGAGGAAGAGGTGCGCCAATACACTGGTTGCGCCAGCATCTTCAAGGGCGTACGCGAACTATTCACGCTTGGCCTGAAATATGTGATCGTGAAGCAGGGCAGCTATGGCGCGTTGCTCTTTAGTGTTGACGGCACGTATTTCAGTGCCCCAACCTACCCGCTTGAAGAAGTGGCCGACCCCACTGGCGCTGGCGATTCGTTCGCGGGTGGCTTTCTCGGCTACCTTTCAACCGTCGCGCCCCAGGCCGATGGCCGCTACTCACCTGACGATCTCAAGCGTGCTGTGGTGCATGGCAACCTGATCGGGTCTTTCGCTTGCGAGGATTTTAGCATTGCTCGCCTGCGCACACTGACCATAGACGAGGTTGCTGAGCGTTATCAACGTCTGGTTCGATACTCACATTTTGATGACAACTGGCGTTCTTAAATTCAGAGTGAAACAAATGCTGTTTCAATTCTCTCTGATATATACTGGTGGCAGTGCAATTTCACCGGAAGGAAAAAAACAACATGACAACTTCTATCACAGGAGATGTGAAAGACATCTCACTCGCCGCTCGTGGCAAAGACCGCATTGAATGGGCTGCGAAAGATATGCCCGTCCTGCGCTTGATCCGCGAACGTTTTGAAAAAGATCAGCCTCTCAAGGGCGTGCGTATGTCTGGTTGCTTGCATATTACAACTGAGACGGCCAACCTTGCCATTACGCTCAAAGCAGGCGGGGCCGATCTGGTACTCTGCGCGTCTAATCCGCTCTCGACGCAGGATGACGTGGCGGCAGCCCTGGTCAATGTGTACGGTATCCCAACCTATGCTATCAAGGGTGAGAACGAGGAGACCTACTATCGCCATATTAATGCCGCGCTCGACCATAAGCCGCACATGACGATGGACGACGGGTGCGATCTGGTCTCGACCATTCATACCACACGCAAAGAGCTGATCCCTGACATCATCGCTGGTCTGGAAGAGACTACGACTGGTGTGATCCGCCTGTACAGCATGGAGAAGGCTGGCGTGCTGCGCTTCCCCGTCCTAGCGGTCAACGAGTCCGATACCAAGCATATGTTTGATAACCGCTACGGCACCGGCCAGAGTTCGCTCGACGCGATTATTCGCTCGACCAACGTGCTGTTAGCTGGCCGCACCCTGGTGGTCTTCGGCTATGGCTGGTGCGGACGTGGCGTCGCCTCGCGTGCACATGGTATGGGTTCCAACGTCATCGTCACCGAGGTCGATCCCACTCGCGCCTTAGAAGCCGTGATGGACGGCTATCGCGTGATGCCCGGCGTTGAAGCCGCCGCCCTTGGCGATATTTTCGTCACGGTGACTGGCGATATCAACGTGATTGATCGCCAGCACCTTGAGCGTATGAAAAATGGTGCTCTGATCGCCAATTCCGGCCACTTCAACGACGAGATCAACATCGCAGCCCTGGAATCGCTGGCCGTGAAAAAACGCCGTGTGCGCGACTTCGTGGACGAGTACACCTACGCCGATGGTCGCCAAGTGCACCTGCTAGCTGAGGGACGCCTGGTCAACCTCTCTGCCGCTGAAGGTCATCCTGCCAGCGTGATGGACATGAGCTTCGCCAACCAAGCTCTTGGTGCCGAGTATATGCTCATCAATTACAAAGATATGAAGCCGAACGTCTACACAATCCCACAGAACATCGACAAAGATATTGCACGCCTCAAGCTCCATGCCATGGGCGTGCAGATCGATACGCTGACCCCTGAGCAGGAGAAATATCTCAGCTCGTGGGAGTCCGGCACCTAAGCGACACCGCGTTGTTTCTTTGGTGGCATCTTTGCTACCTTGTGTCAGCAAAAGCCACCAAAGAAGCACAGCAAGCGGCCTTGACAGCGTGCTCGTTGAGTGTCTATACTTGAGATCGGATCACTCCGGTGGTCCATACGCAAGCAATAGCACCTACACACACAGTGCATCCTGGCTAGGATGCCTCACAATCTCATCCAGAGAGGTGGAGGGAAACGGCCCGATGAAGCCCGGCAACCCTCCTGCGTTTTCGCGCAGGAATGGTGCCAATTCCGGCGGACTTAGTCCGCAAGATGAGGGGATCAGCATCTTTAAGATACAGCCCCTGAGTCATCAGGGGCTTTTTTTACCTCTTATGCCCCCTCTATACTATTGTAACCGGCAGTCGTTTATACTGCCTGTCGCCCTTTAGGGAAGGAGCAACCGTACATCATGAGTACGTTCATGAAAGATCCTAAAACGTTTTTTACCAGTGAGTCAGTCACGGAAGGACACCCCGATAAGCTGTGCGATCAGATCTCGGATGGTGTTCTCGACGCGATTTTGGCGCAAGATCCCATGGCTCGCGTTGCCTGCGAAACTGCGACTACCACTGGCCTGGTGCTGGTTGCGGGCGAAATCACGACCACTGCCTGGGTCGATATGTCTGCGGTTGTTCGCAAGACAATCGAGCAAGTTGGGTATATCAGCGCCGAGTATGGCTTCGACTATCGCACCTGCGGCGTTGTCACCTCGATTGGTCAGCAGTCGCCCGATATCGATCAGGGTGTGAGCCGTTCGCTGGAGACCAGGGCTGATGGTGTGGTTGTTTTGAGCGAGGACGAACTGGAGCGCATCGGTGCTGGCGACCAGGGTATGATGATTGGTTTTGCTTGCAACGAAACGCCCGAACTTATGCCCATGCCGATCAGTCTGGCCCACAAGTTGACGCGCCAACTCTCCCTGGTGCGCCGCGCTTCCTGGGCTGGCAGCGGCCCAATGGCCTATCTGCGTCCCGATGGCAAGAGCCAAGTGACCATCCAATACGAATACGGCAAGCCTGTGCGCGTTGATACTGTCGTTGTTTCAACCCAACACGCTGACTACGTGACTCACGAGCAGATCCGCGCTGATGTGATCGAGCATATTATCAAGCCGGTCATCCCCGCGCACCTGCTCGATAGCGCGACCAAAATCTTCGTCAATCCCACCGGACGTTTTGTCACTGGTGGCCCCATGGGTGATGCTGGCTTGACGGGTCGCAAGATCATCGTCGATACCTACGGCGGCATGGCCCGTCACGGCGGAGGCGCGTTTAGCGGCAAAGATCCGACCAAGGTGGACCGTTCGGCGGCCTATGCGGTGCGCCATATCGCGAAAAATGTCGTCGCCGCCGGTCTGGCCGAGCGCGTCGAAATCCAGGTCGCCTATGCTATCGGTGTAGCACGTCCACTCTCGCTCTTCGTCGATACCTTCGGCACTGGCCTAGTTTCCGACGATGAGATCATTCGCCTCATCAACGAGCATTTCGACCTACGCCCGGCTGGCATCATCCAGTCGCTTAATCTGCGCCGTCCCATCTACCAGCCCACTGCCGCCTTCGGCCACTTTGGTCGCACCGACATCGAGCTGCCCTGGGAGGAGCTGAACAAAGTGCCCATGCTGCGTCGGGGCGTCGGAGCAGGCGTTCAGGACAGCCGCGCAACCAACTAAATTGCTTTTGCATCTGTTGGCGTATGGTGTTGCCCGAAGAATGTCGTTTCATACTATTCTTCGGGCAACACCATACGCAACAGATTTTTAATTTGCCCTTTCCCTTACGCCATTTTTCTCGCTATAATACAATCTGGGTACATCGGTACCAACGTTCTCATACCACATCTGGCTGAGTGTCTATATACACGCCAACCAGCCTGCGACGCCACAGAAAGCGAGCACAACGACATGGACTTTTCGCTCAACGAAGAGCAAATGGCTATCCGCGACACCTGCCGCGAGTTTGCGGAACAAGAGATCAAACCTCGCGCCGAGGAGATGGACCACACAGGTCAGTTTCCCTATGACCTGATCAAAAAAATGGGCGAACTGGGCTTGCTGGGTCTACCATTCCCAGAAGAATACGGCGGAGCGGGCGCGGACTTTCTCTCCTACTGCCTGGCTATCGAGGAGATTTCGCGTGGCGATAGCGGCGTGGGCATCACGATGGAAGCTCATACCTCGCTTGGCGCGTCCCCCTTCTACCTCTTCGGCAGTGAAGCCCAAAAGCAACGCTACCTACCCGCGCTAACCAGTGGAAAGCAACTCTGGGCCTTTGGTCTGACCGAACCCGAAGCTGGCTCCGACTCTGGCGGCACCGCGACTCGTGCGATCTTGCGCGACGGCCACTGGCATATCAACGGCTCGAAGGCGTTTATCACCAACGCTGGCACGGATATGACTGGCGGCGTGACCATCACCGCAGTCACAGGCAAAACCTCCAAGGGGCACAAAGAGATCACCAACATCATTGTCCCCAAAGAGACGCCTGGGTATATCATCGGCAACCCCTACAAGAAAATGGGCTGGAAAGCCTCTGATACACGCCCGTTGACCTTCGAGGATTGCGTGATTCCTGCCGCCGATATCCTCGGCCAACCCGGCGACGGTTTCAAGCAGTTCATGCAAATCCTCGACGCTGGCCGTGTGGCTATTGCTGCGGTGGCTGTCGGTCTCGCTCAAGCGTGCCTCGACGAAGCACTGAGCTACGCCAAAACACGCAAGCAATTTGGTCAGCCCATCAGCAAATTCCAGGCCATTCAGTTCAAACTCGCCGATATGGATACTGAGATCGAGCTGGCTCGTTTAATGTATTACAAGGCTGCCTGGTTGCATATGCAGGGCAAACCCTACACACGTGAGGCTTCAATAGCCAAGCTTTTTGCTTCCGAAACAGCCAAACGCGCCGCCGATCAAGCTGTGCAAATCCACGGCGGTTACGGCTTTATGGACGAGTATCCCGTCTCGCGCTACTGGCGCAGCGTCAAAATCAACGAGATCGGCGAAGGCACCAGCGAGATTCAGCGTATACTCATCGCCAAATCGCTCGGCTGCTAAACTTGGAAGGGACGCCGGACGCGAGGGCCAGCGCTACACCCAAGGGGCCGTGCGATGCACATCTAAAGCCAGGTGTTAGAAAGCCTGGCTTGCCGCGTTCATAAAGGGAACAGGCATGTTTTCGCGTGCCCTCTATCACCAATTTTTAGCATAGTCGAATGGTAGCAGTAATTAGGAGAAACAACTACATGGACATCACTCCCGGCTCCGAGAGCCTTGCCCAAAAGCATATTCGTATTCACTTCCCCACATTCAAACACGATCACCCACCCGTCGTGAACGTCAATGAGATCGCTGAGAGGAGATTAACTACTGGGCAAAAAGTTGCCGATACTGTTGCTGCCGTTATGGGTAGCTGGCCTTTTATTATTACCCAGAGCATCATCCTCGTAGCTTGGATTCTTGCAAATGTTTTGTTCATTGACTTCGGTTGGGACAAATATCCTTTTATACTCCTTAATCTTGCACTTTCGTTTCAAGCAGCGTATGCTGCTCCGTTCATTTTAATATCACAAAACCGTCAATCACAGAAAGACAGAATTACGGCGCAGAACGATTATCTTATGGACACAAAAGGTGAAGAGGAGATTCGCCACATCATGCAGCATCTCGATCATCAAGATGAACTCATTTTACAGCTTCTCAAGCAACTTGAGGACCAACATCTGACGATGATGGGCCATCTAACGCGACTGGACCCGGAGTTGGCGCAGAAGGTGGAGAGTGAAATGGGACAGATGAGTACGGAAAATTTATAATTCCATAGGCTTCAACAAATCCAGTGCGTAGGAGAGCGCGGCCTGCACAGCCTCGCGTGTCAAACGAGGGTGAGCATCTAATAGATTGTCAGTGGTCGCGCCTCCAGCCAGTTCTTCTAGGATATGCTCAACGGTAATGCGCGTGCCAGCGATGACTGGCTTGCCCATCATGATGTCGGGATCGGATGTGATGAATGAGCGAGACATACCTTCTCACCTTTCAATGCGATTACGTTCTACTTTCCAACTATATTACCATAATTTCGTGAGATTTTCTGGTCAGATATCGTGTGCAAACCTGCAAACCACATCCTACGCTGCCCTTTTATCCCAAAAGCGTGCCAGAAAGACCCCAACTATGCTACACTAGGGCGAAAGGGAACCAGAAACGAGGCAGCGTGATGGCAGAGACAGAGCGAGAAAATGAGGTTCAACTCATTATCCGCAGTCAGAATGGGGATGTCAGCGCCTTTAATGAATTGGTGCTGCATTACCAGCAAATCGTCTATAACGTGGTTCTGCGTATGCTCGGTGATCGCGAGGTCGCGGCTGATGTGACGCAGGATACGTTTATGGCGGCTTTGCGCGGGATCGCATCTTTTCGCACTGGCTCTTCTTTTCGCGCGTGGCTTTTGCGGATCGCCTCCAATCAGGCTTGCGACCACTGGCGACGTACCCATCGACACATGCAAGAATCGCTTGATAGCCTGATCGATGAGGACGAACCGCACGCCAACAGCCTCCTCAATACCCTGGTCGCGACAGGTGTGGATGTGAACCCAGAGGCCAGCCTGCTCACCCATGAACTTCAGGAACTGATCGCACGCGGCCTGCAAACGTTACCGCTAGAGCAGCGTGTCGCCATCGTGCTCTGCGATCTTCAAGGGCTGTCCTATGAAGAGATCGCGCTGAGCACGCAAACGACGCTGGGGACGGTGCGCTCACGCATCGCTCGCGGGCGCGGACGTTTGCGCGATTACCTTTGCCAACATCGGGAACTTTTACCACGGAGTTATCGTCTACTATCTGATAGAGAATAGTCTTTTCAAGAGTGGAGTACAGGCGTGGCACAGCACAACAATGAGCATCTGACAATGACACAACTTTCAGCCTATCTCGATCAGGAGCTAGCCTCTGGCGAGTTGGCGCTGTGTACTGCCCATCTGCATACCTGTCAGCCCTGTCAGGCCACGCTGGCTGATCTCCGGCTCACCTCGACCCTCTTGCACGAGATGCCACAGGTTGAGGTGCCGCGTTCGTTCGTCCTGCCTGTCAATCTCGTCATGCTACCCACCACGCCAGCTAGCGAAGAGCAATACATGCGTCCGGCTAGCCGAGGTCAGTATATCGTGAAACGTTCCCTGCGGGCGCTGAGCACCATCGCTGCCGTCATTGGGCTGGTTTTTATCCTGGCGGGTGCACTCGCTACCGTCTCTCACAGTAGCAATAGCGCGTCAACCATGATGGCTCCAGCCCAGAACGTGGCGCACACTGCTGCACAGGGGTCGTCAACCCCACGCGCCACGCCTAACAGGCCAGCAGAGCAACCTTCGCTCACGCGCACACCCGCTCAGACGCCAACGCCCCAAGCTACTCCTAGCAATAGCCCAACAAAAACGCCTGCTTCTTTAACGAACACTGGTGACAATCCACCACCATCAGGGCTGCAGTCAGCATTGGACCCCAGCCAACCCGTAGGCCGTCTGAGCATTGGCTTGATACTCTTGCTGCTGGGCATCCTGGGTATCCTTGGGACACGCCGTTCTCAGCACGCACCCAATTATTAGAAAAAAACATCTCTGCGAGTAAGAACAAAAAGAACGGTTACACTGTTCTTTTTGTTCTTACTCGCATATAGATTTAGAGGGATAATCAAACAGTATTAAGCGATGCTCACGCCGATAGCTTGTAAACCCTGCTGCATCGTCGTCGGCGTCAACTGCTGCAACACGACAAAGCGCACAATCCCGTTGCTATCCACAAAGTAGGTCATTGGCAACGAAGTCACGCCATACGCGACATTCACCGTTGAGTGCGCGTCGTAGAGGAGGGGATAATTGAGCTTATAGGTTGTGCCAAAGCGTGTGATATCCTCGCGTGGATCGGCTTGATTCACTCCCAACAAGGTAAACGCTCCCTGCACACCATAGCGAGCGTAAATCCCGCGCAGATAGGGCATCTCCGAGAGACACGGTTGGCAGGATTCTGACCAGAAATTGAGCACGACGGGATGTCCATGCAGGGCGTGCAAAGCTATCGAACCTCTCCCTGATCCTCCCTGGATAGACAAGGTAAAATCAGGTGCGGGCGATCCCACTGCAACTCCGCCATGCGGCTGCTGAGGTGGTGCGGGCAATAAAACGAGTATGATAAAGATCAGTGCGAGCAGGGCAATGCCGCCTAGGGCGCTAAACGTAATCACACGGCGGCGATCCTTCGGCAGACGTTGTGTGAAGTTTTCGGTCAGTTCATCCCTCAATTCCTGTCGCTGCTCCCGCGCCAAGGCTTGTTCTTCTTCTTCTGTATATGGCTCTTTGTATGGCATGGTAAAAAAGATCCTCCTACATCCACACATAGTATAAGAGTACAAGCCCGATTGCTGCAAGAGTTTCGCTAAAATCCAGCCAATTGTGAGAGCATATGTATCTCCACAATTGGCTGGACGTAGGTAGATTTGTGATTGACGAATTTTTCATGGAAGAGTACTATGCATATGGCACACTTCTGATTTTTGGCTAGGACGCATTCTGCGAATGGGATACAGTATGTCACAGAACACTTTTTTGCTGATCTTTGCGATCATTAACGTCATTGTGATCGGCATCTTCACTGGCACGATTCTACGCCAGTATCTCCAACGGCGACGTGAAGCTCAACTCTACTGGAGCATCGCGCTCTTGATGGCCTTCTTCGCCACGCTGGCCTACATCTTCCTGGTCATCGGCACGCCGACTAGCGAGACTGGCAAGTTCTTTTTCCGGCTCTACTATGTATTAGGGGCAGCACTCACTCCTGCTTGGCTGGGCCTGGGCAGCGTGGCCCTAGTCACCGGCAAACGCACGGCACGTACCTGCCTCTTCATTCTCTGCCTGCTCAGCCTGTTGGCAGTCGTGACTATCTCTGAGGCTCCCATCAATCTGGCTGTACTCGCGAACGTGGCGGGTACGCCTGGGACAGGCATTCTGCAACCAGCGGCCTGGCTCCCCACGCTGATTGTGCTGAATACTGCGGGTGTGCTGGCGATAGTTGGTGTTGCGATCTATTCGGGCTGGAAGTTGTTGCGTCGTCAAGCTAACGTGGCGGGTTTGCGCACGAGAAATCTCCTCTGGGCCAACGTTCTGATCTTAAGTGGCGCTCTGTGTGACGCTGCGGCTGGCACGCTGGCACGCTTGTTTGGCCTTTCTAGCGGCTTCTGGCTGATTATGGCCCTGGGCTGGCTTATCTTCTACCTGGGAGTGCTCATGACAGGCCAACGCAAACGCAGCCTTAACCAGCCAGAGCCAGCACACAAACCTCTGGCATCCGTCTAAACCTGCGACTAGAAGACACGAACCAAACAAGAAGAAGAGTTAATATTATGTAAAATTGTCGCCAAAAGGCATACATAACTTGCCCGCAGCATGGAAGCGTGCAATAATGGGTCTTGCTATATTCTGCTATGCTTCTCAGCCGGGCGAGCAACGCCCTAGCCACATATACATGCTATACTATAAAGACGCCAAGACAGAGAGCAAGGAAATTGATGAGATTGGATGAGCAAGCACAATCGCTCCAGGAAAGGATTCATGGGCAAATAAGCGTGGAAGAGAGTCGGATGACATACACTCCAAAAGAACGAGAAAAACTCCAAACACAGGGCCGCGAGCACCTGCATAACCGACGCTGGCAAGAGGCCAGTACTCTTTTTACCCACCTGATTGAACAGGATGAAGAAGATACTGATGCCTTGATCGGGCTAGCCCTGGCCCTGGATCAATTGGGACAGCACGAGCAAATGTATACACTGGCCCAACAAGCAGTACAACTTGATCCCGCCTCTGCGGAGGCTCTAGCTTGCAAGGCACGTGCGCTACAAAAGCTTGAACGCGTCTCTGAAGCGACTATTGCGAACGATCAGGCGCTCTTGCTCGATACAAACTTGCCCCTGGCTTGGTTTAACCGCAGCGGGCAACAGCTTTTACAGCAACGCTACCCGGAAGCCTTACGCTACGCCGAACGCGCTCTTGAACTGGACCCTAGCGATCCACGCATTTGGGCCAATAAGGCGCTGGCTTTCATCAACTTGAATCGCCAGTTCGAGGCTCTAGAGGCCGTCAATCATGGCCTGGAGCAAGACCCGGACCATCTGCTAAGCATGCAGGTGAAGGGCGAAATTCTGCGCAAATATGGTCGCCTGCAAGAGATTATCTCGACCATGCACCACGCACTAGAAATTGCACCTGACGATGTTGCCGCACTCAATCTCAGCGCGTATGCCCTACGCACTTTGGGCGAATACGCGCAACTCTGTGAGATTACCACCCGACTGGTCAAGCTCGCACCCGACGTGATCTTTTCCTGGGATTGCCACATGTGCGCCCTACGCGGCCTGGGTCGTTTCGAGGACGCACGCGAGGCAATTGACCACGCCGTGGAACTAGAACCCGGCGATATACGCTATCTGATGATTCGAGCCGATAATCTCTTGCGTCTGGAACGCTACCGCGAGGCTGTGCTCGCCGCCGAACGCGCCCTGAAATTCGACCACGAGTACGTTCCCGCCAAACGCATCCACGAGAAGGCCGCCCGCCTGATGTACCAACAAAAACGCAAAAAAAAATAAAGTAACGACTCAGTTGTGAGCTGTACCCAACACACACCACACAACTGAGTCGTTACACATTACATCTCTACCAGTTCTTCGATTTGTTGCAATACATCCTCACGCCGGGCTAGGAGCGGATCGCGCAGACGTTCGGCAACCAAAATACGAATACGCCGTTGATGCTGCTCATAGCGTGCCAAATCGTCGGGCTGAAGTCCAGTAGCCTCAACCCAATGGACAAGCGAACCCATACCCACTGGCGGATGCTCGAACGTAACCCAGACATCCATCTCCCACTTCTCTGGCCGGGGAATGTCCAGCAACACTTCGTACTCGGCGATTTCCAGGCCCAGAACCGTAGCCAGCGCACCAGCCAGGGAAATCTCAATCTGACGACGACGACGTGCATCCCAGAAAAGCGCGTCCAGCCGATTGTAGAGCCGCCCGGCCAGACGACTGATCTCCAACACTTCTTTATATGGACGGCGCAGTTGTAGACACTCGGTCAGGGCGCGAGTGCTGGCAGGCATCTCTGGCCGCTCAAGCAGAACCAGCAGCGAGGCGTCATCCAGGCCCATAAGCTGCTCCACGTCGAGCACTTCGCTTAGCAACGCTTCCTGTACGGCACGCAACAACATCATTTGCAGCGCACGGCTGGTATGATGCCAGTAGATATTGTCGAACATCTCCTGACGGGCGTGCAATAGCGAATGCAGCGGACTAATCCCCTTGTGCGTCACGACGATGCGCCGTTGCCCATGCACGTTTGGGTGCACACGCAGCGAAGCCTGGAGCCGCGACATATCGACGCCGCCATAGGGCACGTTGCAAGCACGAGCGTCACGCGGCAAGTAATCCAGCTTATCAACATCCAAAGCCCCGCTCAAAAGGCTGTGCAAAAGCTCGTCGTCAGGCAAAAGCGCTTTGTGCTTGGGCGGATCGATCAGATCGGCTACACGCTCCGGCGAAAGTTGATAGTCACGCTCCAAAATCGTGGCAATCTCGCTCTTCTCTATAATCGAACGCCCGACTTTCTCGTGTAAAATCACGGAACCGCCCAACTCTTCGATGGTATGCGAGAAGGGATAATGCCCGATATCGTGCAAAAGCGTGGCAACTAGCAACGTGCGGATACTACTGGTCGCCACATTGTCCAGACCGCCCTCACTGCCGCGCTGCAACAATGCACGTAAGGCCCGCAATGCCAGATAATACGCGCCCAGGCTGTGCTCATAGCGCGTATGCGTCGCACCCGGCCAGATGCGATAGACAAACCCTAGCTGCTTAATCTGCTGCAAACGTAAAAAGGGCGCACTACTAATTAGCTTCAGTTCACGCGGTCCCAGCGGAATCAGGTCGTACAGGCTATCGCGCACGGTGCTGATTGGTTGCTCATCGGGTAAAAGCGGCGCACCCGTCTCGTCGCGCCACTGTCGCCAGTTCCCCGCCTGCACAAGACCGCCAGCTTCGCCAGCCACACTTCTGTTAGCATTCTTTTTCTCACGCGCACTCATCAGCGTCTCCTCCATCCTTCACGCAACACAAGGCTAAGCCGGAGCCTGCCAGAGGATCACGGTTTGATCCTTGGATGCTGAGGCCAGCACGCCGTTGCTGTTCCAAGCGACGGACAAAACGGCATCAGTATGACCAGTATACATAGTCTGGCTCTGGTTGTTCTGATCTAAGCCAAGTTTGTAGATATTGACTGTCTTGTCGCCATCCCCAGTGGCTAGGGTGGGAATGGTGACATTTGGTTGCCAAGCGACGCTATACACCGAAGCAGCGTGCGCGATAGTAAAATGCGCTTGCCGCGTGGTGGCATCGTAGACAACCGCTTTGTTATTTTGATAGCCTACAGCCACGTAGGCACCATCGGGGGACCAAGCAATCGAAAGGGCCGCACCATAACTAGGGGCAATCTTTGCAACTGTATTCAAGTTTTTGGCAATATCTACAAAGTAGACATACCCGTTCCCCATCGCTAAAGCCAGAAATGTCTCAGCAGGAGAGACAGCGATCCCGTTCACATGCACATCCAGGTTGGATTTCCCCAATCCCAGGTGTTTATTGGTAGCGGTATCGAGGGTGTGCAGACCATTGCCATAGGTACCGATAAAGAGGAGGTGGTTATCCCAGGCCAACGATTTGACAATCGCACCCCAACCCATTTCAAGTTTGGTGGCAGTGCTGTCAGCCTTCCAGAGAGTTATATCATGATCTTCCCGACCAATAGCCAGCGTTGTTCCATCGAGATTCCAGGCTAGCGCACGCACAGCAGAGGCAGTAGTGATAGTCCTGATCGTACTGCCATCCTGAGGGGACCAGAGACGCGCAGTGGAGTCGAGCGAGCCAGAGGCCAGTTGTGAGCCATCGGGCAGCCAACTCAGGCTCGTCACAGCCAGACTATGCCCCTTGAGTATGTACAGCGCATGATTAGGCAGACCATTGGATTGGCCCCCTCCCTGGACGGGCTGGTTATTGTTACTATTATGGTTATTATTGCTCAGGTAGAAGTACGTTCCAACGCTTCCACCGACTGCGACGAGTGCGGTAGCGCCCAAAATCCAGCCCAGTGCGCCACGTCGGCTGACCCTCTGCTCGCTCGGTGCCGCGTAACCAGGAGTCGCAGGCGGCTGTGTAAAGCCATCGACGGGACGCGCTGCTTGAGCGTTGTTATACATATTTCCCATCGGCGCGGGTCTGGGTGTGTTATACATCCCTTGCACCGGATAGACTGTCGGTGCAGGCGAGGGCGCGTTATACAGTGTTTGTGCTTGATAGGCGCTCGATGAGGGTGATGGCGCATTATACATCCCCTGCGCCGGATTAGATGTGCCCGGCAGGATTAGCGGATTGGGCGAGCGGCGTCCAACTTGGTCGTGCGAGGGCAGACCCAACAAGCCCGGACCTAGTACAGGCGACGGATCATTTGCATCAGCCGATGAGGGCACGAAACCGCGTGTGGCATCGGCAGACTGTTGGCGTGAGATTGCGAGCGGCGACGATGGTGGCCCTTTCATCACTTTGGCAAAAGCTTCCGCGAAGGCCATGACCGATGAAAACCGCTGCTCCGGTTGTTTAGCTAGAGCGCGGGCCAGTACGCTGTTCATGTAGGGCGGAATGCTTGGATTGAAGCTGGTGATCGAGGGCATCTCGACGGACAAATGCTGGCGCATCAGTTGCATCGGATCGCCCTCAAAGGGTGGTCGCCCGGCCAACAAATAATAGACCATCACGGCTAGAGCATACTGATCGCTCTCAGGCCGTGCCGCACCCTCAAACTGTTCCGGGGCCATGTAGGTTGGCGTGCCCAGGATCGTATTGGTTGCCGAACTGGCCGTAAATACTTTGGCTAGACCGAAATCGGAGAGCAGCAGATGAACGGCCTTCTCGTGTACATCGATGCGTAACAGGAAATTCGCAGGCTTGACATCGCGATGCACAATGCCACGATCATGGGCATATTGCAAAGCTGCCGAAGCTTGTTGCAGATAGTCAGACACTTCCTCCAAGCTCAAAGGCCAGTTCATGGAGAGGTTAGCGGACAGTTCGGCTTGCGTGGGCTGGATATGGCCAGTGGCGAGGTCAGCCCGGCGACGCAACCAGTCCCACAACGAGCCTTCGGGGCGATACTGCATAATCATGTAGGCACGCTGCCCGCTCGGCGTCGGCTCCTCACCATAACGATAGAGCGGCAAGATATGCAAATGATCCAGACCAGCTACCGCACGAGCCTCCTGCCGAAAACGTTCCAGAGCCATCTGAGCCGAAGACGAATCGGTATAGGAATCCAAGTCCGTGCGAATCAACTTCACCGCCACCTGCTGACCGATAGCCGGGTCATTGGCTAGGTAGACAGAACCCATGCCGCCTGTGCCTAACAGTCGTACTAGTGTATATCCACCTATAGATGTTCCAACAAGCGTATCCAACAGCTTCTCCTCACAGTGCCTACAATAGTACCACCAATAAACATACCCAGTTTTACGTATTTTATGAACGACTTAGATCTTCTCTAGATCGCAACCAACAGTGCTGTCCCCAAAAACAAGCCAACGATACTGACGGGGAAAAAAATCAGCAGGGTCAAGATAACGGCTGCTGTAGCCTTGCCTCCGCTCATCTGATGGACCGCCAACGTCGCGAAACATTGCAGCGCGACACAATACACGAAGAGTACGAAGCCCAGAAATGCTGAGAGAAAATTGCCCACAAACGGGATCAGGCCCAGCACACTTACCGCCAAGCCACAAGGCACCAGAAAAAGCAGCGTCGTATAAACCTGCTGCACAAAAATCCCATGACCGCCGAACGCACGCGCTAGCCAGTAGAGCAGGCCCATCGCGAGAAAGAAGCCCGCAGGGATCAGGATCAGCAGTCCAAGCGAAGTGCTCAGGCTCAAAATCTGTAACACAGCCGGACTACTCAAGCCGCTCGCGCTGGATGCTGCACTGGGGGACGCGGGATAGAGCAGGGTGCGCACAAAAGCCAGTAATGCCGCCACCACGCTATAAAACAGCAACTGTATCCAGACGATTTTCCACTCAGCCTGCCCCATCTCTGCCAGAAAAGGCTCGAAGCCGGGCTTTGTCAGCACAAAACGATAGTGCCTTGGCAACTGACGCAGAGCCTCGCGCCACGGCAACGGTTGGGTGCGCGGCACAAAGCCAAAATCCGGCGACATGGTTTGATATGACGCGCGTGGTCGGGCTTGTTTAGCGCTTTTCTTGCGGTCTTTTGGGCCATGCCCGTTACTTGAATGGTCCTGGCCGGAGTCCTTTAACATGCTATTTACCTTCTTGCGAAGCTTACTTCATCTTTTCTCCATCATAACATACCCACCAGGACCATTCAATGCAAAAGGCAAGGGTAGCTACTACGATTACCCCTGCCTTGAGCGATTCTTGAACTTTGCTATCTGTATTAGCACTCAACGCGCACATCTTTATGGGCGAGCAATGCTAAGGGTAATAAAGACAAAGACAAAAATCAATATAATGTAGAGCACAATAATGAGTCCGTACGGGATCAGCACAACCCCGGTGGCCTTGCCTCCCGACATACGATGTGTCCCCATGATCGAGAAAACATTCAGTACAATGCTGTAGATGCCCA
>JBDTBU010000151.1:0-24344 GCA_039923935.1 Ktedonobacteraceae bacterium | reverse complement strand
TTCGCAATTTATGCCTCTTTGAAGCGCAGTAGCACGCGTCCCACGCGCACCTCATCGTTATCGTGCAGAGGCATGGGGGTTTTGCCCGCCAGCTTCTGACGATTGAGATACGTGAAATTGGTGCTGTTCTCATCTTCGAGAAGGTACTGCCCATTTTCGTAGAAGATGCGTGCGTGCAGACGTGAGACGCCGCCTTCTTCGCCGCCATGAGGGCTGAGATCGACATCGGGATAGATGTTGCTCACAGCATCTTCGCGGCCAAGCATGATGTTGTCCTTGCCGCTCAGGTCAAATTCCTGGTTATCGGCTTCGACGATCAGGCGAGCCGTCAGCGCGGGTGCTGCCGCTACATGGGCCGCAGGAGCTGCTGTGGACGCGGAACTAGCCACGGCTGGAGCGGGTGCACCAAGCATATTGCCACAATTGGAACAAAACGCCTCGCCAACCGCATTAATAGAACCGCATGAAGTGCAGGCTTGGCCGCCAGCAGGCGCGGGCGCAGGTATCACTGGTGCGGGCGTTGGGGCCGCGCCTGTTGCGATGGGAGCGGCACTGGCCAACGGCTCTCCGCATTCATCGCAGAAAGCTGAACCATCTGGGTTATCGTGACCCAAAGAACATTGTATGGTCATTGCTTTAAAAACCTCCTAAAACATACACATCTAGGATTTGTACCCCGCAATTAGGGGAGTATATCATCGAGACGCTGTGTGAGTTTGCGTGTTTTGTTGCCAATAGATTTGACCTGATCTTGCGAGATCTGGCGGCCAGAATTGATCTGTTCCAGTGCTTGCTGAGTCTCTTCGTCCAGCACTCTAGTGACGTTAGGGGCTAGACGCGTGGTAGCCTTGCCAGTGCGTTTGTATTCGTCGAGCACGCGTGTAACCAGGCGATGGGCGTTGGCCTTTTCCGCGAAGTTCATCACCACCGCATTGACTGCGGCTGACTGATTGGCATCGGTGGAGAAGGTGACTTTGACATCTTCGCGTGCGCTTTCGCCTACGATGCCCATGATCGGTACATCGTAGCTGAGTTCAGCTTGCGAGATGCGGAAGAGACCAGCCTGACGCGGGTCGATCATGAGTTCAAAGAGCACAGACTGCGGCTTGTCCTTCTCCAGATCACCCAGCGGGATAACCACTTGGCGATCAGAGAGCACGTTGGGGCCAAGGTCGCTGATAATGGGCAGCACTTTGACAGCCTTTTTCGGCGTGACACCAGCGGGCAAGCGCAGGATCAGCGTAGCGTTGCGGATAGCCACGTCAACCGCGCTCTGAACTTGCTGCTCAAAGAGACGCAGGGCATCGGTTGGATTCTGGATGAACTCGGCGGGCATACCACCACTGAGTTCGCCAACATGATTGAGCAGATCTTCATCCCAGTCGGAGCCGATGCCCAACGGATAGATGGAGATCCCAGCGTTGGCGGCGTCGCGGGAAAGCTGACGGCAGCGATCCGAGTCACCATAGGTCACGCCATCGGTGAGCAGGATCATGCGATTGATGGCGTTGGGAATATTCCAGCGGCGCAGTTCGTTGAGACCCTGAATGATGCCCAGCGACATCGTGGTGCCACCTGCATCGCGGATCTGGTCAATGGCCGCCTTCATGCCTGGTTTGTCGTTACAGGGCATAGAAGGGATAATCACCTGAGATGTATCATCAAAAATGACCACCGAAACATAGTCGGTTGGCTCCAGACGGTCAATGACCATCTTAACCGCCTCTTTAACGTTTTTGAGTTTCGCACCCTTCATGGAGCCAGAATGGTCGAGGACAAGGGCGAAGTTGAGCGGCATACGGACCTGAGCCACCATCTCAGTTGGTTTCAACTCGACGAGTACGTATGCAAGCTGGCTTCCTCCAGTGACGGGCATATAGTCCTTCCCGACCTGGTGCGTTAAGTTTACCTCACCGGGCATATCTACGCAGCTCCTTTCATATAGTTGGCTGACTTAGTATAGCATAATTCTGTTTTTAGCGCACAAAAACGATCACGGCGCTGACATTATCTTCGCCGCCATTGGCATTAGCCATCTCGATCAGTTGCGTGCAGGCGCTTTGCGGGTCTTTCGCACTCTTGAGAATGCTCTCAATTTGCGGATCGCGGATCATTTCCCACAGACCATCTGAGCAGCTTATCAGGATATCATCGGGCAACAATTGTTGCTTGAAGATGTCGATCTGGACGTTGGGTTTGTCACCCAGGCTACGGAAGATCTGACTGCGCTGTGGATGCGTATAGACATCATCCGGCTCGATCAGGCCGCCTGCGACCAGTTGCCCAACCAACGAGTGATCGGTGGTGAGCTTGTAGATTTGACCTCCACGTACCATATACGTACGACTATCCCCAACGTTGACAATATAGGTATGCTCGCCGACAATCATAAAGCCGGTGAGCGTGGAACCCATGTCGGTCTTGTCACGCTGGTTTTTCTGACACAGGCTGAGATTGGCTTCTTCGATAGTATTGCGCAGCAAGTTGGCGAGATCATCCTCGTTGGAAAGGTGCAGTACCTCGCCATCGCGCTCTTTCTGCAAGGGTGCTCCCAGCAATTCGCGGGTCATGCGCTCAGCAATCAGGTTGACAGCCATGCGGCTGGCTACTTGGCCGTAATCATGTCCGCCCATACCATCGGCGACAATAAAGACGCCCGCAGGCTGAGAATCGGACTCATGTACGCGCTGCAATTGCAGCACAAGCACGCTATCCTCATTCGGCTCGCTACGTCGCACATCACCAGCATCAGAATTGCCAGCGGCCAACAAGTGCACACCATTGGGAAAGGCGTTCTGACTCTGCGCGGGCTGCTCAACGGCATAGGTGCGGCCCTGCTCGATGAAGCTATTGACAATCGTACCTTGCAGCACAGCAGCTTCTTCGTTAGCTTTGCTCGCGGCGGAATATTCATGCAGGATATATGGCACATCGAGCATGCTGGCACCGCAAGCCATGCAGAAGTCATCGCCCTCAGCATTCTCGGTTGAGTTACAATTCCAGCAGTGCTGATAGCCCTGACGGTCAATGACCTGGTAGGTATGTTCGTCAGCGTCCTCGGTGAGCGTATGCGTGATCTCGTAGCGTTCGGCCAGCATAGTTCCCACGGCCAGGGGTGCGAACTCGCTTGCGGGCGCGGCTGGCTGCTCAGCATCCTGGGGCGTTTCGGCCTGGGATACGGGTTGTTCTGACATCGTTTGGGTCGCCTCCTTTTGTGCTGCATGTTCTTCTAACGTATTGATGGGCGCAGAATCAAACGGGGGCGACGATGCAGGCGTCTCCTGTGGCTGATCTGGCTCGGACCTGGTTGGCGTAAAGACAGTCGGCATATCCGCCACATCGCTGACGGCTTCGTTGTACACCACCGTTGGCATATCCGCCACATCACTGACGGCTGCGCTGGCAGGCTGGACTGCTTGCTGATCTGAACCGAGTGACATAATCAGCGTGGGCATATCGGCGGGATCATTTACACGGGTGGCGGGAACCCGTCCTGGAGCGGCCTGGTGCGCCTCTTCCTCGTTGCGCTTGCGCAGACGATTCTGATAGGCCATGAGCTTCTCCTGCGAGAGGATCAGCGTCTCGGCCAGCGCGGGATCGTCCTGCTCGTAGAACGAACCCTCCACAGCGTTAAACTGCTCGGAGGACAGGGTCGTTGCCTGCTCCTCGTGGGTATTCGTAGCCGCAACTGCGCTGGCAGGTTGCTCAGATGCGCCAAAGGTGCTCTTCTTTTCAGGTACGCTCACCTGGTCAAAGCGCAAACCGCAGCTTTTGCAGAACTTCGCATCATCACGATTTGGCGCATTACACGACGGACAGAACATACTGCCCTCCTTCTACTTGTATTATACACTTGTACACATATATTGGCTATTTCTCAAGACGCGAGTTACAATTGTTTTTGCAAACGCGTAGCCTCATTGTTGTTAGGATTCAGCATCAAAGATTGGTGCACCATCTGGCGTGCCTCGGCTCTTTTATTCATCTTGAGGTAACACGTAGCCATAGCGCTATAGATTTCATCCGCATCGGGATGAACCTGACGGGCTTGCTCCAGGGCGCTCAGAGCCACCTTCCACTCACGAGCCTTCATATGTGCACGGCCCAGATCGGACCAGCCCTCCCACATCTGCGGCTCCAGTTGTGTGGCTTGGCGTAGCACATTGATGGCCGATGTCGTCTGGTTCATTTTGAGATAGAGCCGACCCAGCGCGGCCAGGATCAGCGCGTGGTTGGGATTGAACTTCAGACCTTCCAGGAAATAGGCTTCGGCCTCCAAGTTGTAGCCCTGATCCATCGCTACGCGTCCAAGTTGGAAACTCACTGCAGCATCGTGCGGTGTGAGCTGCTGGACCTTTTTAAAAGCGAGATTAGCCTGATCGTAGAGTTCCAGATCATGATAGGACATCCCTAATTGGAAGCAGGAGTCCACAGCGTCGGGCTTGAACTGCACCGCCTGCTCAAATTGCTCGATGGCACGCGTCAGGTTCTCTTTATACTGTGCCTGATTGCTCAGCTTGAACGTGTAGGCGTGCTGGCGATAGGCCCGTGCAAGGCCATACGCAATCTCATAGCTGGGCTGTGGGCTAGACACACTGGCCTGCTTGAACTGCGCGATGGCCTCCGCGTAGTTTTTCGCGTGTAGGCTTTGCAACCCCTGGCGATAGGCGTCCTGCACACCCTGCGTTGCGCTAGGACTCGGCGTGCTCAATGGACGAGCCTGGATCGACCCCTGCACAGGTCGAGCCTGGATACCCGACGGGTGGGCAGGTCGTGCCTGAATGCCCACGCTCTGCACAGGTCGTGCCCGCAAGGGTTGACGCGCAATCTGCGGTGGTACGCTTGTTGCACCAGATGTCATGGGTTGCCCGTCACGTTTGCAAAACTTCGCGCCCGGTCGGTTGATGTAGCCACATTTGGGGCAAACCGGGTTGACGCTCTGCATGGGCGTGGCCTGGATTGGCACGATAATCGTGCTATTGGGCGACATGGCCGGGATCTGTACTGTTTTCGGCGCAACCACCGTTCCGGCGGGCAAACATTGTGCCAAGGCAATACGCATAGCTTCGGCGTTCTGGAAACGTTGAGCTGGCTCCTGCTGCATCGCCTTAATAATCACCTGCTCAACCGGGCAAATCGTCCGTCCGGCGACTGAGAGCGTGCGCAGACGCGGGTTCTTGCCGAGAAGACTGCCGGGAGTGGGCGTTGTGATTGGGTCCGGTTCGTGATTGGTTAGCAAATGATACATCGTTGCGCCAAGCGAATAGATATCCGAACGCGCGTCGGTCTGCACCAAACGACCTGGATTTTTCGCAGATCGGCGCTGTCCAGGCGAGGTAATCGAGCCGAGATGCTCTGGCGAAGCGTATGAGATCGTGCCCAGGTTCTCGGTGTTCGTGCGTTTATTGGGATCGAAGCGCCGCGCAATGCCAAAGTCGATCATCTGCACATTATCGTCGGGCGTGACCATAATGTTGCCCGGCTTGAGATCGCGCAGGATGATTGGTGGGACACGCGAATGGATGTAGGTCAGCGCCTCGCAGACCTGCATCATCCATTTGACCACCTTCTCGTCGCCCAGAGGTGCGTTGGTTGTCTCCAACACCTTCTCCAGACTTTTCCCAGGCACGAACTCCATCAAAAAGTAGTAGTTGCCATGCTCCTGGAAGCTTACACCCAACGAAGGGATACGCGGATGCTTCAGGTCATAGAGCAAGTCAATCTCTTTATTAAAACGTTCGATAGCGGTTTTGCGCTCGTCCTCAGCGGTATTTGCGTTAATCAACAGCTCTTTCACTGCCCAGAAACGCCCAGGCCGGTCAACCTGCTCCACCTTATAGACGGTACCCATACCTCCTTCTCCCAACACTTGCACAATCTTAAATTTTCTATCGAGAACGGTACCTATTGTGAGCGGCATAAAGCAACAATCCTTACTGGCTAACTAACGCGCACAACCACCGCGCTAATATTATCCACGCCACCACTCTCGTTCGCCAGTTGGATCAGCGTTTCACATGTTTTTTCAATCTCATCCGGTCCAATCAAGGTCTGGAGCAGCGCGGGCGAGCGCACCATCTCCCACAAACCATCCGAGCAGAGTAGCAATTGATCGCCAGGTTGAAGCGTGTGATGAAAGACATCTGGATCTACATGTTTGTGGCCAGCTCCGAGCGAGTGGTAGATGAGATTGCGCTGAGGATGCGTATATATCTCGTCGGGCGCAATCTGCTTTGTCTCAACCAGCTTGGCAACCAGCGAGTGATCTTTGGTCACGGGGGACAAATCACCGTTGCGCAACATATAGGTGCGACTATCGCCAATATTCGCAATATGTGCCTGTCCATCCTGGATCAGAGCCATTGTCACCGTACAACCCAGGCCGCGTGCGCCACTATGCTCTTCCCCATACGCCAAAATTGCTCGATTGGCCTTGCGAATGGCGTCCTTGAGCAAATCCTCCATCACTTTTGTGTTGTCTGGCAGCTTGCGTGTTTTGCTTGCGCTACGGACCTTTGTTTGGTCAAGCAAAATCGTTGCATCATCGTCCGCAGACACAACCGGGTCTAGCATGATGGTTTCTTGTTCAGAAATCGGGGTGAGTCTGATGGTTGGCTGATCGTACACAGGCACAAAGCACTGTTTCAGCGTATCACGAATTTTTTCAACGGCGATGCGGCTAGCTACTTCGCCGGCCTGATAGCCACCCATGCCATCAGCGACAATAAACAAGCCAGCCAAGCCATCTTCCGTGACAAACGCATAGGCATTGTCCTCGTTTTGTTCACGCTGCTGGCCCACATCGGTCTTAGAAAATGCGGTCAATTTTACTGACATAGAAGATCCCTCACAGAACGCGTTTTAACACCTCGTAGTACGCCCAATATAGCATATCTGATTTAGCATGACAAACTCTCCTACTCGGCTTGATAGGCTGATATATCTCAATGGTTATTCCATATCCACAGACCAGTAGAGCGAACTAATCTATATACGGGAGCGAGCGTAGGAAGTTGCATACAGCTTTGCGCGTCTCGTATCCACACAATAGGGCACGATGAGCAAAGCCAACCGCACCCTCCTGCATGAATGCATTAATTTTGCCCTTTTACGACGTAGTTGACCAAACTTATTAAGACCGAGAGATTAGGCACATCGCCAGATCTAACCGTGGACCATTTGAGTTGGCGACCATTTTGCTCAACCACGACGGTACCCTGCTTCAAGACCAGACTCCCAATCTGATTCCAGGGCACCATCTCTTTGCCATTATGCAAGCCTTGCATACTCACGTTGATCGGGCCAAAGGAAATCGCCTGACCCGCATGATACGCCGCTTTAACCAGAGGGAGATGAATCTTGACAACTTCACGCATCATGCTCATGCCCATGTCCCTGCTCTTTTGCAAGGGGCTGCCCTGCTTAAAGACTTTGCCGTCGTTGCGCTGTACCGTGTAGGTGAGTGTGTTGCCACTCCCGTAACCACTCTTCACCACCTTTTCCCAAATAGCCTGGATCTGATCCCAACGGATAACCTCGCCTCGGCGTCCTCTGGCATTGATAAAGCCGTTGGTAAAAACGTAGACACGTAAGTTGCAACTGGCAAGCGTGTAAATAGCCCAGAAGAGAATGGCAAATGGAATGATGACCAGATAATAAACAATCCAACCCAGCTCAAAGATCACGGCTGTAGCTGCGACATCTAGGATAATCGCTCCCAGGGTCGCGCCAATAATGAGAAATGGATTGGAGTATTGGGGCTTATAGACCGCGAGCAACTCACCGAGATCGCTAGTGGCTGCCTGTTGGTAGATCTCACCCGGTGCTTGCTGATTGGGGTACGTGTAGGTGACTTGTGCCATGAAAGATTCCTTTCAAATCAAATGGTTGACATAAAGATGAATGCGCAGGGACAACATGCAAACAAGCCCTGTGTGATCGCAAATATACCATAGTCGATAGAGTCTGGACAAGAGGGGAAACGTCTGGTTTGGCTGGCTGATACCTGCTATAAACACACTTCCCAGACGACTACAATTATGTTATAGTTCAGATAAAGCTGTTTAGACTAAAACATTGGCTAGGCGTTGACGTATCTCCTTTGAGAATAGTCGTATAAGTTCCGCTGGTACAGCATTCCCCAGTTGTTTCATACATGCTCCCCACGAGCCATGAAAGTACCATTCATCTGGAAACGTTTGTAGGCGTGCAGCTTCTCTGGCCGTAAGATAACGTATAACACCTTCTGGCGGGATACAAAGCACATTTTCTCCCCCTGGTGTTCCATGAACACCAGACTTTAAAGCTTTGGCTGGATAATCGAGAATGCTGCCTGTATGTCCGGGATAGACGCGAGCACCTGGATGCTGAATATGGTTTGGTATCTCTTCTCTATCACCTCGTTTAACTGGTGTAGGAAGATCGTGAATTACGTCACGGATAGTTAACCACGGCAGTCTATCCTCGACGGGAAAGAGTTGGTTACGCAATTTCTCAACTATTTCCTTATCTGTTAAGCTTAGATAGTCGTAAGAAGAGGTATTGCGTTGTGTCCAATACCTCCCTGTAACCCACTGATCCATGAAAAGCGCTTCTTTACTATGTGTAGCTTTAAGCTGAAAGGTATCAATGCCTAAATCTCGTCTGAAGGCGGTTATGATTACTCTCTCCCTTATTTGAGGAATTCCATAATCTGCTGTGTTTATTAGCTGGTACGCGACTCTATATTGCTCTTCATCAGCGAAATCTTTTTCGGTAAGGGTAAGCAAACGTTTATAATGATTTTGCCAAGTCGCGTTCTCTTCTTTAGCGCAAAGAGGAAACTGGAGACGTTTTAAAATATAGCGAAAATATACGCGAAAATTTTCTCTGAGTAAACCTCTGACATTTTCGATAAGAATTGCATGTGGCATAATCTCCGCCACAGTATCTAAAAATACGGGAAACATGTCTCTTGTGTCTTCTGGGCCGCGACTTTGACCACCGTTAGAGAAAGGTTGGCAGGGAGGGCCGCCTGAGAGCAAATCGACCTGACCGGCAAACTGTTTATAAGCAACAGTGCGAGCATCACAATGAAAAACAGAATCTGGATGCACATTTAAAACTCTTCGACTATTACCACGAAGAGTTTTAACTGCAAATGCGTCCCATTCAACGAGTCCGAGATGTTTAAATCCAGCGGCATGTGTCCCTAAAGCTAATCCACCTGCCCCAGCAAATAATTCTAGAGACGTTAACACTTTTTGAGTGTTGGGTTTTTGGATAGGGGGTGGTTGTCTGGCTTCTATGAATTGCATATCCTTTAATCAAGCTCCATCTTCTTTTGCTTTGGCAGTAGTTTAACCTAAAAAAAGCTAGATCGCAATACGTTCCGAGCCATCGAACAACTGGGCCTATGACACTTCAACTAGTGATATAGCGTGTTGGTATATAAAATTTGGCTACGATTGGTTTTGTAGGAAATTTTTAACGTTTTCAATTATTGCGGCCTCGTCTCTTCGTTTACCCATAAGCTTCCTAGCCCAAGGTCGCCCTGGGTGTAATGTGTCCCAAAAGGATTGTTGTTGCATAGATCTACCTGATCCAGGATCGTGATTACCAAAGCCAGCAAGGCAAGGAGCGTTTCATAGTGGTTGAAATTTTCTGATAAGTCTAGCCTCTAGAACTTCAATTAAATCTTCTTCTCGTTTTCCCAGAAAAACAAATCTACATTTAAAATCGCCAATACTCAAATTATTGGTCGCATTAATACTTTGGGTATGTTCCCAAAGCCTGGATAAAACATTTCCAGTATCCTGATTTCGGCTCTGCCCTGTCCTTTTGCCCGAAGAGACCGCCTTTCCTACATAGATTGGCTGATCACTCTTAGCCCTATTTCTCTCAGCAATAGATGCATACAGTTCGTAGTCACCAAAGTAATACAATCCATAAACGCCTCTGATGTTCATATGATAAGTAGAGTGTACTTCTTGTATAGGAGAATTTGAGAAGAAATGTATAGCCTCTTCTACGATACTAGCAAATTCAGGAGCTTTAAATAGATGTGGGTCGCTATCAAAAGGGCCATTCATATTCTATATCCCTCCGAAAGGAAAAACTTTGTACTGTGAAATATAGTATAGAATCAGAACTATATGGTTGTCAAAAAATGCTAGATGGTACATAAGAGGAACCCAAATTGCACTGAACTAACCGAAAAAACTGCTAGTTCAGCGCATTGCTCACACTTATGCCGAACGTTCACCAAAAACTCTATCCACAAACCTACAATACTTCGGGTCACGCAAAGGGTTACGCCCTACGCCAAATGCGGCCTGGCACAGATCTGCCGCGTCGTCTAGACCTTCGACACCACCCCCACAATGGATGGCGATCTGCGGGAAGTAGTGCTCGAAACGGATGAGAGCAGCCGTGACCAGCAAATCGTAGGGATTGCCCCACGTCTTGCACCAGAAGAAATGCCGCCATGTTAACGCTTTTGCGTCGATCTGAAAGCTCTCGCAATTATTTTCAGTGGCGCGATTGCCGTTAAATGCTACAAAATCTGAGCGAATGATCGGCGCATCCAAGCCATGAGGACCGCAAATCGTGGTATCCCACTCACCGAACAAGCTGGGGCGCAACTTGAACCAGGGTTCGTCCTGCCACGGATTCAGCGGCGGATTCAGCGTATAGCAAGTGAGAAGACGCGCCACATCGGCACTCCACAACGAAAATTGCTCGACCTTTGGAAGGGTATCAGCCCAGCCCCAAGAGTGAGTATAGCCCATCAGTTGTTGTCCTTTCTGTAAAGAGGGAACGATGTTAGAACTAACTTACTATTCCTTTTCCCTGGGGGAAAGCAGGTAATTTCCGCCTTCTGGTAAGCCAAAAAGAATGCGTTTGTAGGCCACCTATACATGTGTTGGTGCTTCACCTGGGTGGTTCTCAATCTGAAACTCTGATATAATAGGAACAGATCAGCAGATAGAACACTCGTTTCACCAGCAAAAAGCAGGAGCAGCACATGACAGATCGCCTCGTCGCCCCGCAGATGAGCGCAGAAGAACAGGCCATCGAAGGGAGTCTTCGCCCGCGTCACCTAGCCGAATATATTGGGCAGGAGAAGATTAAGGGCAATCTGAATATCTTGCTGGAGGCAGCTCGGCGGCGCAACGAATCCGTCGATCACATCCTGCTCTATGGACCTCCGGGTCTGGGCAAGACGACGCTCTGTAATATTATCGCCGTCGAGATGGGCGTTGGCCTGAAACAAACCTCTGGTCCCGCCATAGAGCACGCCGGAGACCTGGCCTCGATCCTGACCTCGTTGCAGGAGGGTGAGGTGCTTTTTATCGACGAGATTCACCGCCTAGCCCGGCCAGTTGAGGAGCGGCTCTACTCGGCGATGGAGGATTTCGCCCTAGATGTGATGATCGGCAAGGGACCAGGAGCACGCTCCCTACGCCTCTCCTTGCCAAAATTTACAGTTGTGGGTGCGACCACACGCGTCGGTTCGCTGACTGCGCCTCTGCGGGACCGCTTCGGGGCGATCTATCGGATGGAATATTACGATGACGAGTCTCTACGCAAGATCCTGACGCGTTCGGCCCAGATCCTCAAAGTACCTGCTGAGCCGGATGGTATCGTGGAGATCTCTAGCCGCGCCCGTGGCACGCCGCGTATCGTCAACCGCCTGCTCAAACGCGTGCGTGACTACGCTCAGGTGCGTGCTGATGGCATTATCACCAAAGAGGTAGCCCAAACTGCGTTGGATGGGTTGGAAGTCGATCAAATCGGCCTGGACCAGACTGATCGCAATTTGCTGCTGACGATGATTCAGAAATTCAACGGCGGTCCTGTGGGTCTCGATACCCTGGCCGCCAGCACCAGCGAGGACCGTGAAACCATAGAGGATATGTATGAACCCTACCTCTTGCAACTCGGTTTCATTGCACGCACCCCACGCGGGCGCGTTGTGACTCGCCTGGCCTATCAACACCTGGGCCTGGACGTGCCCACCGATGGAAATGGACAAGGTTTGTGGATTATGTAAGTCGTGAGCGGGATGAGGGACAGAATACTGGAACCTATAGCTCACAAATCAGCGAGTTTGATTACGATCTTCCGCAAGAATTGATCGCCCAGACGCCCATCGAGCCACGCGACTCCTCGCGTCTGCTCGTGATCGAGCGTGCCACGGGTACGTTCACTCATCGCCGTTTTTGCGAGATTGGCGACTATCTGCGGCCCGGCGACCTGTTGATCGCCAACCAGAGTCGGGTGATTCCCGCACGTCTGCTGGGACGGCGTGCTGAGACTGGCGGCCACGTCGAGATACTCCTGCTAGCCGAACGTCCCGATCAGGGAACTGACATCTGGGAAACCCTTGTGCGCCCAGGTCGCCGTTTGCACGAAGGTTCTCTTGTGCATTTTGGCAGATCAGACGACCCGACTATGCTCCAGGCCGAGATTCGCCAGCGCACCGAAACTGGTGGGCGCATTGTGCGTTTCACCGTACTGCCAGGCCGAGATGGTGCCACGCCACAGATCAGCCCACGCGAACTGATCGAGCAGATTGGGCGTATGCCGTTGCCACCCTATATCCACGAGACCCTGAACGATCCCGAACGCTACCAAACCGTCTACTCGCGTATCACTGGCTCTGCTGCTGCCCCAACGGCTGGCTTGCACTTCACACCCGAACTACTAGAGCGTTTACGCCAACAGGGGGTGAACATTGGGTTTGTGACGCTGCATGTGGGACTGGACACGTTCCGGCCTGTTGAAGTTGAGGATTTCCGCGAGCATAAAATGCACAGCGAAGAGATCGATCTGGACGAGCCAACCGCCGAACTAATCCAGCAGACACGCCGCGCTGGTGGTCGCGTCATCGCCGTGGGCACCACTGCGGTGCGTGTCTTAGAGAGCGTGGCGAGCTTCCACAAGGGCCAGGCTCTCCCCTATCACGGCTCCACACGCCTCTTTATTACGCCTGGCTATCGTTTCCAACTCGTCGATGGCATGATTACCAACTTTCACCTGCCGCGCTCAACCCTGCTCCTGCTGGTCAGCGCCTTCGCCTCGAAGCCACTGATGGAACAAGCCTATCAAGAGGCGATTCGTGAACGTTACCGCTTTTTTAGCTTTGGGGATGCGATGTTTATCCAATGATGTTTTGCATTGTACGGGAGGGATGCGGTCCGAATTTAGGCAGCGAAGGGCGCAGGCAGTGCCCCGCGTTGGTACAGCACAATGCCATCATGCCGGACGTTGTTGATGAAACTGTACACTCAAAATTCCCAGCGATTTGACGGGCCGTACCAAAGTAGCTATAATTGTCCGAGTAGACCTATTTTACGAAAAAACTCATGCAGGTGGGGAGGCAGGAAACACACTCTTCATCGTGCAGTCAGTCACCCTCCAACTATGCCCTCGTCTCGACTATACCGGGACGACTTGCATATATGTAAGGAAAGAGACGAATGCCCAAATTATATGGATGGGTGCGCGAAGTCGTGCCAGAGAGTCTCGCGGACCTCGCAGGCATCCAGCCAGGCGACCTGATCCGCACGATTAACGGTCATTTGATCCGCGATCTGGTGGACTATCGCTTTTATGTGGCCGATGAAGAATTGACCCTTGGTTTTGATCGCCAACAAACCTCGCACGAAGTCCAGATCGCGAAAACATACGAGGAGAGCCTGGGTGTGTTGTTCGGCGAAGAACCCGCACCATTTATTCGCCAATGCGCCAATAAATGCGTCTTCTGCTTTATTAAGGGTCTCCCCGAACGCTTCACGCCTGTGGCTGGCCTGGAACATGGGATGCGCTCTTCGCTGTATATTAAGGATGACGATTACCGCTACTCGTTTCTATTCGGCAACTTTATTACGCTGACCAATCTCAAAGAACTCGATTGGCAACGTCTGGATGAGCAAAAGCTCACCCCGCTCTACGTCTCAGTGCACGCCACTGAACCCGGCTTGCGGCGCAAGATGGTGGATGGTCCGCGTGCGGGCGATATCCTGAGCCATATCAAGCGTTTGGGCGAGCTAGGCATTACCTGCCACACGCAACTGGTGCTCTGCCCGACTATCAACGATGGCGCGAACCTTGAGCGTAGCATTCGCGATCTCACCGAACTGCGCCCAATCGTCGAGTCGATTTCGGTAGTTCCGGTGGGCCTGACCAAATATAACAACATGATTAAGATGGGTGAACTGCCACCGTTGCGCCACTATACACGCGACGAAGCAAACGTGTTGGTCGATCAGGTTGAGGTGCAGCAGCGTCTATTTGAGGCTGAGAACCCCGATGGCTATCCCTTCGTCTATCTCTCGGACGAGTGGTATTACCTGACCGGGCGCGAATTTCCGCCACCCAGCCATTACGGGTCGTACGCGCAAATCGAGAATGGTGTTGGCATGACGCGTTACCTGATCGAGCAGTGGCGGGCGGGTCTGCGCCGTCTGCCGCGCAGAATGCCTGTGCCGCGCAAAGTTACGCTTGTGACTGGCGCGATGGCTCAACCCATCATTGAGGGTTTCGTCGCTGATCTGCGTGCTATTCCCGGCTTAGAGGTCCAGATCGTGCCAGTAATCAATCAGTTCTTCGGGCCAGAAGTCACCGTCGCTGGACTGCTCTGCGGCCAAGATGTACTGACCACCCTCAAAGCACAGAACAACTTGGGCGACCTGGTCCTTTTGCCACGCGTCATGCTCGACAACGAGGGCACACGTTTTCTCGACGACATTACCGTCGAAGAGTTCCAAGCTAGCCTACCTGTGCACACGAAATTCGTGCGTAACGCCCCGGAGACTGTGCAGGCGATTCGCAGTCTGGCTGAGGTTGAGCAGTTGTTACGGGTTGTATAGCATTTGCTAAAAAGCGTGAGATCCCGCAGTGTATGGGATGACGGTAGAAGAATTTGTAGAGAAATATCCAGACCTGGTATCCTAACACATCAAAAGATAAGTTATCTCATGTTCTATTAGACAGAACGTGAGATAACTTATCTTTTTGCACAGCGATCCCGTAATTTAGTAATTTATGTTATTTATAAATAGTGACAGGACATGTTATAATACGCTTATCAGCGCAGCACGCTTTAAATAACAAATAGCGACAAACGAGAGATACAGCGGGTACAATCAACCAATTTGAGGTTGGTTTGTGATTAGCAAGGGAGGAATTACACCATATGTCCATATCACCAGATTTTGAAAACATCAAGCAGGTTAACATAATTGGTCGGGAGTATTGGAGTGCGCGAGATTTAATGATTGCGCTGGGCTACGACTACTGGCAAAACTTTGAGAGGGTGATCGGCAAAGCAATGAGTGCTGCAACCTCACCGGAAATTGGTTTAATGTTAGAGGATCATTTTAGTGGGACAACTAAAATGATCACTATTGGGAAAGGTGGTAAGCGCAAAGTCAAAGATTACTTTCTCAGCAAGCGGGCATGTTTTCTTATTGCGCAGAATGGTGATTCTGAGAAGCCAGAGATAGCCGCAGCGCAGAATTACTTCGCATTCACAGCAGAATTGCTCGATATGAACTGGGCACGGTTAGAGCAAGAGCAACGGCTTAAATTGCGCCTCAAGGTTGCTGATGAAAATAGCAATCTGTCGTCAACTGCTATGCAATCGGGCGTACAATCTAAAAATATGGGACTATTCCATGATGCTGGCTACCAGGGGATGTATACCATGACTTCCGGGGAATTAGCGGCATTTTGGAATGTGCCAACAGGTGTAGAGATACTCGATATCATGGGATCAGAGGCGTTGGCCGCTAATCTTTTCCGCATTACACAAACGGATGGCAAGCTCAAACGCGACAACATACAGGATGAGGACACTGCTATTGTCACACATCATGATGTAGGGCAGAAGTAAGGCAAGCACTAGAGAATATCCACCAGAAAAAACCTGAAGATTTGCCACGCGCCGCTAGTATCCGCAAACTTGTGGAAGAGAAACGGCGCAAGACGCGTAAAAAATTGAAGAACTCTCCGCCTGACGAGCAAGGCATGTTATTCTAGACCAGAATCGTCTCCACATCATTGTATAGCTCTTCGGACAGGAGCGCGTTGCTTATCCCAGGCTTGGCTATCAGGGAGAAATTCTGGCAATAGGTGCGCCCTCCTACTCTGGTATGTCGTTCACTTGCTGATTCGCGCGAATCTCGTTCTCGAAGATGCGGCGCAGGATGGCTACAGCGCTGGCGTAGGTTGAGTCCATACCGAAGTATGAGAGACTACCAGCCCCCAGGTTTTTGCCGCGTGTGTAGGGCGTGTCTGAGGCGTAGTGCAGAATGCCCAGTTCGTAGGGCAGGCGGGCAAAGTTGATATTCTCGCCCACAGGATAGCGCGTCAGATACTGATCCTCGTAGACGGAGTTGAGATACGGGCCGCTCTCCATCTCGACGACAGTATAATTGGCCTGGTAGTAGAAATCGAAGTACTGGCGGTTTTGTAGGTACGTGCCCTTGCCGGAAACTGCCTTCTGATTATCCAGCACTGAGCCGTAAATCAGGTAAGGTTGCACATCACGAGCAGTAAAGCAATTATCCAGCCAGTACGTGTTCTGGCTGTGCTCGTCCAGCACGACGTTTGAGATCATTACATCGCCAATACTGCCGTTGAAGGTGGCGGCCTTGCCCAGAATGTAGATGCCTTTGATGTTCGCCATGTTCTCCATGATCTCGCGCATCATACGATAGGCCGCCATACCCAAGGGATAGTCAATGTTCAGGATAATCGCTTGGCTCTTGGCTAAATGTTCCATGCCGGACATACGGCAACGGGGGTCGATCTCTGTGGTATGCAAACAGGCCAGTTCAAAGACCTGGGCGTCGATCTCCAGGCCGTGACGTGCGTTGATGTACCAGATGCCGCGCTCCTCCTCTTCCTGTGGCCGCACGCTGGCAAACGCTTGTCCGGCTGCCGTCTTCAACCATTCACGTGCAGTGAAGTAGAGGAAGTTCTGCCAATTGCCCGGCACGCTGCCATTCTGCAATTTGCTGCACTCTTCGACCAGATAGGCTTCCGCACCACTCAAGGCAAAGCGCGTTAGTTCGGGACCGCGCTTGAGCAGACTGCCCGACATCAGATTCAGCAGACTGTGCGTGTTGCTGGAGACAAAGTAGACGGGCCGTTCGCGCAAGTTCAGCCGCGTGAGCAGGTCTTCCACCGGCGACCACCATTGGCGTGTGGCGCGTACATAGCCCACATGCGAACCGCCCAGGAAACGTAGCTCAAAACTCTTCTTCTGACGGCCAATACGCAGAAGATTTTCCCATAGATGGTCGCCCCAGATAACATCTAAACGCCGCCAATCGTCCTGAGCGATCCGCAGACGCTCGCGCAATACTTTGCTGATCTCTGCAAAAACGGGCGAGGTGCGCTCCATACGCGTCTCCAACAATTGCATGGTGGTGGGATCAGCGTTGAGTTGGTAGTACATCTTGTTCCACTCAATCTGAAAAGCCACCAGGACGGGGATAATATCGTCGGTATCGCTCACACTGGCAACATAGGCGGCCAGCGTCTCTGTGCCGTCGTAGAACCACTTGCGACGCCGTGCCGAAGCCGTCACGTTCTTCCAATCGTTGACATGAAACCCCTGCTGCAGAAACATGTCCTCGGATTGTCCTAGCAACACAAGATTGCAGTAGATAATCTCAGGCGGCAAACGTAGCACACTATAAATGAATGCCGACATATCAGGATAGGGCGAGCGGGCATCGGGATGCAAGCTAGAGTCGATATTCAGATGGGCCTGGGCCAACGCTTTCAGGCTAATCTCGCCTGAACTGCGTAAAAGCGTGTTGTATGTGCGAATATACAGTTCAACATCGCGTTTCCCAGCCTCGTGACGCCGCTCGCCATGCTCAAACGAGACATCTTCTGTTTCATGTATCACAGGCGTTATCTCCATATCTTCTACAACGTGTAGCGGTGCCAATGCTGCTGCTGCAAGGTCTCGCGCCTGCTGCTGGTCACTCAAAGGAGCATGGTTCTGGAATTTACGTATATTTTTTCGTGGCATAGCTTTAATCCTTACAAACTTTTTCGTCATTATAACCGCTTTGCGCACAAGTTGGTAGGGGGCACTCTTCTGAAGAGCTTGATGTGATAATCAGCTATTTGTGTGATACATGTATATTTCTGGACTTCTTTTCTGTGAAAAGTAGTGATTCCTGCACTTCTTTTGTAGTACGAGGTAGGTGTATTGTGCGTTTATAGAGTGAGAGGTATCACTATAACACTAGGTGTCCCCATACCTGGCGTTTCCCCCTGGTGATCCCTCTTGTTTTGGAGCATACCTAGTATTGAGGGTCGTATTATTACTATTACGCTTGATGATGAGCGAAAAGAGGGTATCTTTTTATTTTCTGATGCCTCTTTATTGTACTAATTGACTCACCGCCACACATTTGTACGGAATAGTCGAGTGCTTTATCTCGCACTACTCAGCGTCTCCTGTATCAAACAACGCACCGAGATCTCTGTTGCCATGTACCACGCGCATAATCTCTACGCCGTCTGGAATCCGGCGGTAAAGGATGAGATATCGCTTGACGGGGAAGTAGCGCAATTTTGGAGCAATATCTGGCCGCGCCTGTCCTAGCTGCGCATTCTCTGCAAGCAGGGTAAAATGCTGGTGGAAAGTGCGGATGAACTTGGTGGCGGTTGCTGGATTATTCTCAGCAATATAGCTCCAGATATTCAATACGTCTTCCTCAGCCTTGCTGTTTAAGCGATAGCTTGCCATCAGCTATTATGCCTCACTTGGTTGCCCAGCATGAAAGCGATGCTCAGCTTCTTGGATGAGTTCCTCAATATCGCGGAATCGACCTGGGCCGCTCTGAACAGCCTCGTTCCACAATTGCCGAATGTCCTGAAGCTGTTGCTGACGGACCATCTGCTTCATGCGCCAATCGCGTAGTGCTTCGCGGATCACCTCGCTGGTGGAAGCATAGTTGCCCGTTGCTACCGCATCGCTAATCATCGAGGCCAACTCTGGGGTCAAGGTGATGCTCATTTTTTCTGTGTTTGGCATATGGTTTACTCCTGTGTCTAGTCGTATTTAATCCTACTTTATCCTACCACATGCTGCCATCGTTGGCAATACGAGTGTGTAGTGGTGGTATTCCTCCTTTTGGACATGTAAGTGAGAACGGGGTTATCCGTAATACGATTGGTGACGTTTGCCATGATTGCATCAGGAACACATACATACATCTCTTACCATCTGGGATTGGGAGTAATTTCAGGGAAATAAATTCAGGCTCAGCCGCAGGGCGTGATCCACGCGTACCAGATCTTCGCTGCTGATCGAGCCACGTTTGCGCAACAGACGCAGCTTCTCGATGGTCATTACCTGCTCACATTTCACATCGGTATAATCGGTCAGGCCGTTCTCAGACGAGGGCGAAATGCGTACGTGCAGGGGCAGCTCGCGTTCGGTGCGGCTCATCGAGGCTACGATGGTCAAGGGATAGCTGGGAGATGCATTGCCGCGATCATTCTGGATTACCAGAGCCGGACGTGTGCCCTGCTGTTCCGCACCGCGACCAGGGGACCAGTTCACATCCCAAATTTCACCACGCCGGGGACTGGAGGGCGTAACAGAGCGCATCTCGCTCTGCTGGATGCTTGTTACGGACGCCTTCGCCTCGCTACTCATGCATTATACCTTACATTTATTTTTCTATAATGAATAGATTTCAAGCGACCATACCTTCCTGGCCGGCGGTAAAAAAGAAGCGGGAATCTTCGAGTGTTTCGGGGAGGGAACCGAGGTAAGCATAGGCTTCATCAAGGGTATGGCTGAGAGTGGAAAGTTCTTGTTCACGTTTTTGGAGCATAGCTGCTCGTAACTGCTCATAATTATCCTGGCGCATCAGTTCCATAATTGTCTCCACCACATCACCAAGTGAGAATTCGAGTTCAACTGCAAGGGCTTTGAGTTCCTTATGTTGTGTCGAGGGGATTTGTATCGATTTTCGTACCAAACTGTCATGACGATAAAAATCCGGTTGTACGACGGCCATGAAATTGCCTCCTGATTCCTAACACGACGGCTTTTATCCTGATTCAATTGTATATGGTTGTTGCGAAAAAGTCAATCGATATAGTTTTTTCGGGTCAGTGTTTTTGGGCAAGTTTGTCAAAAAAGAGTCATTTGGCCGGAAAACCCCTTGCAGCCGTTTGGAGGATGGTGTAGAATAGAGCAAGTTTCGCACTCTCAGAACGAGAGTGCTAAAGAGGGGAAGAGGTTCCTCTCCCGTTAAACAGAAAAAATAAATGGGAGATCTGGTGTAATGACAGTAGTGAGTGTAAAAATCAAGCCATTGGGTGACCGCATCGTGGTCAAGGCCTTGGCTGGCGAGACACAGACCAAAAGCGGGATTTTCCTGCCAGATACAGCCAAAGAGAAGCCCCAAGAGGGCGAAGTGCTGGCGGTAGGGCCTGGCAAAGTTATGGATAATGGCAAACGTGTCGCATCTGAGATCCTGGTGGGTCAGCGGGTGCTTTTCGCGAAATACGCCGGGACCGAGATCAAACAAGATGGTCAGGAGTATTTGATTCTGCGCGAAAGCGATGTTATGGGCATTGTTGAGTAGCTGAGTTCAGCTCCTCTTTCATCTTTACTCGACATTTTATTAGGAGTACGTTCCGTGGCAAAGAGACTACAATTTAACGAACAAGCACGCCAGTCCCTCAAAAAGGGCATGGATACACTGGCAGGTGCGGTAAAAGTGACGCTTGGCCCCAAAGGCCGCAATGTGGTACTGGACAAGAAGTTCGGCGCACCGACGATTACAAACGATGGCGTGACTATCGCACGCGAGATTGATCTGCCCGATCCATTTGAGAACATGGGCGCACAGTTGCTCAAAGAGGTCGCGACCAAGACCAACGATGTAGCTGGTGATGGCACAACCACCGCAACAGTGCTGGCCCAGGCGATTATTACCGAGGGCTTGAAGAACCTGGCCGCCGGGGCCAACCCGATGATCCTGCGCCGTGGTCTGGAAAAGGGCGTCGAAGCTGTGATCGCTGATATCCAGGCGCAGAGCAAGCAGATCGAGACTCAAGAAGAGATTGCCCAGGTGGCTGCGATCTCCTCCGCTGATCCTGAGATTGGTGCGCTGATCGCCGAGGTCATGGAAAAAGTTGGCAAAGACGGCGTAATCACTGTCGAAGAGGGTCGTGGCCTAGCTATGGAGCGCGAGTATACTGAGGGTATGCAGTTTGATCGCGGCTACATTTCGGCCTACATGGCAACCAACATGGACCGCATGGAAGCTGTGCTGGACAACCCCTTCATCCTGATTACCGATAAGAAGATCAGCTCAATTGCTGATATGCTGCCAGTGCTGGAGAAGGTCATGCAGGCTGGACGCAAAGAGTTGGTAATTATCGCTGAGGACGTTGACGGCGAGGCTCTGGCGACGCTGGTAGTTAACAAACTGCGCGGCACCTTCAGTGTGTTGGGCGTCAAAGCTCCCGGCTTTGGTGACCGCCGCGAGGCCATGCTAGAGGATATCGCTATCCTGACTGGTGGTAAGGTCATCACCGAGAAGGCTGGTCTGAAGCTGGAGAACGCCAGCCTGCAAGATCTGGGTCATGCTCGTACAGTGACCTCGACCAAAGATAACACAACCATTGTCGAGGGTGGTGGCTCATCCGAGGCGATCCAGGGGCGTGTGAAGCAGATCCGCGCACAGATCATCGAAACCACCAGCGACTATGACCGCGAGAAACTCCAGGAGCGCCTAGCCAAGCTGGCTGGTGGCGTTGGAGTCATCAAGGTTGGGGCTGCAACCGAAGTTGAGATGAAAGAGAAAAAGCATCGCGTGGAAGATGCGCTTTCCGCGACCCGCGCCGCCATCGAAGAGGGTATCGTCCCTGGCGGTGGTACTGCTCTGGTAGCTGCTATCCCTTGCCTGGACAAAGTGCAAGTGCGTGCTGGCGACGAGCAAACCGGCCTGAACATCCTGCGCCGTGCTCTTGAGGAGCCGTTGCGCCAGATCGCTATCAATGCCGGCAAAGATGGCGCGGTTGTCGCCAACCACGTCGTCTCTGCGCCACGCGGCCAGGGCTTCGACGCGCTGAAGGGCGAGTATGTCGATATGCTCAAAGCTGGTATCATCGACCCCGTGAAGGTTACGCGCTCCGCGCTGCAAAACGCGGCCAGCATTGCTGGCATGTTCCTGACCACCGACGCGCTGATTACCGACGCTCCTGAGGAAGAGGGTGCCGGTGCGATGGGTGCTCCTGGTGGCATGGGCGGTATGGGCGGCATGGGCGGTATGGGTGGCATGGGCGGCATGATGTAAGCCTTAGCCCCAAGTAAACAGAGTGCCCGCAGCGTGATGCTGCGGGCACTCTGTTTACTTGGGGCTTGAGCCGATAGTCTGTGCATTTGGATAGATCGGTATACTGTAGTGTAGGGTACTATCAACGAATTTCTTGATCTACCTCCCTCTTTAAGCGCGAATGTGCTATTATTTGAAAGGGTAGAGGATGCCTCCAAAAATCAGGCAACTGAAAACGGCACTGAAACAAACAGGATTTACTGAGCGAAAAGCCAAAGGCAGTCATACAGCCTGGAAACATCCCAATGTTCCAGGTATCGGTGTTACACTTGCTGGACACGATGGCGACGACGCTCAAGAATACCAAATCAAACAGGTCGAAAGAGCTATTCGACAAGTAAGGGGCAAGATATGATCTACAATCCGCAACACTACTCGAAGGTTATTCAGTGGGATAACCACGATCAGATCTATGTTGTAGAAGTTCCTGAGTTACCAGGATGCATGACCCACGGAAAAACCTACGAGGAAGCTCTTAAGAACGCTCAGGAAGCCATTGAAGTCTGGATTGAGGCAGCACAGGAAGCAAACGAAACTATTCCGCCACCCAGAGTAGCAGCCTGACATGCACTATTCTATGAATATCCAGTGGAGCGAGCGCAATCAGGCGTTTCTCGTCACTGTGCCTGAACTTCCTGGCTGCAAAACGCACGGCGAAACCTACGAAAAAGCAGTAAAGCAAGCGCAGTACGCCATAGAAGGCTGGATTGAAACCAATAGGGAATTAGGCCGTCCTATACCTGCTCCACGAGTAACTATGGTTGTCTAAGAGCTATGGTATACTAGAACAAACCTATGTGTATTGCACACTGTATGTAGAACAGGGAGGTAGGAATCAATGGCAGTAGAGCGAAGCAAGCAGGATGATCGCATGAGTCTCGAAGAGTTTTTAAAGCTAGAGAAGAGCGATCCCGACCATCTCTATGAATATATTGACGGCTACCCGTATATGATGACAAGCGGCAGCCCGGATCACGCTCTCATCGAAAACAATATTGGGCGGATTTTGGGAAATCTCCTGCGCAGGCGTCCTTGCCTTGTCTACGGTCCAGACGTTATCTTCCAATTGTCTGGCAAAGATCGTTTTAGCCCGGATCTCTCAGTGAGTTGCGACAAACGGGACCGCAACGCGGAGAAAGTAATCCAATATCCTTGTCTGGTGGTCGAAGTGCTCTCACCTGGCACCAGAGGCAAAGACAAGGGCATTAAAGCCGATCTCTACCAGGAGTGGCCGTCTATTCAAGAGATTCTTTTCATTGATACCCAAGTCTTGCGTGTCCAGTTGTATCGGCGCGAAGGCGATAGCTGGCGCATCCTCAGTTTTGGGCCGGGCCAGACGGTTGAATTGACCAGTCTGGGCGTGCAATTTCCTGTCGTGGAAGTCTACGAAAAGACCAGCTTCGATGAGGATTTTCCAACAGACGTATAATGCTTTTGTCCTCTTTTTCCTGCAACAAGTGCGAACATACACAGGCCCACGCGTCAGCACGTTCACACCTGCCCAACCAACTAACAACCAGGATTGCTTTGTAGGCGATCCAGGCCAACTTGCGTGACATAGGGAATGTAGCCTTTGGCCTGGGCATGTCGATAGGCTTCACAGATCAGGTCCGGTTTGGTGGCATAATCGACGGTCAAAACGAGCTTGCCACGGCTGTTGTGCAGGAAGAGATCCAGAGAACTTTCTGTTTTGGCGCGTGCGGCTGGCGAAGTGGCGATATTTGTGGCTTGCACATAGACTTCTTCACGCGCAATGCCAGTCACAAGAGCTACATAGTCAGGGTGGCGTGCAGCCAGATCTTCGGCGTTTTGTGCAATGATGCCAAAATCTTCCCCCAGAGGCGCATGTGCACGAGCATATTGGGCAAGAGCGGCGACGAACTGCACCATAGCATCCTCATGCCCTGCTGCGTAGTTTTCCTGGTAAGCATCAATACGGTCCAGGTAGATGCCATCGAAACCTGCGGCAAT
>JBDTBU010000150.1:0-4371 GCA_039923935.1 Ktedonobacteraceae bacterium | reverse complement strand
GCGTCCCACTCTAAAATAATATGATATGCTAGAGTGGTCAGATTGATGTGTCAAAAAAGAGTATGCAGAATAGTGTCAGCCTTTTGAAGGATGGAGCAACATGACAGCACGATCAGCCGCGCACGATGGTACACAGCAGCCAATCTCGCCCAGAGCGGGCGTGCTGCTTATTCATGGCTTGAATGGGTCGTTGAAGGATATGGAAGAGGTCGAGGTCGTCTTGCGAAAAAACAATATTGCGACCCACAATATGCTTTTGCCGGGACACGGTACCAATGTGCGTGAGATGCTCCCTCTGGGTTGGCCGGAGTGGGCGGCGGCTGTACGTGAGGCGTTTCACGCTCTAAAGCAGCGTCATGAGCAGGTGTTTCTGGTTGGACACTCGCTGGGCGGTGCGCTGGCCCTGCATACTGCCGCACATGAAGAGGTTGCAGGCGTGGTGAGTATGTGCGCTCCACTCTCGATGTATCCCTGGATGCGTCCTCTTATTCGGGCAGCGAAGTACTTCACGCCGATGGTGCCCACCGTACGCGAGGATGTGCGGGACCGCGAGGCGAGGCGCGACCATACACGCGATGTCTATCGATGGACACCCATGCAGCCCGTGGAGAGTATGCTGAACTACCTGCCCACGCTACGCCAAGAACTGCCAAAGATTACCGCGCCAGCCTTGATTATGCTTGCTCGCCACGATCACGTTGTACCCGCACGCGATGGCAGAGAAATTTATCGCCTGATTGGTTCACGCGATAAGCATCTTGTGACTTTTCACCACTCCTACCACGTCATAATGAAAGACCATGATCGCGCAGAGGTTTGCGCAAAAACCGAGGCTTTTATTCTGCACCATGCCTGCAATATAAGCCGCGCACCATTTTAAAGGGCAGCCGCATTCGGGGAATGATAAAGGCACCGCATTCGGGGAATAATAAAGGCAAATACCTACTCATAGTACTAGGCAATTTGGTTGTTTGAACCTTTTGCAGGCATATTCAAGTATACTATAGTGACTGTTCATCAATATATATAGGAGAAATAGGGGTCCATTGTCTCAATTTATCAGTGATCCACCAGAAGAAAAAACCGTCGTACCAGCTACTACACCTTTGGCGGTGCCTGCACGCAGATTGCACACACGTATTTCTGGGATAGGCGTTGTCTCACTTTTGGTGCTGATCGGCCTCTCGTTGCTCTTGTTTACTGGTCAAATCTTTGTCAATCTGAATCAGGCGTGGGGTATGCCTACTCCTGTGTCGGCTCTCGCCCAAAAGGTCCAGCCCAGCCCGTCGCTGCGACCCCCAGCCAGCCCTTCACCGACTCAGAAAACGCAGCTTACGCCTACACCGATACCTACACCCACAGCGGTAACACCGTTTTTCACACCGAATAATGCACTTGCCCCTGTGCTTCAATTACCAGCCAATCATTATGTACTCTATCAAAATATAACGCATCTCTATCTTGTTTCAACAACCGATGAGACAACGACTCAACTGTATACACCCAACTATACGTATAACCAAGCTGTACGCCCGATTCTGACGCCTAGCGGCCAGTTGATTTATAGCGGGGACCAGGGCATCTGGTTGACCGATATCTTTGATCAGCAGCCGCTACAGATTGTTCAGCTTATGTCTACTATGGTGATTACGTCACTGGTTCTCAGCCAGGATGGCACCATGCTCGCCTGGAGCACCGCACCACTCGATGGCAATGGTTTGACCATCCTCTCGGCTAGTTCTCTCACTACTCCAACTGGTTCTCTGACCACTCCAACAGTCGTTTGGCAGCACTCGGCCCTAGATTGTCCCTGCTTCCATAGCTTCCGTATCTTCTCATTCCTGAATGGGAATACCCCTGCGGCGAATACAACTCTGTTGCTTACCGATGATCGTGGCAGCACTGAGGCAGTCCAGTATGGCCTCTGGTCGCTGGATATCTCTACGCCAGCAACGCAACCGCAAGCACAACCTCAGATAATTATGGATGAGAATCTCCATCCCCAGCAGGGGCCACTAACGCTCGCGCCCTATAGCAATGTTCTGCTCTATTCGCCCAACGAGCAGACTGTGCCCTCACCTACTGACAACAGTGTACCTGCTGATTTTGCGGCACTCTCGTATCCCAACGGTTTGAGTCTGGCCACCCTGGATGGTGCACCTCTGGCGCTAGGAACAGTGCAAGAGGCCTTGCCAGAACAATCTCAGAAGGCCAATAACGCGCTCAATCGCTGGGTCACGACACCAACGTTCTCGCCCGATGGTCAAACGCTGGCCTATATCGAGTTTTCCAGCGATTCCCAATCCCCCTATGATCGCCACAGCGCACTCTACACGGTCCAGGTCAGTGGCTCAGGAACAACCCTACAAGTTGGCCCGCCCCAAGTAATTGCCAGCTCGGCCTCCCGGCTACTTGAGCTTGGCCCCTGGCTAAACAGTCACGTAGTTACACTGTATGGCGATGGCAAGCTCTATGCGCTGGATGTGCAAAGCGGCGCATTGACGACTATGAGCCAAACTGGCAGCTATGCGCGTATTTTAGGGGTAATTGGCACAGGGCAAACCTAAGCACTCTTTTATTGCTATTGCCCCAGAGAAATCGTCCCTGCACTCTGGTCTATCTTAATTGGCACGCTAGTTAGTGGCGTTTGCGCGGGACCAGTGAGTACGGCTGCGGACTTGGCGGGATCGAAGGATGCACCGTGGCAGGGACAGATCAATTTGCTGCTGGAGGGATCGAAATCTACGAGACAACCAGCGTGGGTGCAGAGCGCGTCATAGGCCACAAACTGACCATTGGGAAGATGGATCAGGATGGCTGGATCGCTATTTGCGGGTAGGGTAAAGTTGAACGCGCTATTGGCTGGCACGTTGCTGATCTTCGTGATAGTCCCGCCAAGGCTGGGATTGCTGCCAGTCGGCGTGCTATCCACCACTGGCGAGCCGAGCGTTGGTATGATCTGCGTCGTGGAGTTGGTCGCATTACTGCCAGGCAACAAGCGGAGTGCTTCGGCCAGCCAAGCCAGCGCCAGCATCGCCGCGCTACCACTGGCGAGACCCCACATAAAGGTGCGCCTACCCTGCTGCTGTGCCTGTCCAGTTTGCCACGCCTTATACGCGGGTGCAAATGGTTGTGCGCCCTGTAGTCCTGGCAGAGCTTGCGTCGATTGCGCTTGCGGATAGCCTGCGGGACCAACCTTCACACCAAAGAGTATTTCACAGAGCGCGGCCCGATGTGGCTGTTTCTGTGGCGATGCACGCTCGACCAGCCGTGTCACCAGCCAAGTGTCCAGGGCTGGCAACGCTTGATTGGCAGGTCCAGCGAGCAGCAACGTGAGCCAGCCAAAGAGATACACGAGGTCCGATCCATAGAAATAGGGATAGATGCGCCAATCAGCCGAGAGGAAGAAGATCAAGTTTACCAAAATGCCAAAGAATGCCGCCGGACGTAGCAGCAGCCCCAGCAGGACGCCCAGACCAATAGCCAACTCGCCATAGGCCACCAACGTACCAAACAAAGCCGCATGTGGGGCTGCCACATTCAGCAGAAAGTCATGCAGCGGCGAGCCATTAGCGAAGCCTGCAATCTGTCGCCCAATATAGCCACGCGCCGCCGGATTAAAGTACTGTGGATCAGTCAGCTTTTGAATGCCCGCGTACACAAAGGTCGTGCCCAGAAACAGGCGCAACGGCACCACGATCCAATTGCTCCAACGTGTCATCTTCACGCTCAGATGTGTTTTCATATATGTCGCTTTTCCTAACGTTCGTATTATTGTATGCACGCGCAATATGCGCCAGATGTTCGTAGTAGGGGTGCCGTTTATACACGCCCTGGGGTAGCCGTCATGATACGTAATTTGGGAGTATTGTAGCATGGGAAGGTCAAGGATTTGTTAAGTTAAACCTTTTAGCAACGATAACACTGGGATGGGGAACCAACCAGACAACACTAACGTCATAGTTAGTGGTGATGTAGCCAGAACATAGCTGACTCCTGCACCTGTTGCTAACGAGTGCGGTTTAAGGAAGTTCTTTTCAATACAGCAAAGGGAACAGCAACATGCCATTATTTTCTCCCAATTTTGGCTTTGATAATTGGGCACTCTACGCCGCGATAAGTGCTAGTCTCCTGATTATGAGTGCAACCATCGCTTTTCTTTGGAGTTTGCTGAATGCCAGGAGAAAATGGTGGCTCGCGAGCATGTCCTTGCTTTTGCTCGGCGTGGGTTGTTTGCTCATTGCTCTCAACACAATGTCATACTCCTACGAACGCAGTTTTTTTGAGAACGGTTATCTCCTGAGCCTCTATAATTTGGCACTGTATACCGAAATAAGTGCTGGTGCCCTGATCGTTCTTGCTACCATTACT
>JBDTBU010000149.1:0-11876 GCA_039923935.1 Ktedonobacteraceae bacterium | reverse complement strand
GAGGGCGTGTCTGGCGAATTGTTGATCTCCTGGTGCGGCACAAACGGCGGCACATAAATAAAATCGCCCGGCTCGACCTCTTGCTCACATTCCATACGCTCGCCCCAGCGGATCAGCCCCTTGCCTGAAACGACGTAGATCACCGTCTCAATCGCGCCATGATGATGGACGCCACTGGCTACCTGCGGCCCAACAATTGTTATGCCCGCCCAGATCCCGCGTGAGCCTGCTAGCTCGCGTGAGATGGCCGCGACGCGCTGCATACCTGGCGTCTGCGGTGTGCTCCCGTCAAATTCGTGCGGTTTGATTACGCGGACTGTTGGCCTGGCCTCTGGTTCTGTCATAGGTGGTTCTCCAATACTCTTGCAACGGAATTTCTTCTATTATAGCGCAAAAAGCCAGAAGAAGTGATCCACGGATCACTTCTTCTGGCTTTTTGCGCTATAAGCTTCTATTGCGCGTTAGCAACTTCCGCCAACGCTTTGTCCAGGCTCGCTGCGGCCTCGTCCAGATCGGCTTTGTTGACTATCAGAGGCGGAACAATGCGCAGGGTGGTTGTGCCCAGTGCGTTCAACAATACACCATGCTCTCTGGCCTTCTCGACGATTTTCACTGCTAGATCGCGTTGTACGTTGACGGCACGCATCAGGCCGATGCCGCGTGGACTATCGAGGAAGTCGTATTTTTCGCACAGGGTTTGCATTTTGCTGTGCCAGTACTCGCCCATCTTGCGTGCATTCTCCAGCAGATTTTCCTCTTTGATGGTGCGGATAGTTGCCACCGCAGCCGCGCAAGCGATGGGGTTGCCGCCAAAGGTTGTGCCATGATCGCCCGGCTCGAAGATATCGGCGCGTGGTCCCGCCAACATACCGCCAATCGGTACGCCGCCCGCCAGCCCTTTGGCCATAGTTATGATATCCGGTTTGACGGCGTAGTTTTCCCAAGAGAAGAACTTGCCGGTGCGTCCCATGCCCGCCTGCACCTCGTCGCAGATCATGAGCATGTTCTTCTCGTCACACAATTGGCGCACACCCTCGATGAACTCTTTCGAGCCAGCCCAGATGCCGCCCTCGCCCTGCACAGCCTCCAGCAGAATAGCTACTGTCTTGTTGCTCACAGCCGCCTTCAGCGCGTCCAGATCGTTGAAGGGCACCTGCTTGAAGCCATCGGGCAACGGCATCCACGTCGCTTGGTAAAAGGCTTGGCCAGTTGCAGCCGTGGTAGCCATAGTGCGTCCGTGGAAGCTGTTGTTCATGCTGATAATCTCGTACGAGCCGTTTTTGTGCACGCGCCCATATTTGCGTGCCAGCTTGATCGCACCCTCGTTGGCTTCCGCGCCGCTGTTGGAGAAGAACGAGCGCATACCGCCGCTCAACAGACCCAACTGCTCAGCCAGTTCTATTTGGCGTACATTGTAGTAGAGATTAGAGACGTGCACAAGCTGTGTTACCTGCTCTTGTACAGCTTTGATGATAGCTGGATGACAGTGCCCCAGCACATTCACCGCGATGCCTGCCACGAGGTCCAGGTAGGGCTTGCCGTCTGCATCCCACACCCGCGTACCTTCGCCGCGTACAAAGACCATCGGTTGGCGTTTAAAGGTGCTCTGATAGTATTTGTGCTCTAGCTCCATCCAATGTTGCTGCGTGCTTTCAAATGCTTGTTGTTGTGCCATGATTTTTTCTTGCTCCTTGTGAAACCAGCGTCTCTTAATTAGCGCGTATACAGACTATTCTCATCAATATAACCATAGGTCAGGTCGCAGCCCCAAGCTGTGGCTTCTCCTGAGCCAAGGTGCAGGTCAATCGTGATGGTGACAGCATCCCCAGCCATAGCTGCTTGTGCCGCCGCCTGATCGTAATTGGCTGCCAGACCGCCCTGCATAAGCTGAACCTCACCAACGAAAATATCGTAGGTATCGCGGTCCACTTCGCAACCGCTGGCTCCCAGGGATTGTGAAATGCGGCCCCAGTTGGGATCGCCACCGGCCAGTGCACACTTCCAGATTGGCGAGATCGTGATTGCTCGTGCCGCCCGTACTGCGTCAGCCTTGTGCCTAGCTCCATGCACATGTACGGTCATGACTTTTTTCGCGCCCTCACCGTCGCGCACCTGCTCGATAGCTAGGTATTGCGTGACCCGACGCAACGCCTCGCGGAACGTGCCCGCGTCAGAATGCTGATCGTTGAGCGGTATGTTGCCCGCCAAACCGTTGGCGAAGAGGATGCAGGTATCGTTGGTGGACATATCCCCGTCCACAGCGATCATGTTGAACGAGTCGTCTACTGCCGCCTTCAACTCTTTGGCTAACCAGTCCTGCTCCAGCGCGGCATCGGTGGTCAGGTAGCAGAGCATCGTAGCCATGTTGGGGTAGATCATACCCACGCCCTTGGTGGCTGCACCCAGACGCACTGTACGCCCCTCAATCTCGAATTCGAGTGCGATGCGCTTGGGTCGTGTGTCCGTCGTCATAATGGCTTCGGAGAAGATAAATCCGCCCTCAGTGCTGACTTCAATTGCCTCGACACCCGCAGCGATTTTCTCTATCGGCAACTGGCGACCAATAATGCCCGTAGAAGAGCAGAGCACTAGTTCTTGTGCTAGATTGAACTTTTGCGCTACAAATTCGGTCATGCTATACGCGTTGCGCAGTCCGACCTCGCCTGTAGCACAGTTGGCATTGCCGCTATTAACCACTACAGCTTGTGCTTTGCCACTTTGCAGGTGTGCCTTGCAGACTCCCACCGGCGCGGCATACGTTTTGCTGGTCGTAAACATGCCAGCAGCCGTACATGGCACATCCGAAATCAACACAGCCAGATCCTTGATATCCCCATCCGACTTGATCCCGCAGGCGATGCCCCCCGCACGAAAGCCGCGTGGAGCCGTCACACTATTCCCTATTTCGCGAAATAAATCTGACAATGAAAAAAACCTCCCATCAGTAAAAAACCCAGCGTCCAAGTCGAAGCCCAGTCAAGGATAGCTCACTCGACTAGAACCCAGGCTCCGGAAGCCAGGAATGTATAATGCTCTCGCCACTATTCTACAATGCTATGGGCTTCCATACAACCCCCTAAAAGATGCTGTGGGTGCGGTGGTACTAGCAAACTGCCAGCGCCACCGCACCCACAGCATCTCTTTAAAACAACCACAATCTGCCAACCTCAACATGAGAATTTTCTTAACATCCCCAAGGCAATCGCTCCGCTATACATATTTTTACAGTGGAGCAAAGATGGGCCTTTTTGCACCAGCAACGATGCAAAAATAAAAAATGTGCGCTGTAGACACAGCCACGCTTAGCGACCAGCGCGGGTCTGAGCGCGGCGGATCAGTGCGTCAGCGATCACTGCGATAATCAGTACTGCGCCTTCCACCATATTTTTAATGTCAGTGCCCTGGCTTTGGAGAGTCAAGCCATTCTCCAACGCGCCAATAATCAGCATACCGAGCACAATGGCCCAGGCAGAGCCACGACCACCGAAGAGACTTACGCCGCCGATCACAGCTGCGCCAATCGCATCCAGCAACAGGGTTGGGCTGACCGCACTGTAGACGGCAGTATTGCGCGAGGCCTCAACAATACCGGCGACTGCGGCGAGGAGCGAGCAGAGTGTAAAGACTGCGATACGTATGCCCACCACGTTAATACCAGCACGGCGTGCGGCCTCCATATTGCCCCCAACCGCGTAGACATGGCGACCAAAACCCGTTTTTGTCAGGATCAGCCAGAAGATCAGAATCAGGCCAAAGAGGAGAGCGGTAGAATACGGAATGCCATGATAGCTCTCAAACGCCACCACGACAGCGCCAACGAGTACAACAGTCACCACGATCTGGAGAATGACCTGAGCAAGCGGTTGGGTACGTAACCCAAGGCGGCGGCGTTTCGCCTGGCCAAAGAGCAAGCCAGCCACATAGAGAGCAACGGCCAGAACGGGCAGACCAATACCCAGCGAATCGGGCAAGAAACTTTGCGGAGAACCAGCAATAGCTAGAATAAAATCGCTGCGAATAATCAGTGTGGTCTGTCCAAACATCAGGTAGAGCAGCAGACCAGCATAGGCAATCGAGCCAGCCAGGGTGACAATGAAGGAGGGGATACGTATAACAGCCACAAGAATGCCATTGATAGCTCCGACGACAGCAGCAGCGGTAAGAGCAATCGAAATTGACGCCCATGCGGGATAGTTCAGTCGCTCGGAGCACACAGCCATAATTACTGCAGCCAACAGAGCCACAGAAGCTACGGAGAGATCGATCTCACCCAGCAACAGCACCAGGATACCTCCCAGCCCGGCAATACCGATCTCAGCAATTTGTTGAGCTAGGTCAGATAGGTTACGCGGAGTCAGGAAAAGCCCATTGGTCGTCACCTCAAAGAAGAGCACGATCACAAGGAGAGTTAGCAAGACAGGGAGAACGCCCAGATCAGTACGCAGCAGCTCGCGCCAGGAGCGGCGTCGAGTATATTCTGATCGTTCAACTGCCGCTGCAGCAATGGGAGATTGGCTTTCCGTGGCGGTTTGCTGTTGTTTTTGAAGCTTACTCATGGTTTATTTCCCTCCTTGCAGGTCATACTTATTACTCTCATCAGCAGTCGTCAGCTTGCCAAATTCAGCGCCAGTGATCGCAGCAACAAGCCGTTCAGGAGTTGTCTCTTTAATAGTGAAGGTGCCAACACGTCGGCCCAGGCGCAGGACAATTGCACGATCTACCACTTCAAAGACATCCGCCAAGTTGTGGGAAATGACCACGACTGCCAACCCCTGCTCACGCAAACGACGAATTAAAGCGAGCACCTGTTTGGTCTGGGCCACGCCAAGAGCGGCAGTTGGCTCGTCCAGAAGCACGACCTTTGCCTGACGGAGAATACATTTAGCCACAGCGATTGACTGGCGTTGCCCACCAGAGAGAGAGGCTACCAACGTGCGTGCTGAAGGAAGTTTGACATCGAGTGAGCGTAGCACTTCCAGCGTGCGATGCTCCATCTCAGCCTCATTCAGAAAACGCAGAAAAGAACGTTCTTCACGGCCAAGGAAGAGGTTGGAGACAACATCCAGATTATCGCAAAGAGCCAGATCCTGATAAACCGTTTCGAGTCCCAAGTGGCCCGCAGCCTGGGGACTTGGAATTTTCACCACATGTCCATCTATAAAAATATCACCTGAATCGGCTGGTCCGACGCCCGCTATCACCTTAATCAGGGTTGATTTTCCAGCGCCGTTATCGCCAATCAGGCCGACAACCTCACCAGGGTAGACCTCAAAATCCACATCGGTGAGCGCTCGTACTGCGCCAAAGCTTTTCGAGATACCGCGCAGGCTGAGGCGAGGTTCGCCAGAGCGTGCTTGATCTGGCTGAGAACCAGCCACAGGGAACACTGTATCGGCCATATGGCCCTCCCTTGAGAAGAATATGTTGTTATTGGCTCGATGTGGAGCTATAGTTCCTATACCCTAGCGAAATCTGACATTGCCAAAAATCATCTTTGTTTTGGGCTTCGTGAAGGGAATAACAATGCTCACCAGATGGACTATCAGCAAGCAAATGTTCTGTACTATTCTCCACCAGATTGACGATTTCCAAAGAGCACCCCTGCGTGTGGAGTAGACCCACATCACTTCTATCGTGGTGCGGGCCTACTCCACACGCAGGGGTGCTTAGACTGGATACCCTTTGGTTCCCCAATTGGTTGACCGTGTTCATCTTCGTCTAAGCACCATTCGCATCTGTCAGCGTTACGAGCAGTAACCAGCCGGGAGATTTTTCGCGTTCGCGGGCAGACCTTTGCAGATGTCAGCTTTGGTCATCAGACCATCGGTGACGACCTGCTGGAAGTTGCTTGCATCAATCGACACAGGCTGCTCCAGGATCGAAGGGATGTTGCCGCTGTCGCTGGTCGCGGTCATCGCCCCATTGGTCAAGGCAGAGGTGCTCGTATTATTGCTGATCGCAGCAACAACCTGAGCAGTGCCTTGGGCCTCCAGAAGGAAGTTCTTCTCGACAGTCATGGTCTGATCACCGGTCAGGATATTCTGGATACCAGCCACAGTGGCATCTTGACCAGTCACGAGGACTTTGCCATTCAACTGCTGGGCCTTCAGCGCGGCGATGACCGAGTTTGCCATACCATCGTTGGCTACATACGCAACCTGGATATTGTTGCTGTTAGCTGACAACGCGCCGTCCATTTCGTTCTGAGCGGTTGGGTTGTCCCACTTTGGAGTGAACTGGTCATAGACTTTGGTCAAACTACCAGCACTGACCAGGGGATCTATGACAGACGCTGCACCCTGTTTGAACAGCAGAGCATTGTTGTCCGTTTGTGCACCATTGATCATGACCATGTTGCTATGACCGGCGCTTATATACTTCTGATAGTGGTCAGCGATATACTGGCCCTGGACCTTACCAACGGCCACGCCATCGAAGGAAACATAGTAAGCGAGGTCTTTGGACTGGATCAAGCGGTCATAGGCAATGACCGGAACGCTAGGGGTAGCGGCTTTGGCTTTGGCAACAATTTGCGCGGCGGCAGTGCTATCGACCGGAGCCACGACCAGGATGCAATCACCCTTGGTCAGATCAGCTTCGGCCTGATTCAACTGGGTACTAGCATCACCTTCGGCGTTGTTGTAGTCAACCGTTGCGCCAGAGAGCGCCAGGGGGATCTGTTTCTGTAACTCAGGCCTATCATTGTTATCCCAACGAGCAGAGGTAGCGGTTTCGGGCAACAATACGCCGATCTTTTTACAGCCCTGACCAGGTTTCGCGCTGGTGGTAGGGCCGCCGCCAGTATTGGCGCTGCCGCAAGCAACCATGAACAATGCGACAATCAGCATGCAGGCCGTCAAAGAGAGCTTACGGCTTGAGTGACCAAATAACTTCATGAGTGATGTGTCCTTTCACCTTTGCCTTCGTGTGTTTCCAGTGTCGGAAATGTGTCACAGCGAAGACCAATAATAATTCGGATGACGGTACAATACCATGACGATATGATACGACATCAGTAAAGAATTCAGGTTTCCCTTTAGGAAGCTGCTCATATTACGAGCGGCAGCTTTTACTCTTCCTCCTCTCTTACGAGCGAGACCCCTCTTTCGTCACAGAACGCATATGCATCTCTGCCGAGAGCACCGCGCGGCTCGCTTCCTGCTGGGTGGTAGCCTCTTCGCGTGTGACCAGGATACGTTCCCAGGCTTTGAAAAACGGATAATAGAGCAGTGCCGAGATCGCTAGATTGATCGCCTGGAGCAGACTTCCTCTGATGTCTCCTCCGGTCGCGATAAACCCGCTAATCCCAACTGGCACGGTAAATGGCTGCATGACGACCGGAACGTGAACCAGGCCAAGCGCAAAGGCCAGGTAGTTCACCGTGACGATGATTACAGGAACAAGAATAAAAGGGATCATCATCAACGGATTAAGGGCCATTGGCACCCCAAACGTCACCGGTTCGTTAATGTTAAAGATTGCCGGACCCAAGGCCACCTTGCCTACTGTGCGTAGTTGCGACGAACGCGAACGTAACATGTAGATCACCAGTGGCCAAGTTGCGCCTGAACCGCCCAGGTGCGTAAAGATGTGAAAGAACGGCTCTGTGACAATGCCATGAGCGATGGACGGGTGGGCTGCATTTGCTGCGATGGTGCTCAGCCAGAATGGCAGAGCTATCGCCATTACCACGTTCATGCCATGAATACCCACGGACCAGAGCAGCATCATCAGAACAATCTCTACGAGCGCAGCCGGATAACTATCCTGCGCCAGCACCAGCGGCTCAAAAACCCGCATCAGCAAAATTGGCACCGTGTACTGAGTGAGATGGCTAGTAGTAGGATCGATGAAGACATGGCTACTAATAAACCATTCCAGCAACCAGACCAACGTGATCAGTACCACCGCCGGGATCAGCGCCTCGAACGCACGAGTGACATTCGCTGGCACAGTCTTCGGCAGCTTGATCGTAAAGCGTGAGCTGCGGAACCAGCGCACCACTTCGGTTGAGAGAATGCCGACTAGAATAGCCACCAGCAATCCCTGACCACCCAGATAAGGCAGAAGCTCACCCAGAGTCAGCTTCGTCAGATCCGTCACTGGGACCGCTGCAATCAGGAACAGCACCATAGCCAGAATACCCGGTTGTACTGGTTCAGTGCGCCGGTATTGTGCCAAGCTATAGGCCACGCCAAAGGCCAGGAAGAGCGCCATCAGTCCAAACGAGAGATCGAACGGTACCAGGATCGCGTTCTGGTAGGGCGCGATCAGAGTAGCCAGCGCTGGCACTGGTGGATTAGCTACGATCAGAAACAGGCTTCCGGCCAGGATCAGCGGCAGGGTAAAGAGAATAAAGGCATCGCGCACAGCCTGCAAATACACATTGCTGGCCAGCGTGCCCAATGGAGGCACAAGGTAGCGTTCAAACCAGGCGGCGCTCCGCTCAATTATCCCGCTCATGCATTCTCCTTGCCTTTCTGCATGCTTAGTACCAGAAGCATCACCTGCTCCAGGACAGCCTGCCCATTCATCGTCGCGTAATAAAACGGCTCAATCATTGCCACTGGTTTTTCTAGCGAAAACGCCAGTTTCTCAATGCTCTTGCGCAAGTGGCGAATCTGTGGCGCAATCAGCACCACATCACATTCATCCACCTTGGCTGCATACTCGCCCGCGCTCAACGCTTCAACGCTCAGTTCGTAGTGAGCCGTTGCTGCTGCTGCCAGTAAGCTATCTACCAACAAACTGGTAGACATACCCCAACTACAAACAATGAACACCCGTACCATATGACTCATTTCTTTCCCCACAAGCTTCGTGCAACGAAAATGTGTGCTCTTTTCCCTGCTTCGAAGACGTGCCGGGTATACTTTTATAGAGAGCAAGAACCATGCCAATATGTGTGTAGCACACATAGCACACATCGTTTTGTCCAGGCTAGCACAGAACTGTTTGCAACATGCTACAACCCAAAAAGCTCTTTTGAACCTGTTTGCAGGTGAGCTACAAGGTCTCCTTCTCGCTATCCAGCGCGAAAATATCAACTTGTCGTAGGATACCTACTATATTATAAGCTTCTTCATCTGGTAGAGACCGCGCGATCTGCGTACTGAGAATGTGCAGTGCACGTCGGCAGATACGCAGTTCGCGTTCGAAGAGGTGCTCAACTTGTTGGAGCACGGTTGCGCTAACGAGCATGCCTCGTGGCTGTGTCTCGCGTTCCAGAACACAAGCCAGATGTAAAACCAAGCCAGCTAGCACGTCGATCTCAAAGGTCTCGCCCACTTCGACTTCAATCAATTCGATCATACGCTCGATCAGTGGCATAATGCGCACAGGATTAAGGAAGAGCAGGCGCTGGCTGAGCGTATGGGTAATCTCGCGCATGAGGTCGGCGCGGCGTGCGAAAACAACGTTTTGTGCCGGTTGGACAATATGTCGTGCCGGATCGTTCTGCTGGTCCAGAGCAGAGGGATGGAGCAAGGCGGGATCAATCAGCGTACTGCCTAGGAGTGTACGCAGGCGTGCGATGCCATCGCCAAAGAGAAAATCGGTCAGAGGAATAAAAGGATAGTTTTCAAGATGAGGATTGATCGTGCCGACAACTGCTACAACCTGACGATTGCCTACTAATAGCTGGATATCGGCCTCGGTTTTGCTAGAGAGACTGACATCCATACAGATCACCTCCACTTCTCGTTCGTGCAGTTTGGGCAGATACTCAGTAATCAATTCGGCGATCTTCGCAGCACTACCAAAACCAGTCAGACAGACAGAGAGAATCACGCGCTGCGTTTGTGCCGTGAAATCAGCTTCGTAGGGTGCACCTACTTCTCTGACTGCCGCGCTTGGATTGGAAAGTGTGCTTCTCCCGTCAGTGAAGTTAGCTTTCAAGCGCTCATCTGCTGAACGTGCGAGCAGACTGGCTGCGAACTGATCGAGGGTGATCTGCTGAGAACGTTGAGCACGCTGGACTGCCTCGACCAACAAGGGAGTTGAGACGCCAGCAATAGCACGCACTGGCACGTCCGTTTGGCGCGTGACCATCTCCTCCAGTGAGAGCAACGAGGGAAAATCGACCAGCAGCAGCACGCCGCCACCCTGGTTGGCAACACGCACCCAGCGAATTACCTGGGCGAGCAGTTCTTCGGGTGACTGTTCAAGCGTGAGTTGGACCCAGCGCACAAAGTTCACCCCAACCAGGGTGTTCGCCAGTTCTGCCAGCCCCTCAGCGATGCCACGCCCATAGGTAGCCACGACGATTCCCATGGTCGGTTGTTCGCTACTCAACAGCGCCTCAGCATTGGCCAACAACACAGTGAGCACATCAGTTTCACTCTCAGGTAGGGTGGTGCCAAGGGCGGAGCGAAACTGCAGCAGAGTTTCGCGAGCTACCTCATATTCAATAGGATACGCCCGACGCATCGACTGAATCGCCAATGGCGGGAGCTGATGCCTCTGTATCAGATGTTCCAGTGTGCTGGTCAAGTGCATGGCCAGGACCAGGCCGAACTTCTCAGGCAGGGTTCTACCCAAGCGTTCTGCTGCGTAGCTGGCGATCTGTTCACACACAAGCGCAATCTGTTCATCCACCAAATTCGCCGGAACTGCCAGCTTTTCGGCGCTCACCTCACTGGCAAAACGCTGGAAGTAATGCTGAATATCCAGATGGAGCAGACGATTGATCTCATTCTCAGGCAGACCAGTGCTGCGCAGGCGTGTCAAATCTTTGCCAATGGTTGCATACAAGTCCTGCACCGAATCAGCAGCATAGTCCAGGCTAAGGCCGGTAGGTGTAAAGATATGCGTGGCCTCCAGCAGGGGCAGTACCACATCCAGATCACGTTGTAATTCGGCAGTGCGCAGTAGGCCACGGCGCACATGCTCAGGGAGCATCCCAGGGTGGATCTGTAATTCGGCGAGGTTGCTGGTGCGATACTCCAAGTAAGCTCGCGCACAGGTAAGCTGTACATCAGTGCGCAGTTGACCAACATTGCCTGGACACTCATAAAAGAGCAGCGCACGCAAAACGAGTGGATCAACCTGGATATTCGCGCCGATACTGCTGCATTCAGTGGTGAAGAAGGCGCGTAAGAGAGCATAACGCTCTATCGGTGTGCGCTCATCCAAGCCAGGCAGGTTGATGGTCATAGGAATACGTCGGCGAAACGTCGGTAGCAGGGTCGCTGCGGGGTCTTCAGTGGTGGCTGCTAATAAGAGTAAGGACGAAGTACGCTCCTGCACCTCGCCCAGACGGCGGAAGCGCTCGCGATCCATAAGATAAAAGAGCATCTCTTGGCCCTCTGGCGGCAGACGATGCACTTCATCCAGAAAAAGAATGCCATGGTGAGCCTGCTCAACCAATCCCTCGCGATCACGGTCTGCGCCCGTATACGCGCCGCGCCCCACGCCAAAGAGATGGGCCATGAGCAGTTGAGGATTACCTGCGTAGTCCGCGCAGTTAAAACTGATAAAAGGTGCATGAACAGGCAGTGCCTTGAGTTCTACCGCAAAAGCGTGCATCAAACGGGCAAGCGTGGTTTTGCCAACGCCGCTGGGTCCGCAAAGCAAGGTATGCAGACCACGCGGGGGGTAGAGCATAGCCGCCTTGGCCTGTTGAATCGCGACTTTTAGTCCCTCGTCGCTGCCAATCAACGTCTCAAAGCTCGTCACTACCGCACCAACCTGCACCGATGCCTCGACTGCGAGCGGCTGACCTGGCTCACGCATAACAGGGACAGGAGTTGGTTGAGCCTGGCGACTGACCTCCCCTGCTGCTTGGGCAACGACGCGGGCCGCCACCGGCTCAGGCTTATGGGCTTGAGGGTTCTTTTCAGCCTGGGTCGTGACACGTTCATCAGACAAGGCCGGAG
>JBDTBU010000148.1:0-5188 GCA_039923935.1 Ktedonobacteraceae bacterium | reverse complement strand
CCAGCCAGCCTTTGACAGTGGCGAATGGGTAGCAAGTGCCCCCAATGGCGCTGACGGTTAGAGCCATCAGTTGCACCATTGCTGTGGTAAGGCGCGAGGAGTGGGTTGCGTCGGTTAGCTGATCGACGAAGATCAGGGTGCCTCCCGGCTTTAAACAGCATGCGACCCGCTCTAATAACTGCTGATTGACCTCCGGCGGGAGAAGATGTGCGATATGAAAGTAGAGGGCCACGTCAAAACTGTGCGCGAAATGTGCTGGGAATGCTTCTCGCACGATATCTTGACAGAGGAAATCGACACGCGCTCCCTCTGCCGTGTGCTGCATTGTGCGTTTGCCAGCCTCGATGCCTGGGGGTAGGTCCACAACTGTAGCGTGCAATGTTGGGTGCTTGCGGCAGAAGAGCAGACTGTAGGCCGCGTGCGAACCACCCACGTCGAGCAAGCGCGTGGACCCGGCTGGCAGGCGTATCCGATGAACGATCTCCTGGCCTAGCACCATAGCTAGTGCGGCCAAACCGGCGTAATGACGTTCTAGCGCGGCTCGTACTTCGGGCTGGGTAGGATCGTCTTCGTAGGGCAGGTGCGCGGCGGCTTGCCCAGTGCGCACAACCTCTGGCAGATGCTCCCAAAGCGCAACAATATCAGGGCTATGCACGATATAGGGCGCAATGTTTACAGGCGAGTCTGCACACAGCCAACGCCGCGTGACTGCCCGATTGCTGTAGCGCTCACGGCTCACACGCAGATAGCCTGCCGCGACCAATAGTTGGAGCAGCGCATACACGCCGTGGGGATGGCAGTCCAGGCACGCAGCCAGTTCGTGCACAGTCAGAGGCCGCGCACGCAAGGCATCGAACACACCCAGTTCGCAGGCTGTGACCAACGCCTTCCCAATACCGCCCGCCAACGGAGTATCGAGCAGAGGCATGGGCAAGAGATTCAGCCGCTCTAGCAACCATTCTACAGGGGTCAGGCGTAATCCCATCAGAGCAATGCCCCAATAAACCATCCCGCTGCCAGCACTAGACAAGTCAACACCACCAGATAAAAATAGACCTTGCGTGTGGCCCCTGCTCTGCCCGTTCGCGTGAAAAACAGGAGAGTTGCTAGCAAAAGTCCGGTTAGCGTCAGCGTCGCGATCAGCACGAGAGACTGAATGACCAGGATACGCGTGAGATCCAGCAGCAGGATCAACAGCGTGCTCAGTACTAGCAGCGAGTTGCACACGAGAAAGGCGCGTTTGACACCCAGGACCACTGCTAGCGTCCTGGCTCCGTTAGCCGCGTCCTCCTCCACGTCCGGCAGCGAGTTCGCTAAGTTCAGAGCCACACCTAACAGAAACCCTACTGGCACTAGCCAAAGCAGGAAGGGCAAGCTACGTCCGATGCCAGCGAAGGCGTAAAGTGGGATCAGAGGCATCGCCAGAGCAAAAACCACACCGCTTAGGGGCGTTGATTTCAGCCCCAAGTTATAGGCCATGCCTAGCGTCAGATAGAGCAGAGAAAGTACCCAGGCTAGCGGCGGCAGGGGCAGCAACAATAGCACCATGAGCACGATCATCAGGCAGCCAGCCACCAAAGCTGCACGGGACGTGACCAAACCTTGCGCAATAGGCTTCTCTGGCTTGCCCGCAGCATCGAGTCGCTGGTCGCAATAGTCATTCAGCATGGCAATCGCGAGCTGCATCGCGGTATGCGCCCCGATAACCAGCAGCAACGTGGGCCAGACCAAGTGCGGCCAACCGGCCAGCAGGACAAAGAGGGTGATGGCGAGTAGGTGAAAACTGACTGGCCCAGGATGGCTGAGCAACCAGAAACCATACAGTCGGGCACTAAATGAACGTTTCTTCGTGATCTGCATACATTACTCATTCACAAAAATACACACAATTCTACCCATTAAGCATACCCATGAAGAGCAAAGAAAGCAAGCACATAGCGTGAAGGGAGAGAGCAAATGCGAGGCGTTTGAACTACCAACGGAAACAGTAGCCAACACCGCGCACCGTCTGAATCAGGCGCGGATTCGCAGGGTCTTCTTCCAATTTCTCACGCAACCAACGCACATGCACATCCACCGTGCGCGTATCACCGACATAATCATAGCCCCACACATTTTGCAAAAGCTGATCGCGGGTCAAGACTGTACCACGATTCTGCATCAGGTACTTCAATAGCTCGAATTGTTTAGGTTGAAGTTCGACCTCTTGGCCCCGACAGTATACTTGGCGTCCGTCCAGGTCGATACGCACCGGACCGATCTCCAGCGTACGGGGACGCCGGGTGTCTTTGTCGCCGGCATTCTGGGTGCCATCCTCTGGCGGGGCTGAGCCTTTATTCACGCGGCGCAAAAGCGCACGCACACGGGCTAGCAACTCATGCCGACCAAAGGGCTTTGTGACATAATCATCTGCGCCAACCTCCAGGCCCACAACCTTATCGATCTCCTCGCTTTTCGCAGTCAACATCAGGATCAGGATATTCGCCATGTCAGCCTCGCGGCGTAGTTGGCGACAGACCTCCAGGCCATCGATGACTGGCAACATCAGGTCCAGGACAATCAAATCCGGCTTCTCGCGATGCGCAGCCTCCAACGCGCTAGCACCGTCCGCAGCCGTGAATACCTGGTAGCCCGCCTGCTCCAGGTTGTAAGCAATCGTTTCCAAAAGCACCTGTTCATCATCCACCACCAGAATCTTGCTACTCATACATCTTCTCCCGCGTACACTTCGATTTCAACCGAAACGTCCGCTAATATAATCCTCAGTTTCCCTACACTGTGGACGCTCAAAAAGCGTAACTGTAGGGGCGTATTCGATCAGTTTACCGCTCAAGAAAAAGCCTGTATACTGCGAAACACGCGCCGCTTGCTGCATATTGTGCGTGACAATCACAATAGTATATGCTTTTGTCAGCTCTGTAATCAGTTCCTCGATTTTGAGGGTCGCAATAGGGTCCAGCGCGGAACATGGTTCGTCCATCAGTAACACCTCCGGTTGAACCGCCAGGGCGCGTGCGATGCACAAACGTTGCTGCTGGCCACCAGAAAGGCCGAGGGCAGAACTTTTTAAGCGATCCTTCACTTCATCCCAGAGGGCAGCGCTGCGCAAACTTGTCTCGACCTGTTCCTCGACAATTTTGCGCGATTTGCCCTGGATTTGCAAGCCATAGGCCACGTTCTCAAAGATCGATTTGGGAAAAGGGTTTGGACGTTGGAAAACCATGCCAACGCGCTGGCGCAGACCCACCACATCTGTGGCCTTCGCATAGATATTCACATCGCCTGGTACAAAATCACTTGACCTCTGCGGGATTTTTCTGGTAGAATGATCCCGATCTCCAAGTGTGTGAGGCGGCATCAGGTTGTCTGCATTTCTTCGATCCGTTTGAGGATACTGCAAGAGCAGAGCCGCACCCTCAGTACGCGTATTGGGGATCAAATCGTTCATACGGTTCAACGTGCGTAAAAACGTCGATTTGCCACAGCCCGAAGGACCAATCAACGCGGTAGTCTGGCAGGTCGAGATAGGGATGCTCACATCAAACAAGACTTGTTTCGAGCCATAGAAAAAGTTCAGATGCTGAATATCTATTTTCAACGCAGCACTGGGATTAAGCTGTTTCGCAGGTTGTCTCTGCTTCAAATTGCCCTCAAGTGCGGCCAGGGCATCGTTGGCAACGTTCTCGCTGGCCTGTGTCTCTGCTCTGGATGGTTGAGCTGACTCGTTTAGACGGATATCCATAAAATCTCCTTCCCCATCGTATCACAACGGCGTGTGCTCGAAAAAATCTCTGAACGTACATGTTTAGATAGGCACATACATCTAAACATTGCCAGAGCAGGCAACGCGCCGCTTCAGCATGTTTTAGCTTATGCAAGCGTGTACTCTTTGTGCAATGGAATAGCTGTATCGACAATCAAGCGATCCCCCAGCACAACTAGGCGGATATAGCGCCCGGCCAGCGATTTGCTGACAAAGTATGGCCGACCCTCGTACGAGATGTGCCCGCTGCGTGCCACTTTGCGCGAACAGATATTCGCGTTTGTCGGCAGTGGAACCAGGTTGATTCCTGTCGTCTCAAATGAAATGTTCATAAGATGGCTCCCCTTGGTCTTGTAATAGCTCCTATATGCGCAGCTAGGTTAATCCAGGACGCATCAAGTAGCACACGCTTAGGCGGCTGTCAGCTTTCGTTCAATAAGACGCCCGACAATGCGGGCAACACCATTAATGAGTAACAACAGCAAGATAAGTGTCGCGGCGATGCCAGCTTTTAGCACGTCTTCACCGTGTACGCTCAGACCACTGCTCCCTAGTGCTTGCAACCGAAAGAAGTACAGGTGTGTCGTCAGCGTATCGCTCGCAATGCGTGGGTCAAGGGTAAAGACATTGCGCGGGTTGGAAATGCCCATCGTGAAGAGCAAAGCCGCAGACTCACCAATAATCTTGCCAGAGGTAAGAATCAGGCTGGTGAGAATTCCAGGCAGGGCTGAGGGCAAAACCACCGTCCGTATGCTGTGCCACTTCGTTGCGCCCAGCGAGAGTGCGCCCTCGCGTAATTCACGCGGCACGGTGTTCAGAGCATCCTCAAAAAGACGCAGCGCGAACGGAAAGTTGAGACAGAGCAGCGTGAGCGCACCCGCGAGACGGCTCACACCCATATGCAAATCGATGCTAAAGAACAAAAAGCCGAACATTCCCAGCACCAGTGAGGGCACACCAGCCAGCGTCTCAACTGCGAAATGGACCAGTGTGACAAATGGTCCCTTGCTGGTATACTCAGCCAAGTAGATAGCCGCGCCCAACGCGATTGGGAACAAAAAGAGTTCAGTCAGAATAAGAATATAGAAGGTGTTAAAAAGTTCTGGAACAATCCCAGCCGAGCCAGTACTATAAAAGGAGCCGACAAAGAATGCCGGTGCACCTGTCCAGATTAGATTGATGATGATTGAGACAAAGATCACCATAACAATCATCGTTACCAACCAGAGCAGACTTGAGGCAATCGCATTGTTTCGATTCAAACGGTGTACCAGACGTTTCTGCTGCGCCAGCCGTACTTCATCCGCTTGAGCAGGAACCGTCGAAGAAGCCAATTGCGTACTCATTTGTACACACTCCTACTTGCCAGGTACCGACTGATACAGATGAAGAGAAACGAGATCAGCAGCAACACAAAGGCCAGGG
>JBDTBU010000147.1:0-10909 GCA_039923935.1 Ktedonobacteraceae bacterium | reverse complement strand
GTTGGTATCCTGACCAGTTCTGGCCTCAAAAACAGTCTCGCCCTGCGCCAAGTCTTTAACCCGCCACCTCAGATTGAGAGCACATGGGAGGCTATGCAGGCATTTTTGGCATAAGAGCGTTTAGCGTGCCTCAAACACAATATTTTGCGCACCCTCCCAGAGAATCTTCTCGCCGAGTGCGTGCAGGTTATCGCGGCCTTCGATAATGGTCAGGAAGTGGTTGCCCGCGAGTTGGCCCATCTTGCTGGCGAAGCAGGTCGCGCCATAGGGGAAGAGTATCTCTGTCTCGCTAAAGCCGCCGGGATAGAGCAGAAGTTCACCGGGCGCGGGATGGCTGGTGTGATGTTCAAATGTCACGCCAGTTTCCAATGTGCCTAGGGGAATCCAGGCCGCCTCGCCACTCCAACGCGCCTGGATGATTTTGTTGCGAAAAGGCAACAGCTTTGTGAAGGCTGCACAGGTAACGGGTGCGGCCTCTTCCTCCATCTGAGCTACAAAGGTGTAGGGGCCAGCAATGATGCGTAATGTGGTCATGAATATATTTTTCCTTATACATGATACGTAGAGAGCGCGGCCAACACGCGTTCAGGCGTCATAGGTTGTTGGGTCAGCCAGACTCCCGTTGCGTCATGAATCGCGCTAGCTACGGCTGGCGTGAAAGGGATCAAGGCCATCTCTGCCATACCACGCGCTCCATAGGGACCATTGGGATCGGCTGATTCCAGTATAACAGGGACAATCTTCGTTGGCATATCCAGCGTTGTAGGCAGCAGATAGGTGCTCAGATAAGGCGTCAAGATATGCCCATCGCGTACCTGGAAATGCTCTAGCAGCGCATAACCGAGCGCTTGCGCCAAGCAGCCTTCGATTTGACCCTCGACTTGCTGACGATTGATGGCCCGACCAACATCATGGACACTGATAACCTCAAGTATCTGTACCTGTCCGGTCAGCAGGTTCACCTCGACCTCGACAGCCTGGGCTGCGTAACCATAACAATAGTTTGGTATCGCCTCACCCGTGTCTGGAGCGAGTGGTGTGGTATTTGGTGGCTGATACTGGCGGGTGACGACGATGCGCGTCTCATCGGTTTGGCCCCACTGCTCGCGTGCGGCGGTGCAGACCTCGTAGACGGCACGTCCACCCATAAGCGTCATGCGCGAGGCCGAGGCGCTGCCAGCGTTCGGTGTGAGGCTGCTATCTTCACAGACCATCTCGATCTGCTCTAGCGCGAGGCCAAGCGTTTGTGCCGCAATCTGACGTAGAGCGAGATGGGCACCCTGGCCGACATCAGCCGCACCGATATGCAGGATGGCACGTTCGATCTCGCCGCGCCCAACAAGCTCGACAGTCGCGGTGCACTGTTCCGGGAAGCCAAACGAATACCCAACGTTCTTGATCCCACAGGCAATTCCCAGACCATGCCGCAGATGAGCCGCCGGATGCTGGCGCGGCTGACCATAGCCCAGACGCTCGCGAGCCTCCTGCACACAACGTTCCAGCACAGCCAGAGCACTGACCCCCTTTGGGAGCGCGTGACGCGTGGGTTCAAGACTGCCTTCATGGTAGATATTGCGCCGACGCATCTCCACCGGGTCCAGCCCTAGCGCGTGGGCCAGACGTGTCATCATCACTTCGCTGGGAAACTGGCTCTGGGGTCCACCAAAGCCGCGAAAGGCTCCCGACGGGATATTGTTGGTGTAGACCACAGAGCCATCCGAAACGATATTTGGCACCTCGTAACATCCGCTCGCGAAAAGTGTGGCAGCCTTGATAACCTCTTCACTGGTCGAGGCATACGCGCCGCCATCGGCCACAATCTCACTCAGTACGGCAGTCAGCTTGCCGTCTTTGCGTGCCCCCCAACGGCAACGGATAATCATGGGATGGCGTTTATGATGACCAATCATCGACTCTTCGCGGCTCCAAACGAGAGCCACCGGACGGCGCAGCTTCCAGGCTGCGAGGGCTAGCACATGCTGTACCGAGAGGTCTTCACGTCCACCGAACGCGCCGCCGATTTTGGCGTAGCGCATCACAACCTGATCCTCCGGCAATTGGAGTATTAGTGCGATCTGACGGCGATCCTCGTGCAGCCATTGGCCCGCAGTCTCGATAACCACGCGCCCTTGCTCGTCGATAAAAGCAATGCCAGCGTCGGGCTGCAAGTACACGTGCTCCTGCCAGGATGTCGAAAAGGTGTCCTCCAGAATAACATCCGCCTCAGCGAAACCTTGCACGATATCGCCTTTGTGAATGGGCACATGCAGTAGAACATTGCTTGCACGTTCCTCGTGCACCAGCGGTGCATTTGGGGACATCGCCGCACGCGGATCAGTCACGGCGGGTAGGTCTTCGTAATCGATGCTTACCAACTGTGCAGCCGCGCTGGCTACCTCTTTGCTTGTAGCGACCACTAGGGCTACTTTATCACCCTCGAAGCGCACTCTATCGCCACAGAGCACAGGCTGGTCCGCATCAATCAGTCCAAAAGCATTATACGGCACATCGGCGGCAGTGAGTACTGCCACCACGCCCGGATAGGCCAGGGCCGCGCTACTCTCAAGTGAACGGATACGTGCGTGAGGCCGATGTGCAAAAATAACCTGTATGTGTAGCATATCGGGCTGCACCAGATCGGCGGGGTAGCGTGCGGCTCCAGTGACTTTATCTAGCGCGTCAGGTCGTGGTAGCGATGCGCCGATCAGATCGGTCATGTCTGGCTCCTTTCCGCCGGTGTGCCTGCTGATGATGCGCCCCCGACGCTGAGCACTGCATCGAGAATTTTGCGATAGCCAGTACAACGGCACAGATTACCGCTCAGGGCTACTCGTGTCTGTGTAAGGCTGGGGTGCTCTTGCTCGTCCAATAGCTTCGCGCCCGCCATGAGCATACCGGGGATGCAGAAGCCACACTGCACCGCTGCGCAATCGATGAAGGCTTGTTGAAGTGGATGCAACTCTGAGCCACGCGTTAGCCCTTCGATAGTTGTGATGCTGGCGTTATGGGCCTGAGCAGCGGGTACCAGGCAGGACATCACCGCTTGTCCATTGAGCCAGACCGTACACGCGCCACACTCGCCTTCAGCACAGCCCTCTTTGGTGCCAGTTAGTCCGGTGTTCTCACGCAGTGCGTTGAGCAGAGTTTTGTGCTGTGCGCCGCTCCACTGGCAGGATGTACTGTTGATAGTCGTCGAAATTTCGTCTGTGAAGGGCGTCGTCGCAGCAGGCATACGAGAGCCGTGTTTCGCCGTAGAGTCGAGTAAGATATGCGGTTCCTGCCAGCCCTCAGCCTCGTTACCAGATGCGATACGCTGCAAACCATGTGTGACGAGCGAGGCGAGTGTTGCACGTCGATAGGCCGCTGAACCACGTAAATCATCAATAGGCGTAACATCTGCGTTCGCCAGTTTTCCAGCCTGTGCACATACTTCTGGTGTTAGCTCTTTGCCCTGCACATACTCTTCTACTGTATGTGCATGGATGATAGTTGGAGCTAGGCAACCGAGCGTAATGCTGGCCGCGCTGACCGATGAGCCTGCGAAAGTCAGCACCATAGCGATGTTGATGACCGAAATGGCTTGAGCCTGCCGTAAGCCAAGTTTGAGAAAGAGTCCACGCTGATTCGTGGTCAAGGTTGGTACGCGAATCTCACGCACCATCTCGTCAGGCTGCACGACGGTACGCCGAAAGCTGGGGTAAAACTCGCTCAACGGAACCACACGCGACCCGCGTATGCTGAGCAACTCAACTTCCGCGTCGAGTGCCAGCAGTGGCGTGATAGTGTCGTTGGCAGGTGAGGCCGTGACGAGATTCCCAGCGACGGTTGCGCGGTTGCGAATCTGCGGTGCACCGACCTCCCAACACGCCTGGGCCAGTGCCAGCGCGTAACGCACGCACTCAGGCGAGGCCACTACATCGTTATGTGTGGCCAGCGCACCCAGCGTCAGATATTCCCCATCATGATGTATGTATTTCAGTTCATTTAACGCGCTTAGGTCGATTAGTGTGCTGGTTGGCTTCACACCACGTTGTAGCTCCACCAGCACATCTGTACCACCCGCGATCAGCCGCGCCCGCCCGGCATCGCGTTGGAGCAGATTGAGCGCTTCTTCAAGGCTGTTGGGTTGGAGATACGCATTCCACATTGTTTCTCTACTAGCTTTCTTTTCATATAGTATGAGTGTCTGGTATAAGCAAACGCCCTCCCGCAGTAGATGTCTGCTGCCCATCGCGAAAGACCGTTATACCGCGTACCAGTGTACGGACGATCCCACCTCTCAGTATACGCCCAACATACGGACTCTGCTGATGGCGGTAAAAGAGATCATGCGTGTGCAGAACCTCATGACGACTGACATCCACCAGCACAAAGTCAGCATCCATATCGATGGCTAGCCGCCCTTTCCTGTTTGCGAGGCCAAAACGTTGCGCGACATGCTCGGCGGTCAGTGCGGCAATGGCTGGCAGCGGGAGTGCACGCTGTTCGTGGCCCTCGGTCAGTAGTATGTGTAGAAGCGACTGACAGCCGGAAATACCGCCCCAAATTTGGAAGAAATTGGTGCTGGTCTTCATCTCAGGTGTCGCAGGTGAATGATCGGAAGCCACCAACTGAATAGTGCCTGCGAGCAGGTGCTGCCAGAGATCATCCTGGTCGGTCTGGGAACGCAACGGCGGTGCACACTTAGCTACCGCACCCAGTTGCAGCATATCTTCTTCGTTCAGAGCCAGGTAGTGTGGGCAAGTTTCGCAGGTGACGTTGACGCCCCGCGCCCGCGCCTCTACGACCAGTTGCACGCCGCGCCCAGTACTGACATGCACGATATGTAGCGCACAGCCCGTCTCGCTCGCAAAGAGTATAGTGCGTGCGATGGCCTCTAGTTCGGCAATGACGGGCCGCGAGTTCAGATAGTCCTGCACACCAGTACGACCTTCAGCAATAGCCCGACATGCTAAATTTGATGTTATCTGCTCGTTTTCCGCGTGAACTGCCACAATTTTGCCCAGACGTGCGGCCTGTTGCATACCTTCGTAGAGTGTGAGATCATCAACTGCCGGAAATTCCTCCAGACCGCTATTGGACATGAAAGCTTTGAAGCCAATCACACCACATTCCGCGAGTTCCTCTAACGCGTCGAGATTGTTGGGGGTCAGCCCGCCCCAGAGCGCGAAATCCAGCAGAGATGAGGCTTGTGCTGCTTCGTGCTTGCGTAGAAAGTCCGCCTGTCTCAGCGTAGGAGGCGAGGAATTGAGCGGCATATCGAAGAAGCTGGTTGCGCCCCCGGCCGCTAACGCCCGCGACCCACTGGCAAAGCCCTCCCAGGTGGTGCGCCCTGGCTCGTTGAAATGCACATGCGCATCAATACAGCCTGGAAAGATGTGCAGTCCCCTAGCATCGATCTCTTCGCGGCTCGTCCCGCTCAGTTCTGGCTCAATGGCGACAATGCGGCCTGCGGACACCGCGAGATCGGCCTGATGTAGTCCGTTCGCACTCACCAGTATGCCGCCACGTACTAGCAGATCGTAGGTGCTCATGACTGTTCTCCTGTTTGTACCAGAAGATGTAGGAAACGCTCCAAGACATCGATAGTCACAGCTACATCCTCTTGCGTGACTGCCTCAGTGGGATTATGGCTAATTCCACCGCGACAGCGTACAAAGAGCATCGCCACCGCCGTCAACTCTGAGAGGACCACCGCATCATGCCCCGCGCCGCTTGTCATTGTGTGTACTGGAATGCCAGCCTGTGCGATAGCTTGTTCCAGCACGTCGGCCAGATGTAGTGTGCAACGAATCGCGCAATTTTCCTGCAAAAGTGACCATATATATGCAATACTGCGTGTTCTGGCAATCTCGCTGACGCGCTTCTCAATCTCGGCACATGCTCTGACTCGTACAGCATCCTCTTGATGGCGTACATCCAGGCTGAATGTCACGCGGCCAGGGATGACGTTGCTCGCCCCCGGCTCTATGCTGAACTGGCCGACTGTTGCCACCAAGTCGGATATACTCTGGGCATAGCTCTCGATAGCTAGTACACACGCGGCGGCAGCGCAGAGCGCATCACGACGCAGAGACATGGGCACCGTTCCCGCGTGACCAGCCATGCCGCTCAGTGTCACCTTGATGCGGCTGTGTCCAGTTATCGCTGAAACGACGCCCACTGGCAGGTTGAGCGACTCCAGGACTGGCCCCTGTTCGATATGCACCTCACAATAGCCCAGTAGATCCCTACCCTCGCGTCTCGCCAGCGCGATCTGCTCAGGCTCGCCACCAAAGGTACGCATGGCCTCTGCCAGTGGGATACCGTCGCTATCCAGTAAATCCAGCAGTTCCGGCTCGAAGGTTCCGACCACTGCTTTGCTGCCGAGATAGGCACTGGCATAGCGTAGCCCTTCTTCGTCGGCAAAAGCACACAATTCGATGGCAAAGGGGAGCCGTTCGCCGCGCTTGTAGAGCCGTTCGATCACGCTGAGCGCAAGGAGCACACCAAGCGGGCCGTCATATTTGCCCGCGTCGCGCACGGTATCGAGATGCGAGCCGAGTAGTAGGGTTTGCGCTTGCTCCTGAGCGGCTGGATAGCGACCACGCAGATTACCCACCTGATCCTGGTGTGTGCTCATGCCAGCCGCCTGCATCCACGAGGCCACCAGCTTGTTCACTTGTTGCATGGCTGGGGTAGCATAGCGACGCACCAGCAAACCTGGCTCCTCGCTATACTGCCCTAGCCGTTCGCAGCGCTCCATGATGGTGCGTGCGGAAGTTTGGATATCCATAGGGAAGATTCCTTTCTAACTGCCTCGATACGTGCTATAGGCCCAGGGCGAGACGAGCAGCGGCACATGATAGTGCTCGTCTGCATGAGCGATGCGAAAACGTATCGGCACATGATCGAGGAAGAGCGCCGTATCAGTGATCCCTTGCATGTTAAAATATGCACCTACCGCAAAAACTAGCTCGTACGTCCCCACCATCATCTCAGCGCCAGCTAGCATCGGCTCGTCTGTACGCCCATTGACGTTCGTACGCGTCGATGTAAGCAATTGCCGTTCGCCACGCGCTAAGTCCAGCCGCCAGAGGGTGATGCCCATGCCAGCGCCAGGTTGCCCTTGCGCGATATTCAACACATGCGTTGTGAGGCTGCCAGCCATGTTCGCGTGCTCTCTTTCCTCTGTTGAAGCCTTGCTACAGGTATTATAAAGCGTTCTCTTAACTTTTGCGGGCCAACGTCAGCGTGATGCTGCCATAGGCAGAGAATGGGTCGCTATAGACTTTGATCCTGGGATCGGTTTCAGAGACAACCATAGGATCACGCGTGCGATTCTGGCCTGTGAAGGAGACTTCGGCCATCTGTGGGAAGCGTTTGAGCAGGCGCAGGCCTATCTCGTGCACAAGATGTTGAATCGACTCGCTAACAAACTCGTGGAAGATCGTGTAGATCATGTCGCGCACCTGCTCTGCTGGGATGTAGCGCTGATGGATATCGTTGAGATCAGCGTATTTCCAATGGGTATCCAGATACAGATAGAGCGGGCGATCCACGCGTTCAGGCAATGTCGTATAGTCATCGCGTACAAAGTTGGTGAAAGAGCTACCAGTGACTTTTAGCAATTGCATACCGATCCGGCCACACTCATGCCCAGTGATCACCACTGTCTCACCAGCGCGTGCGAAGTCGAACGAGGCTGTGGCAAAATCATCGTTTGAGTGTTTGAAAAGCACATTACTTGCGGCAAAACTGCCATGCTGAGGGACGATAGCCGCCGTAAAAGGCAGCTCTCGACCCGTTAGGCGCACATGCTCCATTTGCGCATAGGCCGTGAGAAACGCGTGTCCCAGCAGGTGGAGGAAACTTTCAAGTGTTGAACCTTCAAAGGCCAACGCGTGTTCCAACACGAAATTCTTCATACTATCGGTGGCCACGACATTGCTGTTATCACCCTCAGTATAGGCTGCGACGAAATTGCCGCCATAGACTTCAACATCCACTTCTGCCGCCAAGAGGGTGTTGTCTCTGCCAGTGAAAGCAGACTCAGGGATGGGTGCAACACCTGTCAATGGTGTGGCATATACGCGATAGAGAGGAATAGCTATTTTCCCGTAACTGATGTTGTAATCGTATTCGTCGTTCATAGACAACTCCTATGGTGTGAGATCAGTTGAACTGACTAGATCATCTAAACGCAGCGCACAGATTTTGGCGACCTCACCAAGTGCCAACTCGATTTCCTGGCTGCGCACATGTTGCAAACGCGTGGAGAAGCCTGCCAGAATGCTCTCCTTTTTGTTGACACGAGCGCAGATCACGAAAGGAAACCCAAAGCGTTCGCGATACGCTGTATTGAGGCGCTGGAATGTCTCAAGCTCTTGTTGTGAGAGCGCGTGCAGGCCCGCTGCAGCTTGCTCGTGTGTCGATTCAGGCGAGAGTGTGCCAGCGAGAGCAGCGCGGCCAACCAGATCGGGATGCGCCTGTAGCAGCGCGATCTGTTGCTCGCGAGGTGCCAGATACATGACCTCACAGAGTGCCTGGAACAACTGCTCCCGACTAGCAAACGGACGTGCCAGCCAGGCTTGCTCGACAATCCAGGCTGGCCCCTCGAAGAGCACGCCCAGCGCCTCAACGAAGTGCTGTTGGTCAAAAGCGTTGATCTCTTGTAGTGTTAATTGCAATGTTTCCATACGTTCCTTTTTGATGTGCCCACTTTAGGAATATTTGGGCTTGGTACATAAATTATATCTTGCTTATAATAGACATTATAAGGGCATTGTTTAATCTGTAGGAGCTTTCAAAACACATACTTTGTATAGGAGACACATATGCCGAGCTGCTGTTAATCATGTACCGCGTTTCCCTGAGAATGGTGAAACAGACTAGGTTTCTTTTTGTCGCCCTAGAGAACCTATCTGCTGCAAATGCTGTATAGATAGGTGCTATTCGTGTTACATACAAAAAGAGCCTATGAAGGTGCATGATACAAGAGGCAGTCTCGTTGATGAGGTGTCTATTTTTTGCTTTGTAAAAGGGTGTGAGAGGGCTTCTCCATTCTCCTTGCACACTGTTTCCCGATGCCTCATAAACCATACCTCTGGCATTTTGCGCTTTTTAAGCATTCACCATGTCCTCAACTTTCCATGAAACTATTGTTGTTGCGGGAAAAAGAGCAAGGTGAAGAGCTTACAGCACCCACTTCTCTCTTTCTCCTGCGCCCGTTCTCATAAGGAAAGGCTCACCGTGAGTTTACGCCCTTTTACAGACTGTCTCAGCCTGCTTGCTAGGTACCTGAAACCACAACGAAGTAGCACCTTGCTGATGGTGCTGCTGCTGTTGGCTAGCATTGGGCTGCAACTGCTCAATCCGCTGATTCTTCGCTCGTTTATTGACACTATCGCTGTTCATGGCGTCTCGATGGTGCTTATTATGGCCGCGTTGCTCTATCTAGGCGTTTCGCTGCTCAACAAAGGTGTCTCAGTTATTGCAAATTACTTGAGTGAGAAGGTGGCCTGGACGGCGACGAATTGGTTGCGTGCCGATCTGCTGGCCCATATTCTCACCCTGGCAATGAAGTTGACCTCTTGCAAACTGTTTGTGTATCAAGAACACGAGGGTATTTGACAATACTATAATTTGACAATACTATAGCAGAGGATGAACCTGGGGTCAAATTCTCTCCCCCTGTTTTTAACGTGTAAAATCTGGAATATCCCACCGCTTACTAGGCGTTCTCCTCTATAATATCTGATTAGTTACTTACAATTTGTATGTGATATAATACGACTGCATGGTATCGAGAAGGGTACGTGCAGACTGCACACGCTATCACAGAGGAGAAGAGCGATATGACACAACAATGGCCACTGAAACGGGTGGGACTGCGCGTCCGCGACCTGTCAGCTAGTATTGTCTATTATGAGCGTTTGGGACTTGAGATTGTGCGTGATGAACGGGCCGAGGGGCGCGTTGGACTGGGCGCAGGCGGACACGAATTGCTCGCACTGCGTCACACACCGGATGCACGTTCCCGGCCTCGTCACATGGCTGGCCTGTTTCATTTCGCCATCCTGCTGCCCGATGAGGCCGCGCTGGGCACGTTTCTGAGCCACAGCATGGGCGGCGGCGGCACGCACATCGATGGAGCCTCCGATCATCTGGTCAGCCAGGCGCTCTACCTCAACGATCCCGAAGGCAACGGCATCGAGGTCTACGCTGATCGCCCGCGTGAGCAGTGGCCGATGCACGATGGGAAACCTACGATGGACACTCTGCCGCTCAAGGCCGAAGCACTGCTGGCGAAAGCTGGCGACTTCCACGGGTTGCCAGCAGGCACGATTCTTGGGCATATGCACCTCAACGTCAGCGATTTGGACGAGAGCATTGCCTATTATGAGCAGACCTTTGGCCTGGACCTCAAGGCCAATCTCTATAATCAGGCTGGTTTTGTCTCGTGGGATGGCTATCATCACCACCTTGGCCTCAACACCTGGAGCGGCCCAAACGCCACACGCCACGAAGCCGATGTCAGTGGCCTCGATTTCTTTGAAATTGCCCGGCCCGGCCTGCAACCCGGCACATTTCAAGATCCTAACGGCGTGACTATTGTAGTCACCGGGAACTGTTGAACGAGAAAAAGAGACTGATATACTGTTTTAAGCCATCTTAGAGACATCGAGCCAGTGACGAATGTGTTGTGCATGATCGCAATAGTGCTCGTAGGAATTATCTGCGATCACAGCGATGAGCGAGGAACCGGGCCAAACTTCCGTCCAGGCAAAGCAATGTGAGGCGTTTAATTCCTCTTCTGAACACGTTTGAGCGAGCAGGTTCACTTGAGAAAGGAATTGCTGATGAGCAGAATAGAAGAGGTTTTGTACCTCCGCTAGGGAGCGATCCCGGTGCTCTCGATAAATCCGGT
>JBDTBU010000146.1:0-4691 GCA_039923935.1 Ktedonobacteraceae bacterium | reverse complement strand
CCCAGAATTAAGATACGCATAATGTTGATGACTTTCTTTTATGGTTGAGTGCTCACACGTCTCCAGAAGCTAGAGGAGAAGTGAGGATCGACATATTGGGTGAATGCTTGCCAGCGGGGATAGAATTGCTGGAAGCTGGCCGCTGACATGCGGGCATCTTTGGCTGGATACACTGCGCCGTTGAAGTGGCGTACAATGGTGTCGAGATCGTCGAGCAAGAGCAGGGTTTTCTCGCCAGCATAGGCAAAATCGAGAGCCAGGGTCAGGCCGGGTCGTGGGAAAGAGAGCATGCTGGGTGAGGTGACGTGCCCGAACTCTTTGAGCACCGTCAGGAAAGAGCCAGCCCTAGCTTTGCGGATGCGCCCCAGGATTTCGCGCATAGCCTCGCGTCCACCCTCGAATGGGACCACGAACTGATATTGCAAGAAGCCACGTTTGCCGTATAGACGGTTCCACTGCTGGATACCGTCCAATGGATAGAAAAACGGGTCATACGGGACGATCTTGCGCACGCGTTTGGGAAGCTGCACATGATAATACAGTTCGTTAAAGCCTTTGACGGTGAGCGGGTTGAGCACAAACTGCGGCAAGTTGCAGGGCATCGTCAGGGACAAACGCCGCTTGACGGGCTTGTGAACCAGTGCGGGCGACTGGTTATGATTGCCGCGTGTAAAGATGCCGCGACAGAGCGCCTCACCGCCTACAAGTAGATCGACCCAGGAGACAGTATAGGTGAAATCTCGGTCAGATTCGGCAGAAAGAGCAAAAAATTCGTCAAGCGAGGTAAAGCGGATAGACTCGCTATCAATGTAGGGATTGACGATGCGTTTGAGTTGAATTTCGGCCCAGAGAATCAGGCCAGTCAGCCCCAGACCGCCAATCGTAGCCTGGAAAAGTGCAGCATTCTCAGTCGGCGAGCAGATCAAGCACTGCCCATCAGAACGCAGAAGTGCCAAGCGCTGCACATGGCAGCCAAAGGTACCGCCGGAATGGTGATTTTTGCCGTGAATATCGTTGGCGATGGCACCACCCACGGAGACGTATTTCGTGCCCGGCGTCACAGGCAAGAACCACCCACGCGCAACGATAAGCTCCAGAATATCAGCCAGGGAAACACCTGCCTCACAACAGAGTACACCGCTCTCAGCGTCGAAAGAGATAAAACGATTGAGATGGCTCACATCGAGTGCAATACCGTTCTCGTTGAGACAACTATCGCCATAACTACGCCCATAAGCATGTGGCAGCATACACTGCCCAGTACGCGCTAAGTCAGGCACGTCGCTGCGCCAATAGATGGGCAGCACGCGTGTATGCTTGACTTGCGGATAGCGGCCCCAGGATTGGGGTTCTCTGGTGGAATCAGGCGAAAGTATGGGTGTCATTGGTACCTTTTCTGTGGTATATACTGATTGAGCTTCGTATTTTTCCTGCTTATTATAACGCAACAGGTGTAGGGAGAGCTATGCGTTAACCCGTTTGGTGGGTAACGCCAATCCCAAAGCTGAAGCGGATGGAACCGGTGGGATGAGAGCCGGAGGCTCGTAACACGATCTTTGGTATTTTATAGGAGATACATATGCATGTTATTATTTTTGCTGGCGGAACGGTGCAGGCGGGGACAGCGTTGGATAAGGCGCTGGCAGAGGGTGAACTGGTCATCGCGGCAGATAGTGGTGCGAGCACAGCGCTGGCGCTGGGCGATGTACCGGCATTTGTGGTAGGCGATTTCGATTCGCTGGATGAAGAGACACAGCAGGAACTGACACGGCTAGGTTGCCAGTTTGTACGTGTACAAGTGGAGAAAGACGAAACAGATACAGAACTAGCGATGGAAGTGGCTCTGCAACAGGGGGCAAGCAGAATTACCATCCTGGGCGCGTTAGGGGGCACGCGCTTTGAGCATACTATCGCGAATATCCAACTCCTGGTTGGCTATCTGACCCTGCCAGTCGAGATTGTAGACGGCAATTCACGAGGTTGGCTCGTGCGCGGCCCTGGCACAACGCTGATCGAGGGCAACCCAGGGGATTTGCTGTCGTTGCTGCCACTGACGGTTGCGGTGACAGGCGTGTGCACAGAGAATCTGTATTATCCGCTGCGGGATGAGACGCTAGCTTTTGGCAAGCCTCGCGGGATCAGCAATGTGCTGTTGGGAGCACAAGCCAGGGTGTCTCTAAGCGAGGGGCTTTTGATGCTTGTGCATACAATAAGCGAATAAATGTCGTTCCTGATACTACCGCAGCACACGTCTTGCCACGCTCATAGCCAAGGGACGATAGACATCCTCATAGTTACCGAGGAAGCGCACCACGCGTCCACCCCAGCCGCTTTTAAAACGATAGACCCCGGCCATAGCTTCTTCGGCCTCGTCGGTGGCTGGAATGCCCCAGAAATCGTAGCTGCGTGCGCCCACCTGCTTGGCCCAACGCATGGCTTCCCATTGGAGCAGATAGTTGGGCATTAGGTTGCGTTTGGCGTTGCTAGAGGCTCCATAAAGGTAAATTGCTTCTCCAGCTAGCAAGCTGACAAAAATACCTGCTAATAGTTCACCTTCGGCGTAGGCTAGGAATAGCCGCGCTTGTTGGCGTGATCCCAGAATATCCCAGGCTTTGCGATAGTAATCAAGCGTGTGGATGCCGAACTGGTCGCGTTCACCAGTGGTTGCCAGCAGTTCATACCAGGCTTGCACATCAGCCTGACTTTGAGCTGCCCGTACCTCGACGCCTTTGCGTCCAGCTAAGCGCACATTATAGCGCCATTTCTCTTTCATCTGCGCTAGTAATGTCTCCTCATCGGGCTGGATATCCAGTGTAATCGTGCGTATTGGCTGGACATGGTGAATTTCACGCAAACCCAGTTTTTTCAGGCAGTCTAGCGCGGCCTGCCCCTCAGCCGTCTCCGCTGCCAGATTCGGCTCGATGTGTAGGGCCAGGGCACCTCGGTGGCGCAGATACGTGCGCAATTCGCCTAGAAAGAGCTGGGCCAGGCTTGAGCCGTCGTCAGTGTGTGCAGTCCAGTCCAGCAACGGACCCTTCGGGATATACGCCAAGTGGGCCAGACGCGCTGGTATATGGGCGACGGTGCGCTGAAGTACCTGGGCGGCGGCCACCATCTGCCCCGTGTGTTCATCCCAGAGCGCCAGACGTAACGGTTGCCAGTTTGCACCCGTTTTTAGCTCGCCCCAACCCCAACTTTGTAAAAGATGTCCCTGGGGATGCTCGTTCACAAAAATATCCCACGCCGCTTGCTGGGAGGAAAGCAGGGCGCGGAGAGCATAGTGTTTCGCCATACAACAATTTCTCCTGTAGGTTTCTCGCTGTTAATGGTACAATATCTTCTGATTGAAAGGAACTGGTCAGGGAAAGATGTCTCGTGCTTCTTTACCTCTGACTCAACAGGAGGCAACTCGTGAACATAGTGATCCTTGGCTGTGGCCGTGTAGGCGCGACACTGGCCACGATGATGGATCGGACCGGGCATACTGTCTCGGTTATTGACCAGAGCGGCGACGCTTTCCAACGTTTGCCCAGTGCATTCAGTGGCAATCTGATTATTGGCAACGGCGTTGATGAAGATGTGCTTGTGCGTGCTGGTATCAAAAAGGCTGACGCGTTTGTCGCTGTCACTAATGGCGATAACCGCAACATTATGGCTAGCCAGATTGCACGCGAAATTTTTCATGTCCAGAAAGTGATGTGCCGTATCTACGATCCCATTCGTGAAGAAACCTACCGCGAACTGGGCCTGGAGACGATCTGTCCTACGATCATGGGCGCTCAGGTGTTCTTTGACGCAGTGACTCGCTAAGAAAAGAACAGAGGAATAGGTATGTATATTATCGTTGGCGGTGGTGGCGATATTGGCTACTACGTCACTAAAAGTCTCTTTACGCAGGGACACGAGGTGCTCCTGATTGAAAAGGGCGCGAGCCGTTACCAATCGCTCAAAGAAGAACTGGGGCAGTCAGTGGTACGCGGCGACGCTTGCGAGGCGAGCACGATGGATGAGGTCGGGGCAAATCGGGCCGATGTGGTGATCGCAGTCACCGGCGATGACGAGGATAACATGGTGATCTGCCAAGTAGCTAAGAAACGCTATAAGGTTGGTCGCACCATCGCACGTTTGAACAACCCGAAGCACGAGGAGATCTTTCTCAAGCTGGGCATCGATACGATAGTCAGCCCAACCAAGACCATTCTCTCGTTGATCGAGTCAGATTTGCCCAGTTCACGTTTCGTGCCTCTGCTGACCCTGAAAAACGCTGGTCTGGAGATTATTGAAGTGCGCATCCCGGCGGAATCACCAGCAGTCGGCAAGACGTTAGGCTCGCTCAAACTGCCACGCACCTGCAATCTGGCCCTGGTCATTCGCAATAAACAGTTTATCACTCCAGGTGCGGACACGCTCCTGTTGCCCGATGACGACGTTTTCGCGCTGGTTGACAGCGAGGGCGAAGAAGCCCTACGCCAAACCTTTGGCACGCTCGAATAGCCGTATCAGACGAACCGAAGGCAAGCGCCCGAATGTAGAGCCGGCGCTAGCCTCCGGCTCCTATTTCGCATCCACCGCCCCCCTTGAATGTAGAACCGACGCTAGCCTCCGGCTCCTATTTCGCTCTCATCCTCGTTAAACGATCTTTCATCCTCATCTTCGTTCGTTTCTGACGGAATTGGGCGTAGAAGATCGAT
>JBDTBU010000145.1:0-22304 GCA_039923935.1 Ktedonobacteraceae bacterium | reverse complement strand
CCCTGGTCAGCGGTCTTGTGCTGGAAACAGGCGGTCTGCTCTCTCACGGAGCCATCATCGCTCGCCTGTTCCACCACAGCTTCCTTCCACTTTTGAAAAAAAGACGGAGGTGAGCGCCGTGCTAATCAAAATGGGTGGCGGATGATGATATACAGGACAGTTACAATAACGAGCAAAGCAATCAGTGCAATGACGAAGTACGTATTGCGGTTGCCCAGCTTGATATTGCGACTCGGCCCTTTGGCATTCACCAGTTGTTTGATTTTCTCCTGGCGCTCTTCAAGACGTTTTTTTCGCTTGGCACGAGGATCAACCCGCGCATTTTCGTTGTAGGGGCCGGTCCCCATATGCTCCATACGGCGGCGTGTCTCGCGGTTATAGTACTCTGCCTTCTGAGTGGCAGCCGCACCAGTTGGGACTTCTTTGGGCTGTGTGGATTTCGCTCCCTGGATGGCTGAGCCTCCAATGGTGGTTTTGCGGTGACTTCCACTTTGTTTGCCTTTTGGCTGGTTTGGGACAGAGGGAGTTACAGGCGAGCTGGCAGTAAACGCCTGCTGCTGTTTCTCGTTTTTCGATGTAGGCTCTGAACTGGATTTTTGCGAGTCTGGACGATTGATTTTGGCCATGATTCCTGTGTTCCTCCCAGAATAATGTACTGTGCTCTCTCTGAAGTATAATGACCGACGCCAATAACATTGACGCCTCTTCCCATGCAATGCCCTCGTCTGGCTTGCTGATTGCTCCTGTGAGAAAAATAGTGATGCCTTTATCATCCCCCGCATGCGGCTACCTGTCTCATTCCCCGCATGCTGCTGCCTGACGCGATGCTTACAGGTTGGTTAGCAAGGAAATCTCTGCGTGCGGTGCTGCTTACTCAGCGTGTATAAGCTCTTGCGCGATCCTGGCTGCTTCCCCTTTATCATCAGGAGAGAGCAGGCCATCGATTACCAGGCCTAGCAGATGTTCCTTGACTGGACGTAGCCAGGGACCAGGGCCACGGCCAAACATCTCCATCAGTTCTGTACCATCTAGCGGACTCTTCAACGGCACGTGTTCGGCTTCTTCTTTGAGCTGCTGGCAACGCGTTGTTAGCTCAGACACACGCGCAGCCGCTTGCGAGACCTTGTCGGCGCGATAACTGGTAATGTCCGCCTGCGAGAGATCCAGCAAATACTCCAGGCTCTCGCCACTGTCCAGCATCAAACGCCGCACCGCGCCATCTGTCCAATCGGTGGCATAGGCATTGGCACGCATATGCAACTGCACAGTACGCGAGACGTTCTCGATAAAGTCGCGGTCAAAATGCAGGCGTTTCAAAATGTCACGCGCCATCTTCGCGCCCACTTCCTCGTGTCCAAAGAAATGCACCTTGCCATCCTCGACGCTGAGTGTGCGCGGCTTGGCGATATCGTGCAGCAACGCACTCCAACGCGTGTGCAATGTCGGCGAGGAGCGTTCAACGACACGCAACACATGCGCGTAGACATCCTTAGAATGGCCACCTTTGTGCACTTGTTGACTCACGCCACGTAGCTCTACCACTTCCGGGATAATCCACTTCATTAATCGAAGCTCAACCAGCAGGTCCAGGCCCAAAGCGGGATGATCCGAGAGCAGCAACTTATTCATCTCGTCGCGGATACGTTCGCGGGAGATTTTTTGGAGAGTCGCTGCTTGCTGGAGAATCGAGTGTGTAGTGCTCGATTCTATCGAAAAATTGAGTTGAGCGGCAAAACGCACGGCTCGCAGCAAACGTAGTGGATCTTCGGCGAAGCGCTGCTCTGGCTCGTTGCCCACCGCACGCAACACATGAGCATCCAGGTCTTGCCGACCCCCAAAGGGATCGATAATCTGTCCGGTCAGTGGATGGCGGGCGAGGGCGTTGATCGTAAAATCGCGGCGGTGCAGATCGTCAGTCAGGTTATCGCCGAAACATACCTCTGGCTTACGCGAATCGGAATTATATATCTCGCTTCTGAATGTCGTGATCTCAACAATATCGCTCCCATAGTGCAAGCGCACCGTTCCGAAGCGCTCGCCAACCAGCACAATCGCGTTGGGATGTGTCGGGGCCACGATCTGTTTGATCTCATTAGGGCGTGCGTCCGTTGCCAGGTCAGAATCGTTCGACTGGCCGCGATTGAGCAACACGTCGCGTACTGTGCCGCCCACCATATACAGTTGTTTTTGTTGTGCACCGAAAGCTTCCGCCAGCGTTTTGATTATCTCTAACATAATGACAATATATACCCGTCTCTATGATCTTGCGATGGGAGTATTGTATCATGTTCACAGCGATCAGGCTACTAAGGACCATCGCTGAAATAAAGGGATCACTTACCAACCGCAGAGAGGCACAAACATGCTTGAGAGAGTAATTACCTATATAGAGCGGCACCAGTTGCTACCCGCACAGGGCGGAATCGTCGTGGCCGTTTCTGGCGGGGCTGATTCTCTCTGCTTGCTGCATCTCTTGCTCCAACTCTGTGGACCTGGCAAACGCTATCCCGCTGTCGAGTTACATGCGGCTCACCTTAACCATATGTTGCGCGGCGCGGAGAGTACACACGATGCCCAGACGGTTGCCAGCATGATGGCAGCCTACGCCGTTCCCTGCACGCTGGGTGAGATCGATGTGATTGCCCTGGCACGGGCGGAGAAGCGTTCGTTGGAGGATGCGGCTCGCGTTGCTCGTTATCGTTTCCTGCGCGAAGTAGCTCAGGGCCGTTCCATCGCTGTCGCCCACCACGCCGACGATCAGGTGGAGACGCTGCTGCTGCACTGGTTGCGTGGTAGCGGTCTGAGCGGACTGGTGGGTATGCCGCCGCGTCAGCAGGATATTATTCGCCCACTATTGGAAATCACCCACGCTGAAACTGTGGTCTATTGCCAGGAGCACAAGCTTACACCGGTTGAAGACTACAGCAATAGCGATCCCCGCTTCTTACGCAATCGCATCCGTCACGAGGTCGTGCCTCTGTTACAAGAACTGAACCCCGGTATCCAGCGTACATTGTTACGCAATGCCGAGGTTGTACGCGTGGACCTGGCTTGGCTGGAAACACAGGTAGACACAAGTTGGGCGAGTATCGTCGTTTCCGAACAAGAGCACGCCATTCAGCTCGACCTAGCCGCCCTGCTGGCTTTGCCCCTGAGCCTGCAACGCCACCTGTTGCGCCGGGTGACTGCGCATTTGTGCAAGGGACAGTCTCCGCTCGAACCGCGCCACCTGTTGCTGATCGAGCAACTCCTCACCCATCGCCAGGATAGCGAACTGCATCTGCCCCAGCGCCTGTGTGTCCGCACTCACAACAACACTCTGATCTTCGAGCACCAAAGCAACACACAAGAGCCAGCAGCCAGTGAGCAGGCCCATGACGCAGCCATCCTTACCCTCCCCGGTGAAATCCAGGTTCCCGGCACTTCCTGGCAAGCTAAAGCAGAAATCGTGCCTGAACCAATGGCAACACAGTTCAGGCAAGCGCTACACCAAGAGAACTGGGCGGAAATCTGGAGCAGTTTCGTACCTGTCGATCCATACAGCGCTTATATTGATGGCGAATCGCTTGGCACGCAGCTTCTCGTACGCACCAGGCGTCCCGGTGATCGCATTCAACCACTGGGCATGTTAGCGAAAAAAAAGGTCCAGGATATCTTTACCGATAACCACGTACCACGCACGACACGCGCAACTATTCCGCTCTTCTTCTCAGATGCCCATTGCCTATGGGTCGCTGGCTCCTGCCTTGACCACCGGGTACGCCTGACCAAGCACACACAGCAGATTGTACGCTTGTCAATCCAACCGATATGTTAGAGCTAGCCTGTGTGATATGATAATGGCTAATCTGGAAGAGCAGGAACACACCCACATGCATCAAGATATTGAAGAGGTACTTCTTTCAACCGAAACTATCCTAGCCAAAGTAGCCGCGTTAGGTGCGCAAATCACCGCTGACTACCAGGACCGGCCCTTATTGCTGCTCGGCACCCTCAAAGGCGCGGTCCCATTTATTGCTGATCTCGCTCGCACCATCGAGTTGCCGCTGGAACTGGACTATATGGCAATCTCCAGCTATGGCAACAGTACACAATCCAGCGGGGTCGTGCGTATTTTAAAAGACCTGGAAGGGCCGATCTCGCACAAGCATGTCCTGATCGTCGAGGATATCATCGATAGTGGCCTAACGTTGAGCTATCTCATGGAAGTGTTACGTCAGCGGCGGCCTCTCAGTCTGCGCGTGTGTACCCTGCTAGATAAAGAACGTGAACGTATAAAACCAGTGACGTGTGATTATGTCGGCTTTACCATCTCTGACCGTTTCGTGGTGGGTTACGGACTGGATTACGCTCAACGGTATCGCAACTTGCCCTACATCGGCATTCTCAAGCCCGCCATCTACCAAGTCGATGAACCCAACCCGGAGCATCAACACATCAGCCCAGCGGAACAGATATAGCTTCAGCATATCTTTTTTCTCTCTGGCTCCCGTGCTACAATAGTGACCAGTTTCAGAGAACATATCCAGGAGACAAAAAAGCATGGTTTCTGTAGGAGTCATTGGCAGCGGTGCCTGGGGCACCACTCTGGCGTGTCTGCTAGCCAACAAAGGTATCGAAACAACGCTCTGGGAACATCACCCTGAGCGAGCGCGTGCGTTGCAAGAGCAGCGAGAGAACGCGCTGTTCCTGCCGGGATTTCGTTTGCCTGAGAAGCTACAGATAACCTCTAACATTGCGCAAGCGACCTCTGGCAAAACCATGCTCCTGCTGGTCACGCCCTCCCAACGTCTGCGTGCGAATATGCGCTTGCTGGCCCCCGCGCTTGACCCGGAGACGCTGTTGGTCAGCGCCAGCAAAGGTATTGAGATCGACACGCTCAAACGCATGACCGAGATTATCTGTGAAGAGATCCCTAACGCACGCGAGCGTTTGGCAACGCTGAGTGGCCCCAATCTTTCGCGTGAGGTGGCTGAAGAGAAGCCAACCGCCGCAGTCGTAGCTGCTTATCTCCCGCAGGTAGCAGTGCGTGTGCGCTCGTTACTTACAACCACACATTTCCGGGTCTACAATTCAGATGACGTAGTAGGCGTGGAACTAGGTGGTGCACTGAAAAACATCATCGCCATCGGAGCCGGTTTTAACGATGGCATGGGTTTTGGCGAAAATGCCAAAGCAGCCTTTATCACCCGTGGTCTGGCCGAAATTTCGCGTTTAGGTGTCGCAGCCGGGGCCAATCCTCTGACCTTCGCTGGCCTCGCTGGGATGGGCGACCTCATCGCCACCTGCGCCAGTCCGCTCAGCCGCAACCAACAATTGGGACGCCGCTTAGCTGCCGGTGAGACGCTGGATGAGATCTTGGCTTCTACGCATTCTGTCGCAGAAGGCATCTCAACTACCCGCGCAGCCCTACAATTCGCTGCACGTTATGGCGTTGAAATGCCCATCACGCGCCAACTTGCCCTGGTCCTCTTTGAAGGACTTGACCCCCATAAAGCTGTTCCTGAACTGATGATGCGCGATCCTAAACATGAGTTGCAAGGGACTGGTGAAGAGCGATAATAAGCGAAAACGTGCAGCACATAGCCCCAACCGATTGTGTCAGTTGGGGCTATGTGCTGCACGTTTTCGCTTAGGCCATCTCCTCCACCTCAAACACGTCGGGCGTCGTGCTCTCTGGTAGCGGCGTGTTCCTGGCTAGTACTGAGGCGTAATCCACGACTGCAGGCAGGTTGTTTTCGATGACCAGACCATCCTCAACATAGACATGATACGCGAACAACGCGGGATCAAACATATTGCTATGTGAGATGAACAATACCTGCTCAAAATGTTGCCCCAAGATCTCGCCAGTCACGATATCCACCAACGCCTGCATACGTTCGCGGCTGGAAGAGGTCAGTGGCTCGTCTAACAAGACAAAGCCAGGGGCAGCACCCAGTTCACGAGGTAGTGCCGCAATAGAGAAAGCCAGACGCAGCGCCAGGGAGATCTGATCGGCGGTACCACCTGACAAAGCCGAGCGTGGGATATACCCGGCTGCGGCTGGCTCCCAAACGCTCAATTGCAGTGCGCCGCCACTGGCGCTCGTCTCATCGCTCTCCGTGGTGAGCCGTAGATCGTGATAACGGCCAGCCGTGAGCAGCGGCAGCAATTGCTGAAGATAGAACTCGATACGCGGGAGCATCTTGCGCATCAAACGCTCTTCCACAGCCTTGAGCATCAAGCTGCCATGCTTTTTGGTTGCATAGCTCTGTTCCTGCTGCTTCATGCGTTGACAAGCCTCGGCCAGATCCAGCTTTTTCCCACCAGTCTGGAGTTGCTGGCTCAGTGCCAGTTCTTGCTCTTCCAGACGATGGAGTTCGGCACCAAGTTCGAGCCGTTGCGTTTCCAACTTCACCCGATCTTGTGGCGTATGCTCACTGACCAACGGCCAGACTGCCACGACCTCGTGACGAGTATACCCTTTGGAGGTGGGACGACTGCGCTGAGTCAGCAAGCTTGCAATGCGCTCCTGGACATCTTCGACCTCCTGCATACACAGTGCGACACGGGCGTGCAATGCACCTTCCTGCAATTTCAGGCTCTCAAATTCGCCCTGAATACCAGACTCGTTGGCATCTTGCATCTCACGCTCACAGCGCAAACGCAACGCGACCAATGCTTCAGCGAAAGGATTAAGAGGCACAATCCAGCTTCCCAGCGAGCCACTAAATTTGGCAAGCTGACGATAATGCTCGGAAAGCGACTCCTGGTGCTCTTTAAGCAACGTCGCGTAGGTGCTACAACGCGTTTGCATCGTCTCTTTATTGCCTAAAGCGATATGCAGCGCCTCCAACTGTTTGCGAGCCGCTGTCTCGGCAGTGCTGATCGAGGTCTGACCAAAGGAGACGCCCAGCGGCTGTACACGCAGGCGCAGTGCATCTTGCAATGCCCGCAATGCATCGCGCAACGTGACTTGTTGCTCGCGGGCCCGTTCGATACGCTGAGCAGGATAGCTGGCCTGGAACTCTTCATGACGCTCAACCATCTGCTGCTTGCGAGCCTGTAGGATCTCCAAGGCATCGCCGTGGATCTTCACCTGGGCTTCAAGATCGGGTAGCACATCCATCTTGCCTGCCAGGATGGCGATCTCACGCTCAGTTGCCCGCGTGGTGTCATCGATATGCACCTTGAGTTCGCCCTCGCTCGCCACATGATCGGGTGAAGTTGATCTGACTCCTGCTTCCCCAATCAGGATCGGCAAACCTTCCTGACCGGCGGCAGAAGCGATCTCGGCATATAATTGCTCGATGCGGGTTGAAATGCTGCGCTGCTTCTCATCAAGCACATCCCAATCTTCTTGCTTGCGTTGATCTTGCAAACGGGTATACTCGTTGCGCAGGGCAGATGTCGCCGCGATAGTCCCATTGACCTTGTTGCGTGCTCCCTGAGCCTCATCCCGGCTCTCATTTAGTTTCTGTTGGAGTTCGGCGATGCTCTCTGCCGACTCTGGTTGCTGGCCCAGAACCTGCCGTGCGGCCTCAACCGAAGCAGGTATCGAGCCGCCCAATGATGTGATCTCACGCTCAACATGGGCCAGAGCCTCGTGGTTGCCACCCATACGCACAGCAGCCTGACGGGCCGCCACCATCATGCTGACGCTATTCACACCCTCCTGCATCGCCGCGTACGCCTCATCATGCTCCTGTTTCGCTTTGAGCCACTTGCCCCCCTGCAATCCACCAACTATTGGCAGAATGAGGACGAGTAGGCCACAAATGATATACGTAGGGGGAGAACTTGACACAATGCCCGCAATCGCCACGGCTATCGAGATCGCAAAGAACACGATAATCGCCAAACAGATGAACATGCCCTTGTTCTTGCGGTTCTTCGCCTCGGCCTCTGCGTTATTGAGTTTCTCTTGTGCCAGATGGGTCGAGTGTAAGTGCCTTTCAGCATCGGCCAGACCCTGAGAAAGCCCCTTGAGCCGTTGCCAATCGAGTAACTGGCGGCGAATGTTCACTTTGCGCCAACGCTGCTCAACCGCCTCGGCCCGTTGCTGCACTTGACGCGCATCCTTCTCCACCTGTTCGAGCGTTTGCTCAGACTCTTGGAGATCGCGCCAGATTTTACGTAGTGTGATCCCGTTTTCTTCGGCCAGGTTATTCTGCACAACCGTCTGGGCGTGTTGCTCTTCCGCCTTCTGCAACGCCTGCAACTTCTCAGACAAGGCTCTCAAACGCAGCAGACGCGCCTCCAATTTCGGCTTGCCAGAACGATTCTGTTCTTCAACCTCGCTCTGAGCTTGTACTGCCTCATCCACCAGCAAGTGCGCATGTTCAATTTGCCCATCTAGGTCGTTGAGTGTCTCCTGGATGCGCTCGAACTCGTGCACCTCCTGCTCCAGCCCTTTGATCGTACCAACGGCGGTCAGGAGGTCAGCGGCCATGTGCTCTAGCGTACCAAATGATTTGGAGAGATCGGACAGTTCGTGCACACGCTGTTCAAGCGCGGGCAGTTCTTCACGCTCACGCCGCTCCAGATTGTTAATCTGTCGCTCTAGTTCGGGCATCTCGCGCTGTGCCTCGGCCATCGCATCGTAGGCAGCGATAATCTGGCCCAGTGTCTCATTGGCCCGCTTGAGTTGCTTAATGCGATTCTGGCGACCCTTCAGCTCATTGCGCTGCACGTCCAGATGCTCTAACGCAAGATACTGCTCCGAGATCTCTTCTTCCTGTTGATCGATCTCAGCCAGGTTCTCGGTGACAGCCACCGCATCCAGCGCCGCTTCAGACTCGCCAAGTTGCGTGCTTACTTCTGGCAAGCGTGCCTGTAACTCGGCAAGCTTGAGTTGCTCAGTACTCTCTTTTAAGAGCTTTTCATCCACTGGTGTTAACTGAAACTGTTCTTCCAAACGGGTGAACTTTTCCAGACCCAGCAGCCGACGCAACGTCGCCTCACGTCCAGCACCGCTCAAATGTTCCAGACGCCCCAGACCTTTTTGCTCGATTAAACCAGCATTGCGCAAGGTTTCCCCATCGAGATGCCCCAGTTCGCGTACAATCCGCTGGTTTACTACCGCGAGACTCGTGGCAGGCTGCTCCTCTGGCTGGCCCAAACGGCGTATCACAAGTGAAGCCTTCTGCCCACGTCCATGCTCAATCGTACGCGTAATCAGCAGTTCAGTCGCACCAACCGAAACAGCTAACGTCACAATAGCAATCTTCTCGCCATAGGAAATCAACTCGTCCAGATTCGTCTGCTCACGTTTAGTGCTGTCAGCAGAAAGTGGCTCACCATAGAGGGCAAAATAGATGCTTTCAAAGAGCGTTGATTTGCCTGCCTCATTTGGCCCCTGGATCAGAATGCTGCCACGTTGCGGAAAATGCAGATCTATCTGGCGTAAAAGTCGAAAATGCTCAACAGTCAGATGTTTTAGGATTATCATTAACTCGCCCCCTAATGAGAAAAACCATGCCTGGACGCCGGGTAGCGGACTCCGTCCAGTGCGGCCAATAGCTCTTCTTTTGTATGCAATAAAGCCTGGCGCTCCTGCTCTTCCCCGGTAGCCGCAATCCACTCGTCGGCCAGTGCTACCAATTCCTCGCGTGGGGAAAGGCGTTCGCCAGTCTCCACAGAGGCCACTTGCGACTCCGGTAGGAAAGAGAGCGCACTATCATCGATAGAGAGCGCAAAACAGTGCTCTTCACCAAAGCGACGCACCTGATTGAGATCTAACTGGTGATACTGCCGACGCGCCACTTCCCCTTCAAACCGCAGTTGCACCAACATATCCGCACCACACACAGGACGCAAACGCTCCAGAATACTGTCAGTTGCAGGAGCGTTTAGAGCGTCCTGCCCCTCCGGCCAAATGTCCGCTGTCTGAATAACCACGCGATGGTATTGTAGCGCGTCAATCGCGATATGCCGACACCAACGCACGCCATCGGCAGCTAGTCCCAAGAAGACAAAGCCTGGATCATTCGTAGGCTCATTAAAATCGACCTGTTGCGTTGCTCCCGCTACCACCACCTCTGTTGTACCAGCCTGGAAACGCCGGTACTCATGATGATAGCCCGCCAGAATATAGCGAAACGCCGACTGCTGTGCGATGCTGGCGCGGCTCACCTGTGCACGCGTCTCCTGCTGCACCGAGCCATCGGCGGCCATGCCCTCGATAGGCGCGTGGAGAACCAGTAACGAGATCGCAGCCCGCTCAATCTCACTGTCTACCCGTAGTTGCGCCAGAGGATCTCCCTCTTGTCCTGCCAGCACCCCTTGCCCACAAATGCCCACTGTTATGCCGCGCACATCCACAAGCACAGGCTCCAAGACGGCCTGCTCTCCCCTTTGTGCCTCAGCAGAAGCAATAGTCTGGGGCAGAAAATACTGCAACGCACCCAGACGCGCATAGCCCATCTGTGGTGCTGGAGTGCTTTTTCCGCTCGCGGCCAGCATGTCAGCAGGCGTATCGTGCACGCCACCTACAGCAAAAGCGCGAATCCCCAACTGCCGCAATTGTGCTAGGCGTGTCGCGACAAAGTTGCGATCTTGCTCATCCGGGCTAGTGTTATTAAACAGATCACCAGCCTGGATGAAGAAATCCACCCCCTGACCAATGGCGAAATCTGTCACTTGCTGGAACGCATGGCGCAGACGTTGCTGATGCTCCTCGCGTTTGCGCGGCCCCTGACCAGGAGCGGCATAGCCAAGATGGTTATCTGCGGTAAGCACAAGCGTGATCACCTCGTTTGCCTGCTCATTGGCAGCAGGGGCAGAGTTGGCAAGGCTTCCTTCTTCCACATTCTGTTCTGACATAGACTATTACTTCCTGATTAGCAACGACTTTAGAGCCGTCAATTGAGTGCGAGCGGTTAGCAAGTACCTATCCCTTCCCTAGAGTGGGAGCCGGAAAGGGCTACGCTATCTAGTGGAGTCTATCACAAACGCTCCCAATTACCTACGGATACGCGAAAAAGAGGGACTATTTGGGGAATAGTGACACATGTTGGAAGCAAAGAGGCCCATCAGAACGTATATATACAGAGAAGGGCTTTTTCTCGGTAGCTTCAATGCGAACAGGAGTATTGGTCTGCTACGGAGCAACGGCAAAACTGGCATATTTGTGGGAAAGCAGGTAATAGCTCCATAGATACACACGCTTCTCATCGAGGTATGTTTCTATGTTGACCAGAAGTCCTATCCTTTTGACCTGTCCCGCGTGCGTTGCTATGCTATAGACAGGAAATGGGAGGAGAAAAATCGACCCGCATTATCGACAGATCGATAGCAGCCTAACAACAGGCTGCGAGACAAGCAAAGCGCTTTCTATGAAAACACAATGAAACATCATCAACCAGATACAGATAGGTAGAGAGGGGAATACTGCGGTGGTAACCATACAAAAAAAAGAACGCGAGGTCAGCCAAGTGCTACTCTCGTTTGCTCACAGTATTCGGGAACGAGATATTGTTACCTATGAGCACTCGCGGCGCGTAGCAACCTACGCCCAACGTCTGGCACGCTACCTGGGCTGGAACAGGCGCGACGCACGCGACCTTGCTCTCGCTGCACTGGTACACGATCTGGGCAAAACCTGGATCACCAACGACATTCTTATGAAAGCTGGCGGCCTTTCGGAAGACGAACGCCACACAATGGAACGTCATCCAGTCATCGGTGCGCGTATTTTGATCGGCTGCGATGTCCATCCCTTCTATGTAGAAACAGTGCTCTACCATCACGAAGCCTGGGACGGCCATGGCTATCCCAATGGCTTGAAAGGCGAGGAGATTCCCCTGAGTGCTCGCCTATTGACCATCGCAGATGTCTTTGATGTATTAACATCACAACGCCCCTATAAAGCACCCCTCTCGCTCGATGCTGCACGCGAGCGCCTGCTAATGGGTTCCGGCACCAGTTTCGATCCACGCATTCTGCAAGCATTTCTACAACTGCTGGACATCTACCCAGGCTTTACACTGCCCCAACACGTCTGCTCGATCTCGGAAGACCTGGACACGCTCATCTCAGATAGCATACGCCCGAACAGAAAACACTGTTTCTCACGCTACGAACGCGAACAACGCATAGCCCAGTAGTTTAGCTCTCAGCCAGTTCGCTCAATGCAAAAATTGGCCCCTCGCGACACACCAACCGGGGACCGTGCCGCGTCTCCGTCTGGCAACTCAGGCAGATGCCGCTGCCACACGCAAAAACGGGCCAGAGCACAGCCTGCGCAAAATGTTTCTCGCGCCACCCAGGATCTGAGAACGTTTGCAATGTTTCACGTGAAACTGCGCAACATACCGTATCAGCCCAGCGAAGATACTCTTGCAATGGCCCTGGCTGACCAACCATCACCTGATACTCAATCTCAGGCGGCAACAGAGCAGCCGGGTAACTGGCCTCCATGCTGCTGGCAAAATGCAGCAGTGTGACGGTCAGTTCATGTTCGAGAGCGTGGTGCGCAAGAAAGATCAGTGAGGCTAGTACCGGCTCCTCACCAATCAACAGGAGATTGCGCCCCTCTGGTGGCAGCGTCCATCCATGACCCAGCGGCCCCAGGATATCGAGAGACATTCCTGGCTGCTGGCGAGCTAACCAGGCTGAAGCACGCCCACGGGTGTAGACGAGAAAGCGGCACAGTCCCCGCCGTGGCTCGGCCTCGTGCACAAAAAAAGGCCGACGCAGTAGCGGATCACTGGCAAAACTATCGCAACAACGGAGCATACAATACTGCCCAGGCTGTACAGTCTGGGCCAGTAATGGGGCGTGCACCTCTAACAAATGCACACCCGCTCTGATTTCTGTATTCGCAGTAATAGACACAAGAGCGAGACGCATAGCTTCATCATACCCCATCGCTCAAGTGCCTGCGAATCAGATCGGCATTGCGCAATAATTGTGGCTATTATACAATGCAACGAGTTACATAGGAAGAGCTTTTGATAAAGATGATAGACATTCCTGCGTTTTTGCAAAGGGGCTTTCATCTATTGTCAAAAATTGAGTAGCGAAACATGCTCCATTTTCTCGCATACTATGTTAGACTTGTAATAGAAATGAGGGAGAATAGTACAGTTAGACATGTAACCCGTTTTTCGTAGACACACTCTATCTTTCGAGAGGCTTGGAGGGACCACCTATGCCCATTGCATTTGAGCGCAACGTGTGTTGCAATTTTGACGAAACCATCGCACGCGAGTGGTTGCTTACCAACGGTCTGGGAGGGTATGCCGCAGGGACAATCGCTGGCACGTTAACACGTATGCAGCATGGTCTCCTGGTAGCAGCCTTGCCAGAGGATGCTGTACCTCAGCTTCTCCTAGCCAAAATCGACGAAGAAGTTTTTTTTGACCAACGAACCTTTTATTTAGGTACCAACGAATATCGGGACGGCACGCGGAATCCTGCTGGTTTCGTACACCTAGAAGCTTTTCGTCTAGAAGATGGTTTCCCTGTCTTTACCTATCGTCTGGGTGGTATAGATGGTGTCACCCTGGAAAAGCGCATTTGGATGCTCCAGGGACAGAACACAACCTGCATCCAATACCGCGTTCTGCGTACTTCTATGCCTCAATCTGGTATGGAAAACGTTGCTTGGCGCGGGAGCAGGTTCGGCTCTAACGGCTACTCTCGTTCCCATAGTTACATGCAGGCCGCGCAACCATCGCTGACCTTAACCTTGCTCCCGCTCGTTGCGTACCGCCCCTACGATCAGCCTCAGTACGGCAATGCTGATGGGCAGTTCCAGGTGCGTGCCTATGAAACAAGCCCACATGCTGATGAGTCTATGCCCCTTTCCAGCGGCATGGCTGGCTGCACCATTCGCGCTAAAGACAAAGCCACGCCGTATCACATCCTGGCTAGCGGCGACCCCGCAAGCCCACCGCAATTTATTCCCACTGGCGTCTGGTACTGGCACTTTCTGCGTCGCCATGAGCAAACTGCTGGTCTACCAGATACCGATGATCTCTATTTGCCCGGCGTCATTCGCGCTCGACTCTCTCCAGGCCAAGTGCTAACTATTATTGTGACTGCTGAAGAACCGTCACCGCAGCACTTTGAGCAGAGACACATACACAAGCTCTATGAGCAAGCCCTCGACTCTCAGCGTGGTATGCTTGCGACACCGAGCTATTTTGGCGAAGGTGGCGGCGCAATCCAAACACTGCCAGTTCTCCCTTTAACCGCATCTACAGAGCTTACCATCGGAGATGAAGAATTTCTCCAATTGCTCCACCAGGCGGGAAATCACTTTCTCACGAGGCGCACCTTGCCCTATCAGGAGCGTCCAAGCACACCAGACTTCTTTTCCCGCGTCGCCGAACATATCCCGACCATCACTCCTAGCTATTATCAGAGCGCAGATCAAACACGCGAGGTACTCATTGCCCTGCCTGGTCTGACCATCACCACGCGCCACTATAGCGAAGCGCAACGGATACTGCGCTCGATAGCTCGCCATTTTCGCCTGGGACTCCTGCCTGATCGTCTGCCCACAGTTCAGCGTCCCAGGCTAGAGGACGAGGATTACGGCAGCGTGGACACACCACTCTGGTTTTGTTACGCCCTGGATAAGTATCTAGGCGCAACCCACGATTATGAGTTGCTCGACGAACTCTATCCTCGCCTGACGGAAAGCGTGGCCTGCTACATACAGGGCACCTCTCATGGTATTCAGCTCGATCCAACGGACGGCCTACTGCGTACCGGCGCACCCACACGAGCACTTACCTGGATGAACGCACTCGACCAGGGCAGGCCCATCACGCCACGCGCTGGCAAAGCGGTGGAGGTCAATGCCCTCTGGTATCACACCCTCTCGCTCATGCAGGAATGGGCGCAAACACTCTACCAGCGCGAGCGCACCAACGCTATTCCCCAGCAATACGAGGAATTGCGCGAGATATGTCGGAGCAGCTTCAACGCTCGTTTCTGGTTTCAGGATGGCGGCTATCTCTACGATGTCGTTGACGGTCCCACAGGAAACGACGAGCGTCTGCGCCCCAACCAATTACTCGCCATCTCGCTGCGCCATGCCATCCTGGATACCAGCCGACAGCCTGCGGTTCTGGAAGCTGTCACCCAGCACTTAGTCACGCCCTATGGCCTGCGCAGCCTCGCGCCGTACGATCCAGCCTACCGGGGAGAATTGCCAGCACAACACACAGACCTGCCGCACGCACTACACCAGGGCAGCGTTTGGCCCTGGCTGGTTGGACCCTACATCGATACCCTGCTCAAGGTTGGGATGCACATGCCCAACGGAGACACCACACGCAACTTGCACAGTGCATCTCCCGATCTGTATAAGGAATACATCTGGCGCAAAGGTCTGCACATTCTGGAACCATTTCGCCAGCACATGCAGGAACAGATGTTAGGGCATATCAGTGGTGTCTACGCTGGTAACGCGCCTCATACTAGCACGGTACAGCTTGCCAGTGCGATGAGCATCGGCGAAATTTTGCGTACGTATAAAGTACTAGCCCATATGGGAGTCCAAGCTAGCGATCAGGCTATTTCTGCCTGGTAAGCTGTTATCCAGCACTTTAAATGGAGTCTGACGGCTGATTACATCAAAGATTGTCACTTTTGCACATTTTTTTATGGAGTTATCCACAATTTTTGTGGATAACTCCATAAAAGCAAAAAAACGTTACCCCTTTTATAGCCACCAAAACCAGCTTTGCCCCTTTGCATTTTTTCGCTCTTGTTTGCGCATCTATCCTTCTCATCTCTGGCGAATTTCCCGCAATTCTTTTGTCTCAATAAGAAACGTGTGACCGAATGTATTCTAAAAAATTCGGTCACACGTTTCTTATAAGATGAGGCTAGTTAGTTAGCGGGCCAAAACCAGTACTCCCATACAATCAAAACCCAGCAGTAACAAATTTAGCCCCAAGCATAGCAGCGTGATAGTGCATCGCTGGGCCTGCCAGAAGCGTCTCACACGAGCTGAGATAGTCGATAAAAACGAGCTTCGCGTGCTGGTCTTGCCTGCACAATCTCCAAGCGCGGGCAAGCACACACTTGTCTCTGACCTGGACAGGCAACTGAGCTGGCGACTCACCGTTGCCACACGCCCACTGATCGCCTCTTCAAATGAGGTATACATCTCTTCCTCAATAGCACGCTTCTCCACCAACGCTGGTCGCACCGCGATCACGGGCACAGTCGCAAAGTAATCGTCTTCGAGCAGCGTGTGTGCAGGCATACAGTACAAATCCAACTGTGTCTCAGCCGAATACTCGATTTCGCAGCTTTTTATCATTGCTGTACCCTCCTGATCTCTTATTCTTTCTTGCTACAAGCATACCGGAAGATATGAGCAGGTACATGGGTCATCTGACATATTCTTTAAAAGAGAAGCTCTCTGGCTTTTTTCGAGTAGAAACGCTGGTGATGGAGCAAGAATTTCTCTGGGCGTTGGCTTGGTTGGCTGTAGGTATCATCCTTTGGTAAGCTGCAAAAACTCTATGCCTATGCCTCCCAACAACTCTTATAAAGAAAATATAGGTTATAATTCATCAGTATTTTTGCTGCTTGTTAGATCAGTCACTACTTAGCAAATAGGTAGAAGTATAAATATACAATTCGAGCCTGCACTGTATGGTCCAGGCCCATGTTACACCTATTGATTACTCTCCAAATCGACGCGAGAAAAAAGTTATCCACATTGCCTGTGTGAAAAATTGATGAACGTCACTTATCCACATTCGATGTGGATAACTTTATCCACATTTCCACAGTGAATGTGTTTGGATATTTGCATACAAGACTTATCCACATTCGATGTGGATAACTTATCCACATTATCCACAATGCGAAACAGGCAATGAGGTATTTTAAGCGCGAAATTACGAGTCCTCAAACTTATCCACATGGGTGTGGATAAGTTATCCACATTCAATGTGGATAAGTCCTATATTTGAAGCGTATTAGTACTGTTTTCGTGCTAAATCTGTGAGCGTTAATCTATGACAATGACAGTATCATTATCATAGATTGATGTTCTAAATCGACGGACTTTGGATGTATGTATTTATGCTAGTGATAGTATCATTGTCATACGTTAATGTATGCCAACCTAAGACTTATCCACACCCAATGTGGATAACTTATCCACATTTTCCTAACCTGTGGATAACTTTCTGCGGATTTTTCCCCACTACTTGTACGGATGTGGTGGATAACTCGCCAAATTTTGTGGAAAACTCCTGCAATATGTGCAAAACTATCGACCCAACAAAAAAGTTATCCACATTCCTTTTATGAAAAATTGATGAACGTCACTTATCCACACAAAATGTGGATAACTTTATCCACATTTCCACAGTGAATGCGTCTGGATATGCAAACATAAGACTTATCCACATTGAGTGTGGATAACTTATCCACATTGGCCTAAAAATGTGGATAACCTGTGGATAACTTGTGGATAGTACACAAGAAGTTATCCACAGGGATGTGGATAACTTATCCACATGATTCAAAACCTGTGGATAACTTTGTTTTGTGGACAAGAAGTTATCCACAGAAATCACAAAGTTATCCACATTCTCCACAAAGTTATCCACAGGTTTTGACACATCGTCGATGTTATATACATACCATTGAAGTGGCTCTAAAGGCTCGTTAAGGTGAGGTGTCAGGTAGGGCTTAACGCAAAGTTATCCACTTATCCACATCCCCTACTACTACTATCTTATCAAAATATTTATTAATATATATATAATAGTAGTAATTTATGTCCGCGAAAATGTGGATAACTCGGCTCTCTGAAAACGAAGCTCTGCTTTCAAAAATCTTATCTCAGTAGATCAAACAAGCCGGCTCTTTTGGATTGATAATAGGGAAGAATTTTTTGACGGATGTTGCACAAGTTTTAAAATAGATGTGTCCAAACGCCTTTGCTCTTCGTCGTAGAAGATAGGACACGAGGGTTTCCTGTCCGACCACCACCAACCACTAGGATGAATGGATATCCAAACGCTACTTTCCACTTTATGAGTCGTTATATAGGACGAGTCGTTCAATCTGCTCATAACTCAGCTTCTCTATCAGGAAACTTAGCAGAGTAAGAGTCAATCTCTACCGAGTTCCCATCTAAAAACGCTCCCCTAGTAGGAAGCGCAGCGAGACACAACGGAACATATGTTATCTCTCATCGAAACCATCAAAACGAAAATAGACCTGGTTGAAGAGGTTGGCCTGGTTGTCGCTTTGCACAAATCAGGTAAAGCCTTTAAAGGTTCGTGCCCTTTTCACAACGAGCGCTCACCCTCGTTTTATGTCTTTGTGGAATCGCAGACCTGGCACTGTTTTGGTTGCAATGAGGGCGGAGACATCTTTAGCTTTGTAGAGAAGCAGCAAAACCTGGAATTCAAGGAAGCTCTGCACTATCTGGCAGAAAAAACTGGTGTTACGCTAGACGAACTGCCCGGCAGAGATCCCCAGGAGGAGCACGAAAGATCCGCGCAAAAAGAGCGACTGCGCAAGCTGAACGAGGACGCGCTTTTATGGTTTCACCAGTCGCTTTTGCGGTCCCGCGAAGCTACTGAAGCACGCGTGTATCTGCAAGAGCGGGGTATCAGTTCGGAGTCAGTCATGGCCTTCAGTTTGGGCTACGCACCTGACCGTTGGGATGGCTTGAGCGGCTATCTGTTGGGACAGGGCTATACTGAATATGAGCTGATTATGGGAGGGTTAGCCAGGAAACGTGAAGGCGAAGTAGAAGGCATGTATGACTACTTTCGCCATCGCCTGATCTTCCCCATTCGGGACACACGCGGTAGGGTGATCGGTTTTGGTGGGCGTGTACTTGGCGAGGGGCAACCGAAGTATCTCAATTCGCCACAGACGCTCTTGTTTGAAAAAAGCACTGTCTTGTATGCTCTGGATATGGCTAGAGAGCCTATTAAACAGGAGAAGCAGGTCATCATCGTTGAAGGGTATGTGGACGCAGTGATCGCCCATCAGTATGGCACCAAGCAGACTGTGGCCTGTATTGGCAGTGCGATTACTGAAAAGCATATTCAGCAACTCAAGAAACTGACGCGCCAAGTTACCCTGGCACTGGACCCTGATGCGGCTGGCATCGCAGCCACCGAACACGGCATCCAAGAAGCGCTGAAAGGCTTTGATCGCACTATTGTGCCAGTACCTATGCCAGCCGACGGGCCTGCTGGCAACAATACGCGTGGGGGTCGCAAGCATGTGGAGCCGCGTGGCATGATTCGCTTGGAAGAACAGGTAGATGCCGAGATCAACATCTTGCAACTGCCGGCGGGCGAAGATCCCGACGAGCTAATCAAGCGCGATTTCGCTGCTTGGGAGCACGCGGTACAACATCCGTTGCCACTCATCGATTACTACTTTGCTGTGCGTACTGCTGGTCTCAACTTGCGTGAGGCAGCGGGCCAGGCAGAAGCCGCTAAACGGCTCCTGCCCGTCATCGCTATGATTACTGATCGTGCCAAACGGGATGCCTACTTGCGACAACTGGCGGGTCTGCTCCGCATGGACGAGCGCAGCCTGAACGATGATCTGCAACGTATTCTACGCGGGCAGCCGAGCAACAGTGTCGTTGTTGAATTTTCGGATCGGGGTGGTTCAGCTTCGACACGCCAGGGGAGCGCGTATGGGCAGGAGCACTCATCAACAGATCGGGCAGAGAAAGGAGGGTATGCACCGCAGCAGGTCGCCAGAATTGGGCTTGACAGCGCGGACAGGAAAAAGGAAGACCACCTATTAGGGCTACTCTTGCAAAATCCCAAGTTATGTGAGCATGTTTGTGGTATAATAAACGATGGTGACTTTGCTGGGACAGACACGCGAGAGTTGTACCGCATTCTCAACTCAGTATATCAACGTGGTTCTTCCCCCTTACAGCAATCTTTGGAAACATCGGTGCCTGCCGCGTTGCAGGAAACAGTAGCACGGGTACGCAAGTGTGTTGAGGACACGTCTCTTAATGACGAATCGCACCTCATCAAGGATGCCAAACAATGCGCAATCCGGCTAAAGCGGGCACATTTGTTACGATCAGAGACGGAATTACGTTACCTCTTGAAAGAGGCTGAAGATGTGGGGGATGTGGCAACTGGGCACGCGTTGCGACATCAGTTTATGGTCGTGAGGCGGGAGTTACTCACTATAAACTCGGCGATGCGCTTGCACGGATAAACCGCAAGCGAGAGTTCGTCCAACAAGCCTTGTATGGCACAAAGCGAAATCATCTGTTTATGAATTTGGACCAGGAGACAGGATTGATCGTGTTTCGTATTCGTTTATCCTAACGCCTGTTTTCTGAAGGGGGATGTTCAGAATGGTGAATCAAGAACCAGAGGTACTTGATCTTGTCGGTAGTGTCGAGCTCGACACAAAAACGCTGAGAAACATGTTTGAAGCGGAAGCGTTTGGTGATGTGACTGTCTTAGACGATAAGAATGCTGTGTTTGGTATTAGCGAAATGAACAGTCATACTCATGTAGCGGCAGGAGAGAGATTTTCAACCTCCGTTGACTTACCTGAGTCATTTGATTTGTTTAAACTACAGGACGAAGAGACTATGGATGCCCTGGACCCAACCAAAGAGCCACCCGTGGACTGGGAGCCGGGACCGGAAGAAGAGGCCCAGTCCAAATGGGATGACGCACCAGACGGCTTTGGAATCGTCGTTACGGACCTTGAGAGCAGCCTGGATGACCCTGTACGCATGTACCTACGCGAGATCGGACGCGTTCCTTTGCTTTCTGCTGAAGAAGAGGTGCGCTTAGCCCAGCGTATGGAGCGTGGGCGAGCCGAGTTGCTCAAGCCTCCTACTAGCCGGAACTATCGCATCGCCGAAGATGGCGAGGAGGCCCAGCGCCGCTTAACAGAGGCAAACCTGCGTTTGGTTGTCAGCGTAGCAAAGAAATATATTGGTCGTGGTATGAGTCTGCTGGATTTGATCCAGGAGGGCAATATCGGCCTGATCCGCGCCGTGGAGAAATTCGACTATACCAAAGGCTACAAGTTTAGCACGTATGCCACCTGGTGGATTCGTCAGGCGATCACGCGTGCTATTGCCGACCAGGCACGCACGATTCGTATCCCGGTGCATATGGTCGAGACAATCAATCGCTTGATCCGTATTAGTCGCCGTTTGCTGCAAGATCTTGGCCGCGAACCTACCTCCGAGGAGATCGCGTTGCAGATGGAGATTACCCCAGAAAAAGTACGTGAGATCATCAAAGTTAGCCAGGAGCCAGTGAGCCTAGAGACGCCCATCGGTGAGGAAGAGGATAGCCACCTGGGCGACTTTATCGAGGATCACACCGCGCTTGCTCCCGCCGACGCGGCCAGCCACCAACTGCTTAAAGAGCAGGTGGAGGATGTGCTGGATAGCTTGACCGAACGCGAACGCAAGGTACTGCAACTGCGCTTCGGCCTGGACGATGGCCGCAGCCGCACGCTGGAGGAAGTGGGCAAAGAATTCCATGTGACCCGCGAGCGTATTCGTCAGATTGAGGCCAAGGCACTGCGCAAGCTGCGCCACCCCAGCCGTAGCCGCAAGCTGAAGGATTACCTAGATTAAGTCAAGCGAGCAACAAAAACACCTCGATCCACACAGGCCGAGGTGTTTTTGTTGCTCGCTTAATAGGCTATGGTAGGTCCGTTGGGATCAGACATGGCCGTATTGTGCGTGCCACACCTGCCGCAGATGGCCGAGTTGGGGGTCAGTGGACTGCCACAACGTATACAGGTCTGGTTGCCTTGCCAGGCTTGTTGGCCCTGCTGGTTATTGGGCGAGTTGCCAAACTGCCCCTGCTGATTCATTTGCTGTCCTGGGCCAGATGGGAAGGGTGTCATGGGATTACTTGACCCGCCATATTGGTTAAACTGCCCAGATCCGGGATAGCCCGATGGTTGCGATGGTGGTCCAGATGGCGGCGAACTCTGCTTGTTGCGCTGTGCCAGCATATAGAAGACGATACCAGCAATTGCCACCAGTAAGACAACTATCGCGATAAGCACAACCACCAGCAAGCCATTGCTGCCGCCTGCTGAGCCGTTGTTATTGTTACTGGTTGTACTACGAGCCGTTGTGGGTGTAGCACCTACTGTGGTGGTCGCTGTGGGCACTGCTGTAGGCGCAGTTGTGGGTGTAGGAGTTATCAGCGGAGCAGTGACCGCTAGATGTTGGACACCAACGGGCAGGTGAAAAGCATCGAGCGGACCATTTTGTGAAAAGACATTTACAACATAATTAGCGGGCGCGGCGGTTGCCGGAATGGGCACAGTCACGCTGAATGTGCCACTATTCA